>NZ_RSAJ01000168.1 GCF_003933965.1 Streptomyces sp. RP5T
GTTCGGACCGTCGGCCGGGGGCTGGGGCGGCCCGGCTGCCGGTGGGCCCCCACCTCCACGGACCCCGACACCGCACACCCCGGTGGGCGCGGCCGACGCCGGGGCCGGTGCGCGGGGTCCGGCCACCCCCGGCCCGGCATCGCCGTACAGCGCGTGGCCGACCGCCGCCGGGCGGGGACCGGCACCGGGCAACCCCTATGCCCAGCAGGCGAGTTCGCCGTACGACGGCGGAGGGGCCCCGGCGCCGTACCCGCAGCCGTACGGCGGTGGGGCGGCCGGTGGACACGGAGGCTCGGGCGGGCCCGGAAGACGTCTCGCCCTCGTCGCGCTCGTCCTCGGCGTGCTCCTCGTCGTGGCGGGCGGCGCGTGGGCAGTCATGTCGCTGACCGGGGACGACGACAAGAAGGACACCGCGACCAAGTCGTCGCCGCGGGCGGGCGCGAGCGCGTCGCAGGGGTCGTCGCCCACCGGGCCCGTGCTGCCGTACGGCGACGTGGTCGGGCTCGACGAGCCCCTGGAGACCGGGGACTGCGTGCAGGCGGTGTGGTCGGGGACGCCGTTCAGGTCGGCGCCCAACCTCGGGGTCGTGGACTGCGCGGACGACTGGCCGGACGGCCAGGTCGTGGCGGTCGACACGGCCACCGACTTCGCCGACGCCGAGGCCCGCGGGGCGAACCGTTGCGCGAGCCTGAGCCGGGCCGTCGTGGACGCGCTGCCGGACGCGGCCGGGTACGCCGTCGTGCCGACCGAGCGGGGCTTCCGCGCGGCGGGCGGCGGTACGGCGTGTCTGGTCCTCGGGCGCCATGCCGCGATCGGCGGTGAGGTGGGCCGTCTCCGGGACCCGGGCACGGACCTGTGGGTCGGTCAGATGAGCGTCGGCGACTGCTGGGTGTACCAGCAGCTCGACGACGGCTACCAGGCTCCCCTCACCGACTGTTCCGAACCGCACACCGACCAGGTGATCGGCACCGTTCCGGCCCCGGACGGAATGAGCCACAAGAAGGGCACCGACAACGCGACCAAGTTGTGCGGCAACAAATTCGAGGCGGCCTGGGCACCTGACCGGGAGCGTCTCGTGTACGGGTGGGTGGCCGACGAGGACGACTGGAAGAAGGGATTCACCAAGATCGTGTGCACGGTCAGCCTGACCGACAACAAGAAATCGACCGGGAAGATACCTCCGCCCGGCGCGGTATGAATCCGGTCGGTTTCCGAGCCGAATCCGCCGCGGTCCCGGTCGCGTATGCGCGGGTCCGGGAGAGAAACGGGCGAGAACGGGACGGGTCCCGACGGGATCCGGACGGGATCCGGACGGGATCCGTGGTCGGCCGGGTCGGCCAGGGGAGGCGAGGGTGCGGCGCTCGGGCGGAGGGCCGGGCGGGACCCGTCCGGGGCCCGCGGTCGGGTCGGCCCGGCGTTAACCCGGGGTTCGTCTGTCCGCCGCCCGCGCGTGCCAGTCTCCATCGCAGGCGCACGCGCGGCCGGGAGAAAAGGGGCGAGGAAGACCATGGAGAGCGGACCGGCGATCTTCGCGGGAACGGTGTTCGCCCTGTTCGGTGGAGGGCTGCTGGCGTGGACCGCGGCCCGGGTACGGCATCGCGAGCCCGTCGCCCATGGTGTGAGTCCCGTCGCATCCGCGACCCTCGCGACGCTCGCCGCGCTCATTGCGCTGGCCCTCGGCGCATGGTGCTTCACCGGCCTCTAGGACGGCACATGGGAGGTCGCCGCGAGCGGTCCGGCCGGTAAGGGGGAGATCACCCTCCGGTTGAGCCCGAAAAGGCCGGTGGGTACTCCGGGCGGCAGGAATGGCGGTAGTCGGGTTACCGTTCGAGTGGCCGTTGCGGGCTTTTCCCGTTTGACACGGGGGCGGGATGTACCGTCACACTCCGCAAGCGTCCGTATGACCCGACCCCGGGAACCAAGGCCTGGGGAGACCCCAGTGTCGACCGGAGAGAAGAGCGAAGTTGTCCCCGACCAGCGAGACCGCACAGGGCGGCCGCCGACTCGTCATCGTCGAGTCGCCTGCCAAGGCGAAGACGATCAAGGGCTATCTCGGCCCCGGATACGTCGTCGAGGCGAGCGTCGGGCACATCCGCGACCTCCCCAACGGCGCCGCGGAGGTGCCCGAGAAGTACACCGGCGAGGTCCGCCGCCTCGGCGTGGACGTCGAGCACGACTTCGAGCCCATCTATGTCGTCAACGCCGACAAGCGGGCCCAGGTCAAGAAGCTCAAGGACCTGCTGAAGGACTCCGACGAGCTCTTCCTCGCCACCGATGAGGACCGCGAGGGCGAGGCCATCGCGTGGCACCTCCAGGAGGTCCTCAAGCCCAAGGTCCCGGTCAAGCGGATGGTCTTCCACGAGATCACCAAGGCCGCGATCCAGGCCGCCGTCGCCAACCCGCGCGAGCTGAACCAGAAGCTGGTCGACGCCCAGGAGACCCGCCGCATCCTCGACCGCCTCTACGGCTACGAGGTCTCGCCGGTCCTGTGGAAGAAGGTCATGCCGCGCCTGTCGGCCGGCCGTGTCCAGTCCGTCGCGACCCGGCTCGTCGTCGAGCGGGAGCGCGAGCGCATCGCGTTCCGCTCCGCCGAGTACTGGGACCTGACGGGCACCTTCGCCACCGGCCGCGCGGGAGACCCCTCGGACCCGTCGTCGCTGGTCGCGCGTCTGCAGACCGTCGACGGCAGGCGGGTCGCGCAGGGCCGCGACTTCGACTCCCTGGGACAGATCAAGAGCGCGAACACCCTCCACCTCGACGAGGCCAACGCCCGCGCGCTGGCCGCCGCGCTGGAGCAGACCCGGTTCGCGGTCCGCTCGGTCGAGTCCAAGCCGTACCGCCGCTCGCCGTACGCCCCGTTCCGTACGACGACCCTCCAGCAGGAGGCCTCGCGCAAGCTCGGCTTCGGCGCGAAGGCCACCATGCAGGTGGCGCAGAAGCTGTACGAGAACGGCTTCATCACCTACATGCGTACGGACTCCACGACCCTGTCGGACACGGCGATCACCGCCGCCCGCGCCCAGGTCACCCAGCTCTACGGCGCCGACTACCTGCCGTCGAGCCCGCGGACGTACGCCGGCAAGGTCAAGAACGCCCAGGAGGCGCACGAGGCGATCCGCCCCTCGGGTGATCGTTTCCGCACGCCCGCCGAGACCGGTCTGACCGGCGACCAGTTCAAGCTCTACGAGCTGATCTGGAAGCGCACGGTCGCCTCGCAGATGAAGGACGCGACCGGCAACAGCGTGACCGTGAAGATCGGTGGCACCGCCGCCGACGGCCGGGACGTCGAGTTCAGCGCCTCCGGCAAGACGATCACCTTCCACGGCTTCCTCAAGGCCTACGTCGAGGGCGCCGACGACCCGAACGCCGAGCTGGACGACCGCGAGCGCCGACTGCCCCAGGTCAGTGAGGGCGACCCGCTGTCCGCCGAGCAGATCACGGTCGACGGGCACGCCACCAAGCCCCCGGCCCGCTACACCGAGGCCAGCCTCGTCAAGGAGCTCGAAGAGCGCGAGATCGGCCGCCCGTCGACGTACGCGTCGATCATCGGCACGATCCTCGACCGCGGCTACGTCTTCAAGAAGGGCACGGCACTCGTGCCGTCCTTCCTCTCCTTCGCCGTGGTCAACCTCCTGGAGAAGCACTTCGGGCGGCTCGTCGACTACGACTTCACCGCCAAGATGGAGGACGACCTCGACCGCATCGCGCGCGGTGAGGCCCAGTCCGTGCCGTGGCTGAAGCGGTTCTACTTCGGCGAGGGCAACGGCATCGGCGGCGCGGCCGAGGCCGGCAACGGCGACGGGGACCACCTCGGCGGCCTCAAGGAGCTGGTGACCGACCTGGGCGCGATCGACGCCCGCGAGGTCTCCTCGTTCCCGGTGGGCAACGACATCGTGCTCAGGGTCGGCCGCTACGGCCCCTACATCGAGCGCGGCGAGAAGGACTCCGAGAACCACCAGCGGGCGGACGTGCCCGAGGACCTGGCGCCGGACGAGCTGTCCGTCGAGCTCGCGGAGGAACTGCTCGCCAAGCCCAGCGGCGACTTCGAGCTGGGCGCCGACCCGGTGACGGGCCATCAGATCATCGCCCGCGACGGCCGCTACGGCCCGTACGTCACCGAGGTGCTGCCCGAGGGCACCCCGAAGACCGGCAAGAACGCCGTGAAGCCGCGTACGGCCTCGCTGTTCAAGTCGATGTCGCTGGACACGGTGACGCTGGACGACGCCCTGAAGCTGATGTCGCTGCCGCGGGTCGTCGGCGCCGACGCCGAGGGCCAGGAGATCACCGCGCAGAACGGCCGCTACGGCCCGTACCTGAAGAAGGGCACGGACTCGCGCTCGCTGCAGACGGAGGAGCAGCTCTTCACGATCACCCTCGAAGAGGCGCTGCAGATCTACTCCCAGCCCAAGCAGCGCGGCCGCGCCGCCGCCAAGCCGCCGCTGAAGGAGCTGGGCACCGACCCGGTCAGCGAGAAGCCGGTGGTGGTCAAGGACGGCCGCTTCGGACCGTACGTGACCGACGGGGAGACCAACGCGACCCTGCGCTCCGGCGACAGCGTCGAGGAGATCACCCCCGAGCGCGGCTTCGAACTGCTCGCCGAGAAGCGGGCCAAGGGGCCCGCCAAGAAGGCGGCGAAGAAGGCGCCCGCCAAGAAGGCCCCGGCCAAGAAGGCGACGGCCGCCAAGAAGACCGCGGCGAAGAAGACCACGACGGCCGCGAAGAAGACGACGGCGAAGAAGACCACCGCCACCGCGAAGAAGGCGGCGGCGTCGAAGGCGGCGTCGGAGGACTGAGTCCGGCGCTGTTCCTCCACCGAGGCTTCGCAATGCGAACGTCCCGGCATCACTTTGGTGTCGGGACGTGCGCACGTCAGGACGGGCCCTCCGGGCTGTCGGTGGCTCCCGATAGGCTGAACGCATGACCCGTGCGGAGCAGCCAACGGCCCCTGAACCGGCCCCCGACGACGCCCTGGCCGCGGACTCCCGCGAGCGCGCCGTCCGCGCCCTGCTGCGCAGGCCCCAGCTCAAACGCCTGTGGAGCGCCCAGCTCGTCGGCGGGATCGGCGACACCCTCGCACTTCTCGTGCTGGTGCTGCTGGCCCTTCAGGCGGCCATTGCCGAGGGCTCATTCAGTGGCGGCTACCGGGGCGCGGCATTCGCAGTGGCGACCGTCTTCGGTACGCGCATCCTGGCGACGCTGCTCTTCGGCGCCGTCCTGCTCGGCCCGCTGACCTCGCTCACCTCGCAGGAGGGGCCGCTCGACCGCCGCTGGACCATGGCCGGCGCGGACGGGGTCAGGCTCGCCCTGCTCATCGTCGCGCCGCTGTGGATCGACTGGATGCCGGCCGACGCCCTCGCGATGCTCCTGGTGACCGTCTTCGTGACCGGCGTCGCCGAGCGCTTCTGGACCGTGTGCCGCGAGAGCGCGGCCCCCGCCCTGCTGCCGGCCCCGCCTCCGGAGGGGGCGACGGTACGACCGCTGCCGGACCACCTGGACGCGCTGCGCCGCCTGTCGCTGCGGACGACCTTCGTGGCGATCCCGCTCGCCGGTGCCGCGCTCGTCGTCGCGGGCCTGCTCAACAACCTGCTGGGCTCCGGCATCGCCTGGTTCGGACAGCACCAGGCGGCCCTCGGGTCGTACGTCGCGGCCGGCATGTTCGCCGCGTCCCTGTCCCTGCTGACCTTCCTGGAACTGCCCGGCACCCGCACCCCCCGCGCGCGTTCGCCGCTGGAGGGACTGCGCCGGCCCAAGACGGGCACCGGCGTCGACAAGGGCCGTACCGGCGCGATCCCGCTGCTTGTGCCGGCCTGCGCCGCCGTCGCCGGGGCGATCGCGGCCGCCGTGGCCGTGGCCGTGCTGCACGCCAGGGACCTGGGCGGCGGCCCGGTGCTGTACGGGCTGATGGTGCTCGCGCTGACCGGCGGCGTAGTCGTCGGTATCCGTACGGCGCCCAGGGTGCTGGTCTCGCTGTCGCGGCGTCGGCTGCTCGCGCTGGCGATCGCCTTCACCGGGGTCGCCCTGCTCGCCGCCGGGCTCGTCCCGGACGTCACCACCGTGCTGCTGATCGACGCGCTGGCCGGTGTCGGCGCGGGCGTGGCCGCCAACACCGGACACACCCTGCTCGACCAGGAGACCGAGGAATACCGGCGGGCCCGGACCACCGAGCATCTGCACGCGGTCGTGCGGGTCGGTGTGGCCTTCGGCGCCCTGGCCGCCCCCGTGGTGGCCGCGGCGATCGGACCGCACCGCCTGGAGAACGGCAAGTTCGTGTTCGCGCACGGCGGTGCCGCGTTCACCCTGATGCTGGTCGGCGCGCTGCTGCTGCCGGTGGCCGCGCTGGTGCTCGCCAAGGTCGACGACCGGTCCGGCGTACCGCTGCGGCACGACCTGCGGGACGCGCTGCTCGGCGGCGACGACCCGGAGACCGTGCCCGCCGGCACCGGGTTCTTCATCGCGCTGGAAGGCGGCGACGGGGCCGGGAAGTCCACCCAGGCCGAGGCGCTCGCCGAGTGGATCAGGGCCAAGGGCCACGAGGTCGTGGTCACGCGCGAGCCGGGGGCGACCCCGGTCGGCAAGCGGCTGCGGTCGATCCTGCTGGACGTGTCGAGCGCCGGGCTCTCGCACCGCGCGGAGGCGCTGCTGTACGCGGCGGACCGCGCGGAGCACGTCGACACCGTGGTCCGGCCCGCCCTGGAGCGCGGCGCGGTCGTGATCTCCGACCGGTACATCGACTCCTCCGTGGCCTACCAGGGTGCCGGGCGCGACCTGTCCCCGACGGAGATCGCCCGCATCAACCGCTGGGCGACGAACGGACTGGTGCCGCATCTGACCGTCCTGCTGGACGTGTCCCCGGAGATCGCCCGCGAGCGGTTCACCGAGGCGCCGGACCGGCTGGAGTCGGAGCCCGCGGAGTTCCACGCGCGCGTGCGGTCCGGGTTCCTCACGCTGGCCGCCGCCGACCCCGGGCGCTACCTGGTCGTGGACGCCGGGCAGGAGCCCGAGGCCGTCACGACCGTCGTACGTCACCGCCTCGACCAGATGCTGCCGCTGTCCGAGCAGGAGATCCGGGAGCAGGAGGAGGCCCGCCGCAAGGCCGAGGAGGAGGCGCGGCGCCGGGCCGAGGAGGAGGCCGCGCGCAAGGCCGAGGAGGAGCGCCTGGAGCGGGAGCGCCAGGAGCAGCTCGCCCGGTTGAAGGCCGAGGAGGAGGAGCGCAAGCGGCGCGAGCTGGAGGAGGCCCAGCGCCGCGAGGCCGAACGCCAGGCGGAGGAGGCCCGGCTGCGGGCCGAGGAAGCGCGCCGGCGGGCCGAGGAGGAGCGGGCACGGCTCCTGGCCGAGGAGAAAGCCCGTGCCGAGGAGGAGGCGCGGCGCAAGGCCCAGCAGGAGGCCGCTCGCAAGCGGGCCGAGGAGGAGGCGCGACTGCGCGCCGAGGCCGAGGAGCGGCGGCTGGAGAAGCAGCGCAAGGCCGAGGAGGCGTTGCTGCGGGCGGAGGAGGCCCGGCGGCTCGCCGAGGCCGCGGCCGCGGCGGCGGAGGAAGGGCCCAAGCAGGCCGCCACTCCGGCGGCGGGGTTGGACGCGGCGACCGTGCCCACGCCCGTGGTGACGCCGACTAACGCGTCGGGCGGGCCGGTGGACGAGACGGCTGTGCTGCCCCGCGTGTCCATGGTGAAGGACGACGAGGAGTCCTCCGGGGCGTCCGGCGAGGCCGCCGACTCCGAGGTGACGGCCGAGCTTCCGCAGCCGCCGGTTCCTTCGGGTGCGGCGGACGAGACGGCGGTGCTGCCGCCGGTTCCTCCTGGTGCCGCCGACGAGACGGCGGTGCTGCCGCCGGTTCCTCCTGGTGCCGCCGACGAGACGGCGGTGCTGCCGCCCGTGCCTCCGGCGCCGGGGGAGGGCCCCTCGGACCGGGTGCCGCGAGGGTACTTCCGGGACGAGGAGCGCACCCGGGAGCTGCCGCAGGTCGACGAGCAGGGGACGCCTCGGCGCAGGAGCCGGTCGGACTGGGCCGGGGAGACTCCGCTGGACGATCTGCCGTCGCTGGCACAGACTTCCTGACTGATCGAGAGCAGGTGACAAGCCGACCCGGGGTCCACGCCAGGGTGCGCACTCGCCGAGTCCAGAGCCGTCGGCCGGCTCAGCGCACTCGGTGTTCGGGGGGCAGGGGGCGGGCGAAGAAGTCGTCCAGGGAGAGGCTCGTCGCCGCGTTGACGAATGCCCGGGCGGCGACCGAGCCGGGGGTCGCCGCGTGGATGGCCACCGAGACCTGGGCGCCGGCCTCGGGGTCGACCAGGGGCACCGCCCGGGTGCGACCGACCACCGGCATCGCCCTCAGCCAGGTGTGCGGGACGATGCTCGCCCAGCCGCCGCCCCCCACGTGCGCGTAGAGGGAGGCGATGGAGTCCGTCTCGACCTGCGGGGTGACCACGTACCCCTTCTCCGCGAACACGGTGTCGACGATCTGCCGGATCCGCATGTCCGGTGTCAGCAGCGCGAGCGGCAGCTGGGCCGCGTCCGCCCAGGAGACCGTGGCGGACTGGGCCACCAGCTGGTCGTCGGAGACCAGGAGCATGTACCTCTCCTGGTAGAGCGGGACGACCTGGAGGCCCTCCTGGTCGTCCGGGTCGAAGTGGGCGATGGCCACGTCGAGTTCGTAGTCACGGAGCTGACGGTGGAGTTCCTTCGTGGACAGTCTGGAGCGGACCTGGACCTTGGCCAGCGGGTGCGCCGCGCAGAAGGCGGCCACGGGAAGGGCGAGGGTCGTCGACGCGGTGGGGTCCGTGCCCAGCCGCAGGGTGCCGCTGATGCCGGACTGCACGGCGGCCACCTCCGCCTTGAAGGCGTCCTGTTCGGCGAGGATCCGCTTGGCCCAGACGACGAGCCGCTCGCCCTCCGGGGTGAGGCCCTGGTAGTTGTGGCCGCGGTTGATCAGCGTGACGTTGAGCTCGCGCTCCAGCTTGGCGATGGCCGCCGAGAGCGCGGGCTGGGAGACATAGCAGGACTCCGCCGCCCGGGCGAAGTGCCGCTCCCTCGCCACCGCCACGAAGTACTCCAGCTGCCGGAACAGCATGTGCGGCTCCTCCCTGCCCTGGGATCACTGGGGATCACTGACTCCATACTGTATGCAGTGTGGGCCTATGTACAGGGAGGAGACGGCACACGTCAGCTCAGGAGCTTCACCGCGGCCACCACCAGGGGGTCGAGGCCGTCCGCTCCGGCGCCGGCGAACTCGTGCAGACGCGTCCGCATACGCGGGTCCCAGAACTTGCCGATGTGTCCCGCGATCGCCTCCGCGGCCTCCTCCCCCGGCAGATGGCCGAGGTTCCTGGCGATGTCGTTGGCCATCCTGCACTCGGCCGGCACGGTCCCCGCCATCTCAGTCCACCACCGTCACGAGATCGTTCCCGGTCGTCCCGGCCTCGCCGGACCGGTCCGGGCGGGCGAGCGCGACCTGCACGGCGGTCACCTTGTACTCGGGGCAGTTGGTCGCCCAGTCGGAGTTCTCCGTGGTCACCACGTTGGCACCGGTCACGGGGTGGTGGAACGTGGTGTACACGACCCCGGTCGGCATCCGGTCGGAGATCTCCGCACGCAGGGTGGTCTGTCCGACGCGGCTGGCCAGGGTGACCATGTCACCGTCGTTGATGCCCCGGACCTCCGCGTCGTGCGGGTGCAGCTCCAGGATGTCCTCGGGGTGCCAGGCGACGTTGCCGGTACGGCGGGTCTGGGCGCCGACGTTGTACTGGCTGAGGATGCGGCCCGTGGTGAGGACCAGCGGGAAGCGCCGGGTGCTGCGCTCGGTCGTCGGCACGTAGGAGGTGACGACGAACCTGCCCTTGCCGCGCACGAATTCGTCCACGTGCATGATGGGCGTGCCCTCGGGCGCCGCCTCGTTGCACGGCCACTGGACGCTGCCGAGCTTGTCGAGGAGGTCGAAGGAGACCCCGGTGAAGGTCGGCGTGACCGAGGCGATCTCGTCCATGATCTGGCCGGGATGGTCGTACGACATCTCGTAGCCCATGGCGGTGGCGATCTCGCTGACGATCTGCCACTCGTGCTTGCCGGTCTTGGGCTTCATCACCGAGCGCACGCGGTTGATGCGGCGTTCGGCGTTGGTGAAGGTGCCGTCCTTCTCCAGGAAGGACGCGCCTGGCAGGAAGACATGGGCGAACTTCGCCGTCTCGTTGAGGAACAGGTCCTGGACGACGACGAGTTCCATCGCCTCCAGCGCGGCGGTGACGTGCCCCAGGTTGGGGTCGGACTGGGCGATGTCCTCGCCGTGCACGAACAGGCCGCGGAAGGTGCCGTCGATGGCCGCGTCGAACATGTTGGGGATGCGAAGTCCCGGTTCGGCGAGGAGGGTTCCGCCCCACAGGTTCTCGAAGACGGTACGGACCGCGTCGTCCGAGACGTGCCGGTAGCCGGGGAGTTCGTGCGGGAAGGACCCCATGTCGCAGGAGCCCTGCACGTTGTTCTGGCCGCGCAGCGGGTTCACGCCGACACCGTCGCGACCGATGTTGCCGCACGCCATCGCGAGGTTGGCCATTCCCATGACCATGGTGGATCCCTGGCTGTGCTCGGTGACGCCGAGGCCGTAGTAGATGGCCCCGTTGGGCGCGGTCGCGTACAGCCGGGCCGCGGCGCGGAGTTCGGCCGCCGCGACGCCGGTGATCTCCTCGACGGCCTCCGGGCTGTTCTCCGGGCGGGCGACGAAATCGGCCCACTCGTCGAAGCCTTCGCAGCGCTGGTCCACGAAGGACCGGTCGACCAGGTTCTCGGTGACCACCACGTGGGCCATGGCGTTGACGACGGCGACGTTGGTGCTGGGCCGCAGCTGGAGGTGGTGCCGGGCCTCGATGTGGGGGGAGCGCACGAGGTCGATGCGGCGCGGGTCGACGACGATCAGCTCGGCTCCCTCGCGCAGGCGTCGCTTCATCCGGGAGGCGAACACCGGGTGCCCGTCGGTGGGGTTGGCGCCGATCACCATGATGACGTCGGCCTCGGCGACCGAGCGGAAGTCCTGGGTACCGGCGGACTCGCCGAAGGTCTGCTTGAGCCCGTATCCCGTCGGGGAGTGGCAGACGCGGGCGCAGGTGTCGACGTTGTTGTTGCCGAAGGCCGCGCGGACCATCTTCTGTACGACGTAGACCTCTTCGTTGGTGCACCGCGAGGAGGTGATGGCGCCGATCGCGCCGGCTCCGTGGCGGTCCTGGATCTCGCGCATGCGGCGGGCGACCATGCCGATCGCCTCGTCCCACTCGACCTCGCGCCAGGGGTCGGTGATCCGCTCGCGGACCATGGGCCTGAGCCGGCGGTCGGGGTGGGTGGCGTAGCCGAAGGCGAAGCGGCCCTTGACGCAGGAGTGGCCCTCGTTGGCGCCGCCGTCCTTGTGGGGGACCATGCGCACGAGTTCGTCGCCGCGCAGTTCGGCCTTGAAGGAGCAACCGACCCCGCAGTAGGCGCAGGTGGTCACAACGGACCTGGTGGGCATGCCGAGTTCGACGACCGAGCGTTCCTGGAGCGTGGAGGTGGGGCAGGCCTGGACGCACGCTCCGCAGGACACGCACTCGGAGTCCATGAAGGACTCCCCCGCGCCCGGGGAGACCTTGGAGTCGAAGCCGCGTCCCTCGATGGTCAGGGCGAAGGTGCCCTGGACCTCGCCGCAGGCGCGGACGCAGCGGGAGCAGGCGATGCACTTGGACGGGTCGAAGTCGAAGTAGGGGTTGGAGGTGTCCTTCTCGGCGTCGAGGTGGTTCTCGCCCTCGTAGCCGTACCGGACCTGCCTGAGGCCCACCACGCCTGCCATGTCCTGGAGTTCGCAGTCGCCGTTGGCCGGGCAGGTCAGGCAGTCCAGGGGATGGTCGGAGATGTAGAGCTCCATCACGCCCTGGCGCAGCTTCTCGACCTTCGGGGTCTGGGTGCTGACCCTCATGCCGTCGGCGCACGGGGTGGTGCAGGAGGCCGGGGTGCCGCGCCGGCCGTCGATCTCGACCACGCACAACCGGCAGGAGCCGAAGGCCTCCAGACTGTCGGTGGCGCACAACTTCGGTATGTCGACGCCTGCTTGGGCCGCGGCGCGCATCACCGAGGTGCCCTCGGGGACGGTCACCGGCAGGCCGTCCACCTCCACGGACACCGTGGCCGGGCCGGGCCGCTCGGGGGTTCCGAAGTCGGGTTCCTTGAGGAGTGTCATGCCGTGCCCTCCGTCTTCGGGCCAGTCGCCTGTACGGGGTGGATGTCCAGGAGTCGACGGCCGCCGAGGAAGTCGTCGGGGAAGTGCGTGAGGGCGCTGCGCACGGGCAGCGGGGTGAGCCCGCCCATCGCGCACAGCGAGCCCTCGGTCATCAGGTCGCAGAGGTCTTCGAGCAGGGCGAGGTTCTCCTCGCGGTGGGTGCCGGCGACGATCTTGTCGATCACCTCGACGCCGCGCACCGCGCCGACCCGGCAGGGTGTGCACTTGCCGCAGGACTCCTCGGCGCAGAACTCCATCGCGAAGCGGGCCTGGGCGGCCATGTCCACGCTGTCGTCGAACACGACCACGCCACCGTGGCCGACCATCGCGCCGGCGGCCGCGAACGCCTCGTAGTCCATGGGCAGATCGAACATCGACTCCGGCAGATAGGCCCCGAGGGGGCCGCCGACCTGTGCGGTGCGCACCGGGCGCCCCGAGTGCGTGCCGCCGCCGTACTCCTCGATGAGTTCACGCAGGGTGATGCCGAAGGCGGTCTCGACGATGCCGCCGTGGGCGATGTTGCCGCCGAGCTGGAAGACCTGGGTGCCTCGGGAGCGTTCGACGCCCAGTTGCTCGTACGCCTTCGCGCCCCCGGCCATGACGACGGGCACGGTGGCGAGGGTGAGGACGTTGTTCACCACCGTCGGCTTGCCGAACAGGCCCTCGATCGCGGGGATCGGCGGTTTCGCGCGGACCATGCCGCGCTTGCCCTCCAGGCTCTCCAGCATGGAGGTCTCCTCGCCGCAGATGTACGCGCCGGCGCCGACGCGGACGTGCAGGTCGAAGTCGAGGGCGGAGCCGAGGATGTTCCGGCCGAGCCAGCCGTGCTCGCGCGCGATGCCGATCGCCCGGCGCATCGTGGCCACGGCGTCCGGGTATTCCGAGCGGATGTACAGGTAGCCCTCGCTCGCTCCGACCGCGTGCGCGGCGATGGTCATGCCCTCGATGAGCATGAACGGGTCGCCCTCCATGACCATGCGGTCGGCGAAGGTCCCGCTGTCGCCCTCGTCGGCGTTGCAGCAGACGAACTTCAGCTCGTCGGCGCACTCCAGCACGGTCTTCCACTTGACGCCTGCCGGGAATCCGGCGCCGCCGCGGCCGCGCAGTCCGGACGCGGTGACCTCGGCGACCACGTCCGCGGGCGCCAGCTCCAGTGCGGCGCGCAGGCCGGCGAGGCCGCCGTGGGCCTCGTAGTCCTCGGTGGACAGGGGGTCGGTCACACCGACCCTGGCGAAGGTGACGCGGTTCTGGCGTGCCAGCCAGGGCAGTTCGTCGACGATGCCGAGCCGCAGCGGATGGTCCCCGCCGTCGAGCAGGCCGGCGGCGAGGAGTCCCTCGACGTCCTCGGGGGCCACCGGGCCGTAGCCGACGCGCCCTTGGGGGGTCACCACCTCGACCAGGGGTTCCAGCCACAGCATGCCGCGCGATCCGTTGCGTACGACGTCCAGTGCGAAGTCGCCGCGGCCTGACGCCTGTCGGAGGGCCTGTGCGACCTCGTCGGCGCCGACGGACCTGGCCGCGGAGTCGCGGGGGACGTAGACGGTGGCCGCGGAGTGCGAGGGGTTGTTCATGAGGAGACCGTCCCGTCGAGGATCGAGCCCAGGCGTGCGGGGCCGACCCTGCCGTAGAGCCGTCCGTTCGCCTCGACGGTGGGACCGAGCGCGCAGTTGCCGAGGCAGAAGACCTGCTCGACGGTGACCGAGCCGTCCGCCGTGGTCTCCCCCAGCCGCAGTCCCGACTCGCTCGCGTAGCGCACCAGTTGGTCGGCGCCCAGCGCCTGGCAGGCCTCGGCGCGGCAGATGCGCACGGTGGTGCGGCCCGCGGGCTCGCGACGGAAGTCGTGGTAGAAGGTCACGACTCCGTGGACGTCCGCCCGGGAGAGGTTGAGCTCCTCGGCGAGCACCGGCACGGCCTCCTGCGGCACATGGCCCAACTCGGCCTGGACGGCGTGCAGTACGGGCAGCAGCGCACCGCGCTCGCCGCGATGACGGGCCACCACCCCCCGGACCACGCTCTCGACCGTCCCGTCATTCCCGCTGGTCGTCATGATCGCTTCGCCTTCCGTCACGCGGGTCCCCGGCGAGGGATGCAGGAGACTTCGACAATACTCCATACAGACTTCTGTATACACAACCCTCCCGCACGGGAGGGCGGACACCCGAACGACGACGACATGTGCGCCCACCAGGGCCGAACTGAAGTCGCCGCCCGCCATGTTGCATACCAAAACCTGTATGCTGGCGCGGCCGTCGGCGATTCTCCGCACGGCCCTCCACCTGGCAGAACCGCCGCCCGGAGATCCCGGCGGCAGAACGGGACAACCATGCGCGAGGCACTCACGGCCGCAGCGTCCCGGCGCGTCACCCGCCCGGCACCGCTGCGCCAGGCCGTGTACGACGCCCTGACCGAGCTGATCATCAACGGCTCCCTCAAGCCCGGCCAGCATCTGGTCGAGGCCGAGCTCGCCGAACACCTCGGTGTCAGCCGCCAGCCGGTGCGCGAGGCCCTCCAGCGGCTCCAGACCGCGGGCTGGGTGGATCTGCGGCCGGCCCAGGGGGCCTTCGTCCACTCCCCCACGGAGGAGGAGGCCGCGCAGCTCCTCGGCGTCCGGTCGGTCCTGGAGACCTACTCGGCCCAGCTCGCCGCCAAGAACGCGGGGCCCGAGGACATCACCCGCCTCGACGAGCTCCAGCTGGAAGGCATCGCCGCCCTCGCCGACGGTGACGCGGAGCGACTGGTCTCCGCCAACACCGCGCTGCACGACTTCATCACCGCGGTCGCCGACAACGCCGTACTGGCCGAACTCATCGCCCAGGTCGGCCAGAAGGTCCGCTGGTACTACACGCCCATCGCCAAGCCCCGTGGCAAGGAGGCGTGGAACGAGCACACCCAGCTCATCAGGGCCATCGCCAAGGGTGACGCGGAGCAGGCGGGCGAGGTGATGCGCAAGCACACCGAGCGCACGACCGACTTCTACCGCAGGCAGATCGCGGCCGGGGCGAACCGGGGCTGACGTCCGGCCGGGCACGGTCAGGACGCGGCGAGGGAGCCGGCGGGGCGGCGGGCGCCCCCGGATTCGAGGGCCGGGTCGAGGCCCGGGTCCAGGGCCGGGGCGAGGACCGGTGGGCGGCGGGTCCCTGCGGCGGCCCGGAGTTCGAGGAGCCACGGCAGGACCGTGCTCAGCACGATGTCGCGTCCGGCGCCGTCCGCCCCGAGCATCGCCTCCGCGGGCACCAGCACCGGGT
>NZ_RSAJ01000169.1 GCF_003933965.1 Streptomyces sp. RP5T
CCGTAGTAAGGTTCGGCCGTCGTACGCGTGACCTGAAATGGTCCTGCCAAGACAAAGGGGGAACGAGCATGGGGGTCGTGCTGCCCGACGAGGCGGCGTGGGTGCTGGATCTCATCGGGGTCGAGTGGCCGAACGTCGACGAGGACGACTACCGGGACATGGCCGACGGGCTGCGTTCCTTCGCGTCGCAGATGCGGGCCGGCAAGGACGCCACGGCGAGCATCGTCCGGGAGTTCCTGGAGGGCAACGAGGGCATCGCGACCGCGGCCTTCCAGCAGCACTGGGGCAAGGTCAGCGACGTACACCTGGAACGGCTCGGGGAGGCCGCCGACCTCGGGGCGACCGCCCTGGACGGCGCCGCGATCGCCGTGGCCGGTGCCAAGGTGGCCGCCATCGTCCAACTCGGCATCCTCGCCGCCGAGATCATCGCCGCCCAGGCCGCCGCACCCTTCACGCTCGGCCTCTCCGAGGTCGGCGCGCTCGGTGCCACCCAGGCCACCCGGCTCATCGTGCGGCGGCTGCTGAAGGAGGCCGAGCGACTCCTCATGGAGGAGCTCATGTCCGTCGCCATGGGCCCGGTCTACTCCGCGCTCGGCAACATGGCCACCGACCTCGTCCTCCAGCTCGGCGCCAACGCCGTGGGCCTGCAGGACGGTTACAGCCCCGGCAAGACCCTGCACGCGGGCAGCGAGGGCCTCTCCGAGGGCCTGGACGCCGTCACCGGCACCACGGGCACCTTCGGCACCAAGGGAGGCGCCGCGTGAGCGACACCGTACGCAGCGACAAGGACCTCCACGACCGGCTCGCCGACCGCATCACCTCCCAGGCCGACGAGCACGAGTCCGGCGCCCGCCCCCACCTGCGCCGCAGCCGCGCCGGACTGAACCGCACCCGGGGCAAGGGCGCCCTCGCGGCGGCCGTCGAGACCGGGGCCGAGAAGATCCTCCGGGCCATCGAGGAGGCCGAGGACCAGCTCCACAAGCACCTCCAGGACGTGTCCAAGGGTGTGCGCGCCATGGGCGACAACCACGCGCGCAACGACAAGAACATCGAGACGATGCTCCAGAGCATCGTCAAGCGCTCCCGCGACCAGGACACGGTCCGCGACGGCGGCGGGATCGGCAAGGACCGGCCGGACACGACGAAGGACCCGCACACCGTCACCCTGGAGTGGAAGCCCGGGATGCCCAAGCAGGCCTTCGAGCGCAAGGCGCGGGCCCTTCAGCGGCTCGGCGAGGAGGGCAAGCTCTTCAAGTTCAAGGGCAGGACCTCGGATTATCGTGACTCGAAGATCACAGCGGACTACAAGGGCGCGCTGACCGCACTGATCCACAGGAACCACAAGGACGACCCCGACTTCGCCAAGGAGGCGGCGGAGGCCGCCCGTAAGATGGAGCCCGACCACACCAACGAACTCCAGACGGGTGGTCCGGACGCGTGGCGTAACCTGCGGATGCTCGACCGGTTCACGAACCAGGACATCGGCAACGCACAGATACGTCCACAGATCAAGGATCTTCCGGACGGCAATCCCATCAATATCGACATAAAATGGTGGCCAGATGACTAGCGCGAGCCCGGGGTCGTCCCGTCTGACCGCGACGGTGGACGCACTGCGGACGGCGCTGGCGGAAAGTCCTGACGTGCTCCCGTTCACGCTCGGCGGGACGATCGACGAGGAGACGGCCGCCGCCGCGGAGGCCGACGGTGTGCCGCGGGAGTTCCTGGACTTCTGCCGGGTGCTCGACGGCGCGAGCTGCGGGCCGTCCGTGCAGCTCTTCGGTCTGGACGAGGCGGAGGAGCACCAGTTCTACTGCGAGCCGGTGGTCGACTCCCCGTTGGACCTGTCCCCGCAGAAGCTGTTCTGTATCGGGATGACCAACCAGACGCCGGTCTTCCTCGATCGCGCGGGTGGCGCCGTCCTCGGTATCCCGGCCGAGCACTGGGAGTGGGTCGACGCGGAGCGCTTCGACCAGCTCGCGCCCAGCGTGGAGGCGTACTTCCTGGAGCGGCTGGCCACGTTCGACGAGTACAAGCGGTTGGCATTGGTCGACGACGAACTGGTGGAGTACGACGACTGGCTGAAACTGCTGCGCCGGGCCGGTCTCGCCGACTGATCCGCCCGCACGCTCACGAAGGGAAAACAGAGGACGCATGGCCACCCATGACGAGATGACGGAACTGTTCGGCGCGGACCGCGTGGTCACGCTGGACCGTGCCGTCGCCGAGGAGCGCGGACTGTCCGAGGCCGACGCCGAGGTGCTGTGCGAGGTCGGTGTCCCCGTCCTCGTCGACGTGCTGTTCACCCTCGACACCGCCGACGACGGACCCGATCCCTTCACTGTGGTGCCGGTGGCCGCGGGCGGCGAGGAGACCCACATCCTCGTCCTGGGCGGCCCCACCGACGACCCGGCGATGCGGTACTGCCTCGACATGGACCGCGGTTACGTCATCCTCATGTCCTTCGACGCGGAGCCGCGCGCCGAGATCGTGAACCGCACCCTGGCCGACCTCGTCGAGTTCCTGTACCGCTTCGCCCTGCGCACCAGGCACCTGGCACAGGCCGCCCCCCAGGACCGCGCTCCGTACACCGACAAGCTCGTCGAGTACCTCAAGGCCCGTGACCCGTACGCCTTCGCCCAGCCGGACAGCTGGTGGTCGATGGTCTACGAACAGGTCGGCTGACCCCTACCGGTGAGGCGTGCGCGGACCATTGACGCGCAAGGGGTTCGATTCTACGGTCCCGTCCGAAGCTCTGATCGGTGATCGGCATTTCGAACATCCCCCCACTCGCATCCTGCGAAGGAGCGTCACCGTGCGCCGCACCTCACTCCTCGCCGTCCCCGTGGCCTTCCTGCTGGCCCTGATCCCGGGCACGGCCTCCGCGTACCCCAACCCCGGAACCGTCACCGGTGCCACCACCATCCACGACCCGACGATGATCCGTACGTCGGCGGGGCGTTACCTGCTGTACGGCACCGGCGGCGGTCTCGGTCACCGCGCCTCCACCGACCGGATCGCGTTCACGGCAGGCGGCGACGCCTTCTCCGCCAAGCCCGGCTGGTGGTCGTCGTACGCCACCGAGGCCTGGGCGCCCGACATCTCCTACCAGGGCGGCAAGTACCTGATGTACTACGCCGTCTCGACCTTCGGGTCCAACAAGTCCGCCATCGGCCTCGCCACGTCGAGCACCGGCCTGCCCGGCTCCTGGAGCGACCAGGGCACCGTGTACACCTCCACCACCGCCAGCGACTACAACGCCATCGACCCGAACCTGTTCGTCGACGGCGACGGCAAGTGGTGGCTGTCCTTCGGCAGTTGGTGGACCGGCCTGAAGATGATCCAGATCAACCCGGCCACCGGCAAGCAGCTCTCCACCAACACCACCCGCTACTCGATCGCCTCCCGGCCGACCGGGACCAAGGCCGTCGAGGCGCCGTACGTCGTGAAGCGGAACGGCTACTACTACCTCTTCGCGTCCTACGACACCTGCTGCGCCGGCACCGGTTCGACCTACAAGGTCAAGGTCGGCCGCGCCACCAGCGTCACCGGGCCGTACGTCGACAGGAACGGCGTCTCGATGATGAACAACGGCGGCACCCCGGTCCTGGAGTCGCACGGCCGGTACATCGGCCCCGGCGGCCAGTCGATCATGAACGACTCCGACGGCGACCTGATCGTCTACCACTACTACGACGGCAACGACAACGGCACGCCCAAGCTCGGCATCAACCTCCTGAACTGGAGCAGCGGATGGCCCGTCGCCTACTGACCGGGCCGTCCGCTGCCCGTCAGCCGGCCTGGCCCATGCCGGCCGCGTTGGGCCAGCTCTGAGCGTTGGGCCACCCGGTGGCCGGTGCCTGGGACAGCTCCTGCGGAGCCCCGGGCGCCGGCGCCGTCATCCCCCGCACCTGCGCGGCGGTGAGCCCGCCACGGGCCGGTACCCCCGGCGGAGTCGGTCCGCCGGGCGGCGCGAAGGGCGCCGGAGGGGCCGGAGCGGGCGTCGGTATCGGGGCCGGGGCAGGCATCGGGGCCGGCGCCGGCATCTGGGCGGGCGTAGGCATCCCCGCCCCCATGGAAGCAACGCCACCCATGGGCCCGCCACTCATGGACCCGCCTCCCATGGACGCGCCCCCCATGGAGCCGCCTCCCATGGAAGCAGCCGCCGGCATGGGAGGCGCCGCGGCCACCGCCACCGGCTGGGCGACCGGCATCGGCATGCCGACGCTCCCGCCCCCGCCGACGGCCATCGCGGCGAGGTCCTGCAGACCCGCGCCGTTGGTCTGGCCGACCAGCCGGTCCACTGCCGCCGTACCCGAGCTGTAGCTGGTCCCTTGAGCGAGCTCGGGCACGGCGGCTCCCCTCCTGGTCCCGTAGAGCACCTGTTCCAGGCCGGACACCAGGCGACGCACGTCCACCTGGGGGCGCACCACGAGCCGCAGGAAGCGGCTGGACGAACCGATCTTGTTGCCGCACTCACGGACGAGGATGCGGTGCTCGGTGAGCATCCGGTCCCGGACCACGGTGCCCTCCGCGCCCACGGGCAGGCGCACGAACAGGAAGTTCCCCTGGGAGGGGTAGACGGTCAGGCCGGGCAGCTGGGCGAGCTGGCTCGCCATGTCGAGGCGGTCCCGGCGGACCTGGTGCAGGCTCTGCGCGTACTCGGCGCCGTGCTCCTTGAGCATGAACACCACGTACTCGGCGAAGGCGTTGAGGTTCCACTTCGGCAGCATCGAGCGCACCCGGCCGGCGAGGGCGGGGTTCGCGACCATGTAGCCGAAGCGGATGCCGTGCAGGCCGAAGTTCTTGCCGAGGCTGCGCAGGACGATGACGTTGGGCCGGATCATCGCCTCCTGGACGACGCTCGGCTCCTGCTCGGCGTCGGCGAACTCCAGGAAGGACTCGTCGATGACGATGAGGTCCAGGTCGGCCATGGCGTCCATGAACTGCACGAGCGCGTGCTTGTGGAGGAAGCCGCCGTCGGGGTTGTTCGGGTTGCAGATGACCGCGACCCGCGTGCCCCGGGTGCGTATGAACTCGGCGTACTGCGCGAGGTCCAGGGCGAATCCGCTGGACTCCTGGAGCGGGAACATGTCGACCCGCTTGCCGGTCTCCATCGGCTGGTCGGTCCAGCGGCCGAAGGTGGGGACCGGGATGGCGAGGGACTCGCGGACCAGCAGGTGGTCGATCCAGGTGATCAGTTCGGTCGAGCCGTTGCCCATCGCCACGGCCTGCGGGGGCAGTTGCAGCAGGTTGCAGAGTTCGGCGGTGATCGTGTCGGCGCTGCTGGGGTAGTAGGTGATGATGTCCTTCAGCCGCGCGGCCATGGTGTCCATCATCGCCGGGGTGGGGAAGTACGGATTGCAGGGGATACAGAAGTCCACCGGGCCGGTCCCGTCTCCGCCTTCGCGCGCCAGCGCCGCCATGGACGGGCTGTGCGCAGCCGTGCTGCGGAACAACGAGGTGACGTTGTCGGCCATCGAACCTCCGTATGGGGCGGACCCGGCGGGGACGACCGGGTCCGTCGTCATTGGGTGGCCCGCGCGGGGGAGCACGGGCCGCCCTTACATACGGATGCCTGCGTGGCACTGTTCAACGGGTGTGAAAGAAGTGTGAGTTCGGGAACCCCTACCCCGATCTCCGCATCTCCAAAGGTCAGGCGCCGAACGAGTGAATCGTCGTCGTCCGGTACGTCTGCCCCGGGCGCAGCACCGTCGAGGGGAACGACGGGTGGTTCGGCGAGTCCGGGAAGTGCTGGGTCTCCAGGCACAGGGCGTCGCCCTGACGGTAGGTGTGGCCGGAGGGGCCGACCAGCGTGCCGTCGAGGAAGTTGCCCGAGTAGAACTGCAGACCGGGCTCGTTGGTGGCGATCTTCAGGGTGCGGCCGGAGTGCGGGTCGCGCAGGCTCGCCACGTGCTCGGGCCTGGCCGTGATCCCCTTGTCGAGGACCCAGTTGTGGTCGAAGCCCTTGGCGGTGACCAGCTGGGGGTGCCCGGTGCGGATGTCCCGGCCGATCGCCTTGCCCTTGCGGAAGTCGAAGGGGGTGCCCGCGACCTTCGCCAGCTCACCGGTGGGGATCAGACCCGAGTCGGTGGGCGTGTAGCGGGAGGCGGCGATGCGCAGCTCGTGGTCCTCGATGGTGCCGGTGCCCTCGCCGCCGAGGTTCCAGTACACGTGGCTGGTCAGGTTGACCACGGTCGCCTTGTCGGTGGTGGCCGCGTAGTCGATCCGCCACTCGCCGTGCCGGGTGAGGGTGTACGTCACCTTCACCTTGAGGGTGCCCGGGTAGCCCATCTCGCCGTCGACCGAGGTGTAGTACAGGTGCAGTCCGACGTCCGAGCCCTTGGTGAACGGCTCGACGTCCCACACCCGCTTGTCGAAGCCCTGGCTGCCGCCGTGGAGGCTGTTGTCGCCGTCGTTGACGGAGAGCTGGTAGCTCTTGCCGTCGAGGGTGAACTGGCCCTTGGCGATGCGGTTGCCGTAACGCCCGATCAGCGCGCCGAAGTACGGCGTCTTGGCGACGTAGTCCTCGATGTTGTCGAAGCCCGCCGAGACGTTCGCGTAGTGGCCCCTGCGGTCCGGGATCTCGAGGGACTGCACGACACCGCCCCAGGACAGGACCTTCATCCGCGTGCCGCCGTTGGCCAGCGACCAGATGTGGACCTTCGTGCCGTCGGCGAGGGTGCCGAAGAGCTTCTTGGTCGGCTTCCTGCTGCCGGCCGCCTCAGCGGTGCCCCCGAGCGTCGTCGCGGCGATTCCCGCGGCCGCGGCACCGGCGATGACCGTTCGTCTGTTCAGTTCCATCTAGCGGCTCCTGTGAAGGAAGCGGGCCCCGCCGGTTGTTCCGACGGGGCCCGAGATGACTTACGAACCGGACTTGCGCTTGTTCCACACGTCGAACCCGACCGCGGCCAGCAGGGCGAGGCCCTTGATGACCTGTTGCCAGTCGGTGCCGACGCTGAGGAGGTTCATGCCGTTGTTCAGCACACCGAGGACGAGACCACCGATGATCGCGCCGAGGACGGTTCCCACACCGCCGCTCATGGACGCGCCACCGATGAACGACGAGGCGATCGCCTCGAGTTCGAAGTTCAGGCCCGCCTTCGGGGAGGCCGCGTTCAGGCGGGAGGCGACGACCAGACCCGCCAGGGCCGCGAGCACGCCCATGTTCAGGAAGACAAGGAAGGTGACCTTCCTGTCCTTGACGCCGGACAGCTTCGCGGCCGGCAGGTTGCCGCCGATCGCGTAGATGTGCCGGCCGAAGACCGCGTTGCGCATGACGTAGCCGTAGCCGACCACCAGGACACCGAGGACGATCAGGATGATCGGGGCGCCCTTGTAGCTGGCGAGCAGCAGGGTCAGCGTGAGGATCGCGGCGGCGATGGCGACGAGCTTGAGCAGGAAGAGGTTGGTGGGCGCGACCTCCAGGGAGAACTCCTGCTGCCGCTTGCGGTCGCGCACCTCCTGCCACACCACCGACGCCAGCAGGACGATGCCCAGCAGCAGGGTGAGGTTGTGGTAGTTGGTGTGCGGACCGACCTCCGGCAGGAAGCCGTTGCCCATCTTCTGCATGCCGTCGGGGAACGGGCCGAGGGTCTGGCCCTTGAGGAACATCTCCGTCAGACCGCGGAAGATCAGCATGCCCGCGAGGGTGACGATGAAGGAGGGTATGCCGAAGTAGGCGATCAGGTAGCCCTGCGCGGCGCCGGCGACCGCGCCGATGGCCAGGCAGAGCACCAGGGCCAGGGGCCACGCCACACCGTGCTGCACGGTCAGTACGGCCGCGAAGGCGCCGACGAACGCCGTCAGTGAACCGACCGACAGGTCGATGTGACCCGCGATGATCACCAGCATCATGCCGATCGCGAGGATCAGGATGTAGCTGTTCTGCAGGACCAGGTTGGACACGTTGCGCGGCAGGAGCAGGTCGCCGTCCGTCCACACCTGGAACAGCACGACGAGCAGGCCCAGCGCGATCAGCATGCCGTACTGGCGCATGTTGCGGCGCAGTCCGTTCAGCACCAGGTGCAGCAGGCCCTCTCCCGAGGACGAGCCCTTGCCCTTGCCCGGCGGCGCCGCGGCCGGGACCTTGTCCGTCACGTCGGTGCTCATCGCGTTACCTCTTTGTCCTTCGTCATCTGGCGCATCAGCACTTCCTGCGTGGCCTCGGTCCGCGAGAACTCGCCCGTGAGCCGTCCCGCGGCCATGGTGTAGATGCGGTCGCACATGCCGAGCAGTTCGGGCAGCTCGGAGGAGATGAAGACGACCGCCTTGCCCTGGGCGGCCAGCTGGTCGATGACCGTGTAGATCTCGAACTTGGCGCCGACGTCGATGCCGCGCGTGGGTTCGTCCAGGATCAGCACCTCGGGACCCGTGAAGATCCACTTGCTGAGGACGACCTTCTGCTGGTTGCCGCCGGACAGCTTGCCCACCGGCTCGAAGACGGTCGGCGCCTTGATGTTCATGGACTTGCGGAAGCCCTCGGCGACCTTCCGCTCCTCCTGCTCGTCGACCACGCCCCGCTTGGCGACCTTCTTCAGCGCGGTGAGCGAGATGTTCCGGTTGATGGTGTCGATGAGGTTGAGGCCGTAGTGCTTGCGGTCCTCGGTGACGTAGGCGATGCCGTGCGCGACCGCCTCGGAGACGGTCTTGGTACGGATCTCCTGGCCGTCCTTGAGGACCGTGCCGGCCGCGTGCCGGCCGTAGGTGCGGCCGAACACGCTCATCGCGAGTTCGGTGCGGCCCGCGCCCATCAGGCCCGCGATGCCGACGATCTCACCGCGTCTGACGTTGATCGACACGTCGTCGACCACCTTGCGCTGCTGGTCGATCGGGTGGTGGACGGTCCAGTCCCGGATCTCCAGCGCGGGTGCCGAGCCCACTTCGCCCTCGTAGTGCGTGCGTTCGGGGAAGCGGTGGTCGAGGTCGCGGCCCACCATGCCGGAGATGATCCGGTCCTCGGTGGTGTCCTTCGCCTTCACGTCGAGCGTCTCGATGGTCCGCCCGTCGCGCAGGATCGTCACCGAGTCGGCGACCTTGCGGATCTCGTTGAGCTTGTGGGAGATGATGATCGAGGTGATGCCCTGGTTCTTCAACTCAAGGATCAGGTCGAGGAGTTTGTCGCTGTCCTCGTCGTTCAGAGCCGCCGTCGGCTCGTCCAGGATGAGCAGCTTCACCTTCTTCGACAGCGCCTTCGCGATCTCCACCAGCTGCTGCTTGCCCACGCCGATGTCGGCGACCCGGGTCTCGGGGTGGTCGTCGAGACCGACCCGGCGCAGCAACTGGCTGGCGTGCCGCAGGGTTTCCCGCCAGTCGATGAACCCGCCCTTGGCGTGCTCGTTGCCGAGGAAGATGTTCTCCGCGAGGGAGAGGTACGGCGACAGCGCCAGCTCCTGGTGGATGATGACGATGCCGTGCTGCTCGCTGGCCCGGATGTCCTTGAAGGAGCAGAGCTCCCCCTCGAAGAGGATGTCCCCCTCGTAGGTGCCGTGCGGATGGACGCCGGAGAGCACCTTCATCAAGGTGGACTTCCCGGCGCCGTTCTCGCCGCAGATGGCATGGACCTCGCCCTGGCGGACGGTCAGAGTGACGTCCGACAGCGCCTTGACGCCGGGAAAGGTCTTGACGATCGAGCGCATTTCCAGGACGGGTCCCGCCATGGTCGTGCCTTCCAATCAGTAGGTGACGGCGCTTACTTGAGCTGGTCGGCCGTGTAGTAGCCGCCGTCGACCAGGACCTTCTCGTAGTTGGACTTGTCGACGCTCACCGGCTGCAGCAGGTAGGCGGGGACGACCTTGGTGCCGTTGTCGTACGACTTGGTGTCGTTGATCTCGGGCTTCTTGCCGTTGAGGGAGGAGTCGACCATCTCGGTGGCGACCTGGGCGAGCTTGCGCAGGTCCTTGTAGACCGTCTGCGACTGCTGTCCGGAGATGATCGACTTCACCGAGGCCAGCTCGGCGTCCTGGCCGGTGATCACCGGCAGCGGCTTCGCCTTGGTGCCGTAGCCGTCCGACTTCAGCGCGGCGAGGATGCCGATGGAGATGCCGTCGTAGGGCGAGAGCACCGCGTCGACCCGGCCGCTCGTGTACGAGGAGGTGAGCATGTCCTCCATGCGCTTCTGGGCGGTGGCGCCGTCCCAGCGCAGGGTGGTGACCTGGGTGAGCTTGGTCTGGCCGGACTTGACGACCAGCTTCTTGCTGTCGATGTACGGCTGGAGCACGCTCATCGCGCCGTTGAAGAAGTACCGGGTGTTGTTGTCGTCGTTGGAGCCGGCGAACAGCTCGATGTTGAAGGGGCCCTTGCCGCTCTCCAGACCCAGCTTGTCGACGATGTACTGGCCCTGGAGCTTGCCGACCTTCTCGTTGTCGAAGGACGCGTAGTAGTCGACGTTCTTCGTGCCGAGGATCAGGCGGTCGTAGGAGATGACCGGGATCTTGGCGTCGGCGGCCTGCTGGAGGACGTTGTTCAGGGACTTGTTGTCGATGGCCGCGATGACCAGCGCCTTGACGCCCTGGGTGATCAGGTTCTCGATCTGGGAGACCTGCTGGTCGGGGTCGTCCTCGCCGAAGACCAGCTTGGTCTTGTAGCCCTTGGCCTTGAGGTCCTTCTCGACGTTGGCGCCGTCGGTGATCCAGCGCTCGGAGGACTTGGTCGGCATCGCGATGCCGATGGTGCCGCCCTTGGCGCTTCCGGTCTTCTCGTCGCTGCCACCCTCGCTGCTCTGGCCACAGGCGCTGAGGGTGAGGGCGAGGGAGGCGGCGCCGGCTATGGCGGTGAGTGCGGCTCGACGAGTACGCATGATCATCATCCTTGATGTCGGGACGGGCTCGGTCTGGTGGCGAGAGACGCTCTGGCAAGGAGGTGCGGGCTCGGACCGAGAAGAGGTGTGTGGGATTGTGTGTGACTGCGTCTGCTTTTGTGAAGGGAGTTCGCCCGAAACGTTATGAGGGTGTTTCGAAACGCCTCAGCGCACCCGGCAGCCGTGAGCCGAGCGGCGCCATGTCGCCGTCCGCCCCGTGCCGCGCGAGCAGATCCAGGGCGAGCCGTCCCCGACGCACCCGTTCCCGGGCCGTGTTGAGGGTCAGGTCACGCAGGTGGTGCCCGTACGGGTAGATCCCGGGGGCCTTGGACAGGCCGAACTTCAGGTACAACGGCGCGCCGCGCCGGATGAGTTCGGCGACCTCGTACATGCGCACATAGCCGCCGAGATCGTCGGGTGCCTCGATGTACATGTCCATCGGAGCGGCCGACACCCGCCGGATCTCGGTGAGGTGATCGAGCGTCAGATCGCTGGGCACGTTGATGGAGTCGGCGCCCAGGTTCTCGTAGACCGCGTACGCGGCCGGGTTGACCGGACCGACGAGCGCGCTCAACTTCAGTGTGGTGTCGGCGGGGATGATCCCGGCGACCCGTGCCCGGTGCAGCGTCCACAGCACGCCCTCGTCGGCCACGAGCAGGCACTTGACGCCCAACTCCGTTGCCCGGACGGCGTCTTCGACGCAACCGGCCACCGCGTCGTGGCCGCGGGCCCGCAGGCCCCCGCCGCGCGAG
This sequence comes from Streptomyces sp. RP5T, assembly GCF_003933965.1. GTDB lineage: Bacteria > Actinomycetota > Actinomycetes > Streptomycetales > Streptomycetaceae > Streptomyces. Next base: position 11,551 of record NZ_RSAJ01000169.1, read on the forward strand.
TCGCTGCGCACGGAGCCGCCGATGTCCCAGGTGCCGCGCGGACCGGTGAACAGGCAGAGCTCGATGTCCCGCTCGTTCGTGGCGTCGACCATCTCGGTGATCTCGGCGTCGGTCAGCATCCAGACACCGCTGCCCTGGCTGATCCGGTGGATCGGCACGTCGAGCCGCGAGGCTTCCTTCAGGACGACGGCCAGCGCCTCCGGACCCTCGCACGAGGGGATCTCGGTGCGCCAGCGGCCGCCGCCGGGGAAGGTGTGCGGTGAGGCGTCGGCGGGGTCGAGGGCGGGCGCGCCCAGACCGAGCGCGGTGAGCGCCTGCTCACCGGGTCGGCGGGCCGCCGGGGCGGAAGCGTCGGTCGTCACAAGCTGTCCTTCGTGTTCGATATGTCGGACGAGGTTCGCGGCTCAAGTCGTGCGGGGCTTGGGTGTACGCCGGTACGGGGTGGTCAGGTCACCCCGTACCGGCGCACGTCTAGGGGCGGAGCAGCACCTTCCCGACCTTCGGATCACCGGACCCGACCAGTTCGATCGCCTCCGGGAACCCGTCGAGCGGCAGCTCGTGGGTGACCAGCGGCAGCGGATCGAGCAGACCGGCCCCGAAGACCCGCACCGTGTGCGCCCAGGCGTCCGGCGGGGCCCCGAAGACGGTGTGCACCTCCAGCTGCCGTACGACCAGGTCCGTGGGGTCGAGACCGTCGGCGCCCGGCGCCGGGATGCCCGTCAGGACCAGACGCCCGCCCCGCCGGAGCAGGGAGGCGGCGGTGGTCGCCGCGGACGCGGACCCGGCGGTCTCGATGACGACGTCGAAGTCGTCCGGGAGCTCCTGGGCCCTGGTGCGGAAGTCCGTGGCACCGAAAGCTTTCGAAAGCTCCGCCCGGTCGGGCCGGGTCCCTACCACGAGCAGCTCGGCGGGGGAGTTGGCCTTCAGGAACTGAACGGCGAACATCCCGAGCGTTCCGGTCCCCACCACGGCCACCCGCTCGCCCGGCAGGGCGTTCGCCTTGATCGCGGCGGCCGCGATACAGGCGGCCGGCTCCAGCAGGGCCGCGGCCGTCAGGTCGGCGTCGTCCGGCAGCACGTGCAGCAGCCGGGCGGGCAGGGTGAGCGTGGTGGCCATCGCACCCGGCTGGGTGAACCCGGTCTCCTCGTACCCGGCCGTGCACAGGGTCGTCTCACCCGCGTGACACCGGTCGCACACCTGGCAGTTGCGGAAGCCCTCGCCGACGACCTTGCGGCCGACAAGAGTTGAAGGCACATCCGCCCCGACCGCCTCCACCGTCCCGGACCACTCGTGGCCCGGTGTGAGGGGATAACGCACGTATCCCTCGGGCCGGTTGCCCTGGTATACCTCGCGGTCGCTGCCGCAGATGCCGACCGCGTGGACGCGCACCAGCGCCTCGCCGGCCCCGGGCTCACGAGGGGCGTGCGCGTCGAGCCGGTGCTCGCCGGGCCCCTCGATGACGACCTGCGTGCTCACTTCGTGCCCTTGGGCTTGCGCTGCTCCCAGCCCTCGGCCCACAGGTCGAACCGGGCCTGCTGCTGCGGGAACTCGGCGGCCGCGTCGACGTCCAGCTCGACACCGAGCCCCGGGGCGTCGGAGAGGTGGAAGTAGCCGTCCACGACCTGCGGGGCGCCCTTGACGACCTTCTTGATCTCCGCGTCGGCGAAGTCGTTGAAGTGCTCGAGGATCTTGAAGTTGGGGGAGGTGAAACCGACCTGCAGGGAGGCGGCGGTCAGCACCGGGCCGCCGACGTTGTGCGGGGCGACCAGCATGTAGTGGGTCTCGGCGGTGGCGGCCAGCTTGCGCGTCTCCCAGATGCCGCCGATGTGGCCGACGTCGGGCTGGATGATGTCCACGGCCTGGCTCTCGAAGAGCTCGCGGAACTCGATGCGGTCGTGGATGCGCTCACCGGTGGCGACCGGGATGTCGACCTTGGCGGCGACCTTCTCCAGCGCCTTCAGGTTCTCCGGGGGCACCGGCTCCTCCAGCCACGCGGGCTTGAAGGGCGCGAGGTCCTTGGCCAGCCGGACGGCGGTGGACGGCGAGAAGCGGCCGTGCATCTCCAGCATCAGCTCGGCGTCGGGGCCGATGGCGTCACGGACGGCCTCGATGAGGGAGACGGCGTACAGGCTCTGCTCGTGGTCGAGCTCGAAGTGGCCGGTGCCGAAGGGGTCGATCTTGAGCGCCTTGTACCCGCGCTCCATGACCGCCTGCGCGGCCTTGTGGTACGCCTCGGGGGTCCGCTCGGTGGTGTACCAGCCGTTGGCGTACGCCTTGACCTTGTCGGTGACCTTGCCGCCCAGAAGCTGCCAGACCGGCACGCCGAGGGCCTTGCCCTTGATGTCCCAGCAGGCCATCTCGATGACGGCGATACCGGACATGACGATCTCGCCGGCCCGACCGTAGTCGCCGTACTTCATCCTCTTGACGAGGTCCTCGACAGCGAACGGGTCGGAGCCGAGAATGTGATTGGCCTCGGCCTCCCGCAGGTAGCCGATCAGCGCGTCGGTGTGTCCGAGCATCCGGGTCTCGCCGACTCCGGTGATGCCTTCGTCGGTGTGCACCTGGACGTAGGTCAGGTTGCGCCACGGCGTCCCGACCACGTGTGTGCTGATTCCGGTGATGCGCACGGCGGTTGCCCCTCGTTGCTTCGTCGGCTCAGTGACGTCTGTTCGAAATTTCGTCACACGTTCGAAATGCTGACGTGACAGTAGGGAGGGGGTGGCGGGAGTGTCAATGGGTCGAACGCATAACGGTTTCGACACTGCTTTCGACACGGCTTTCGGCGTCGGTTTCGGGGAGATCGGGAAGGATGCCCGAACGGTCCCTGGCAGACCCCTCAACTCGCCGCGCCCGAACGGGTAGTTCGACACACAACCTTCACAGGCGTGACTATGAAAGCCAGGTGAGAGGAACTTAGTCTTCCCGCGTCATGGACTACTGCGACCCGTGCCGACGGCACCTCAACGGCGCCCTCGCCTGCCCGGGGTGCGGCACCTCGATCGAAGAGCTGCGCGCGTACACCCCCCGCGTCCCGGCCCAGGCCCAGTCGCAGGACCCTCCGATGACTCCCGCGTACGCGACGTACGGGGCCGAGGGGCAGTACGGCGGCACCGCGGGCGCGCTCGCGGGCCACGAGGCGCCGCCGCACGGGGGAGGGGTCCCGGACCCCGCCCGGTACGGCACGGGCGTCCAGGGCGCCACGGAGTACGGCGGCGAGCCGCAGGGAGCGTACGGCGGGGAGGGCGGACCGTACGGCGCGGGCGTCGGAAACGGTGCGGCCTACGGCGGCGACCCCCAGGGGGCGTACGGCGGGGGCGGCCACGAGGGCGCCCCGCGCGCGAGCGATTCCCTGGGAGCCGGTTCGGCGGAGGCCGCCGCGGCCTACGGCTCGCCCGGCCCCGGCCCGGACGCGGGCTCGGAGGCCGACTCCGGTCCCCGTGCCGGCGCCGACGCGAGCGACAGCACCGCCGAGGAGGCCGGCCGGCCGGTCGGCGGCCGAGCGTCACGGCGGCGCGCCAAAGGGCGCGGTGGCCGCGGTGCCGAGGCCGCGGAGCACCTCGCGGAACCCGAGGACACGCACGACGAGGAGTACGACGACGGGGACGACTCCGACGACCCCGCCGACGGAGCAAGTCGTCGCGATCGCAAAGCGGCGGCGCACCGTCGGCGTCGCCGCCGGACCCTGCTGATCGCCGCCGGCTTCGTGCTCGCGGCCGGCGGTCTGAGCCTCGCGGAGCTGGGCATGGACGCCCCGGGCTCCGCCCCCAAGCCCGCCGCGGCGGGCGGCGAGTCGGCCGAGGGCGGCGCCTCGCCGGAGGCGAGCACGTCGGCCCCGACGGAGGCCGGCTCCGACGGAACCGTCCCCTCCGGCTCACCCTCCCCGTCGGCCTCCGCGTCTCCCTCGCCC
>NZ_RSAJ01000016.1 GCF_003933965.1 Streptomyces sp. RP5T
GTACATCTCCGGCCTGTCCCTGAACCTGGCCGTGATCGTGCGCAACCCGGTCAACGGCAACCGCCACTTCGCCCGGGTCAAGGTCCCCCCGCTGCTGTCCCGCTTCCTGGAGTCCTCCCCCGGCCGCTACGTCCCCATCGAGGACGTCATCGCCGCCCACCTGGAGGAGCTGTTCCCGGGCATGGAGGTGCTGGAGCACCACACCTTCCGGGTCACCCGCAACGAGGACCTGGAGGTCGAGGAGGACGACGCCGAGAACCTCCTCCAGGCCCTGGAGAAGGAGCTCATGCGGCGCCGCTTCGGCCCGCCGGTGCGCCTGGAGGTCGAGGAGTCCATCGACCGCGAGGTGCTCGACCTGCTGGTGCGCGAGCTGAAGATCTCCGAGGCCGAGGTCTACCCGCTGCCCGGCCCTCTCGACCTCACCGGCCTCTTCCGCATCGCGGGCCTCGACCGCCCCGAGCTGAAGTACCGCAAGTTCGTCGCCGGCGTCCACCGCGACCTGGCCGAGGTCGAGTCGGCGTCCGCGCCCGACATCTTCGCCGCCCTGCGCACCCGTGACGTGCTGCTGCACCACCCGTACGACAGCTTCTCCACGTCCGTCCAGGCCTTCCTCCAGCAGGCGGCCGACGACCCGGACGTGCTGGCCATCAAGCAGACGCTGTACCGCACCTCGGGCGACTCCCCGATCGTCGACGCCCTCATCGACGCCGCCGAGGCCGGAAAGCAGGTCCTCGTCCTGGTCGAGATCAAGGCCCGCTTCGACGAGCACGCCAACATCAAGTGGGCGCGCAAGCTGGAGGAGGCCGGCTGCCATGTCGTCTACGGCCTCGTCGGCCTGAAGACCCACTGCAAGCTGTCCCTGGTGGTCCGTCAGGAGGGCGACACACTAAGGCGGTACAGCCACGTCGGCACCGGAAACTACCACCCGAAGACCGCCCGGCTGTACGAGGACCTCGGCCTGCTCACCGCCGACCCGCAGGTGGGCGCGGACCTCTCCGACCTGTTCAACCGGCTGTCCGGCTACTCCCGCCGCGAGACCTACCGCCGCCTCCTGGTGGCCCCCAAGTCCCTTCGCGACGGCCTCATTTCCCGAGTGAACAAGGAAGTCCAGCACCACCGCGCAGGACGTCCGGCCTTCATCCGCATCAAGGTCAACTCCATGGTGGACGAGGCGCTCATCGACTCGCTCTACCGCGCGTCCCAGGCGGGTGTGCCGGTCGACGTGTGGGTGCGCGGCATCTGCGCGATCCGCCCGGGTGTCACGGGCATGTCGGAGAACATCCGGGTCCGCTCGATCCTCGGCCGGTTCCTCGAACACTCCCGGGTCTTCGCCTTCGGCAACGGCGGCGAGCCCGAGGTGTGGATCGGCAGCGCCGACATGATGCACCGCAACCTCGACCGCCGGATAGAGGCGCTGGTCCGCGTCACCGACCCGGCCCACCGGGCGGCGCTGAACCGGCTGCTGGAGACCGGCATGTCCGACACCACCGCGTCCTGGCACCTCGGCCCGGACGGCGAGTGGACCCGGCACGCCACGGACGCGGACGGCCAACCCCTGCGCAACGTCCAGGAGATGCTCATAGACGCCCGGAGGCGCCGGCGTGGCACAGCAACACCTTGAACCGACGGACCCCCTGTCCGGGCACGTCGGGCCGTCAGGCGTCCCCGCCGGGGACGCCCTGGCGGGCTATCTGCGGTCCCAGGCAACGGAGTTCCTCCGCGCCCTGCGCCAGCACCGCGAATCCGGCGGTGCTGCGGCGGGCGCCGAGGACCCGGCCGACGCGGCCCGGGCCCTGCGCCGCTCGGTGCGCCGCATCAGCGCCAGCCTCCACACCTTCCGCCCCGTCCTCGACCCCGACTGGTCGGAGTCGCTGCGCCCCGAACTGGCCTGGCTGTCCGGCACCCTGGGCATGGAGCACGCGTACGAGTCCCGGCTGGAGCGGCTGCTGCTGGCGCTGCACAGGCTCTCGGGAGCGGTCTTCCCCGCACAGCCCCGCTCGGCCGGCACCACCCCGGCCCCCGCTCCGGACCGCGGCAACCTGACCGTGGGCGCGGCGAAGGCGAGCGCACTCCTGGACCGCCAGCTCACCCACGCCCGCACCCGGGCCCTCAGCCGCAACGCCGCCGACCTGGGCTTCCACGCCGAGCCCGGGGACGTGGACCCACGGGGGGACACCAGAGCAGTCGTACGGGAACCCGGTGTACGGCAGACACCCGTACACGACGCGACCCCCCTACGCCACGCCCTCGCCGATCACCCCCGTGTCCTCCAGGCCGCCGCCGCGCACCACGCTCCCGACCGCCTGGCCCGGCATCTCGTCGTCGTCGCCGATGCCGTGCTGCCGTTTCTCGTCGCCGTCCTTCCGCGTGGTGCGGAGAAACCCTCGGCCGCCCACCGTGCCCGGCTCGCGCTCGCCGAAGCCGCCGGGGCGGTGCTGGCCGGTGGCCTGTCCCTGCTCGGCATCGACGCACCCGAACACCTCTAGAGAGCCAGTCAAGAAGATGAGCCGTTCCGCACATCCCGCCGGGCCCCGGCACGCCGACGTCCTTCCCGAGGGCCACTACTCCGCCCCGCCCGCCGACCTCAACACCCTCGATCCCAAGGTCTGGGCGCAGACCGTCGATCGCAACGAGGACGGTGTCGTCACCGTCGGCGGCATCGACGTCAAGGCCCTCGCCGAGGAGCACGGCACGCCCGCTTACGTCATCGACGAGGCCGACTTCCGGGCCCGGGCGCGGGCCTGGCGCACCGCCTTCGGCCATGACGCCGACGTCTTCTACGCGGGCAAGGCGTTCCTGTCCCGCGCCGTCGTGCGCTGGCTGCACGAGGAGGGGCTCAACCTCGACGTGTGCTCCGGGGGCGAGCTCGCCACCGCGCTCTCCGCCGGCATGCCCGCCGACCGCATCGCCTTCCACGGCAACAACAAGTCGACGGAGGAGATCCGCCGCGCGATCACCCAGGGTGTCGGACGTATCGTCCTCGACTCGTTCCAGGAGATCGTCCGGGTCGCGCACATCGCGCGTGAGCTCGGCACGCGGCAGCGCGTCCAGATCCGGGTCACCGTCGGCGTCGAGGCGCACACCCACGAGTTCATCGCGACCGCCCACGAGGACCAGAAGTTCGGCATCCCGCTGGCCGGCGGGCAGGCCGCCGAGGCCGTGCGGCGCGCCCTTCAGCTCGACAGCCTCGAACTCATCGGCATCCACTCCCACATCGGGTCGCAGATCTTCGACATGTCCGGCTTCGAGGTCGCCGCGCACCGCGTGGTCGGGCTGCTCAAGGACGTCCGTGACGAGCACGGTGTCGAGCTTCCCGAGATCGACCTCGGGGGCGGGCTGGGGATCGCGTACACCTCCGACGACGACCCGCGCGAGCCCCACGAGATCGCCAAGGCGCTGACGGAGATCGTCACCCGTGAGTGCGAGGCCGCCCGGCTGCGGACCCCGCGCATCTCCGTCGAGCCGGGGCGGGCCATCGTCGGTCCCACCGCGTTCACGCTCTACGAGGTCGGCACCGTCAAGCCCCTCGACGGGCTGCGCACCTACGTCTCCGTCGACGGCGGCATGTCGGACAACATCCGCACCGCGCTGTACGACGCCGAGTACACCGTGGCCCTGGTGTCCCGGACCTCCGACGCCGCGCCCATGCTCGCCCGGGTCGTCGGCAAGCACTGCGAGAGCGGGGACATCGTGGTCAAGGACGCGTTCCTGCCGGCCGACCTGGCACCGGGTGACCTCATCGCCGTACCGGCGACGGGCGCCTACTGCCGTTCCATGGCGAGCAACTACAACCACGTGCTGCGCCCGCCGGTCGTCGCCGTCAGCGGCGGCGAGTCCCGGGTGATCGTGCGCCGTGAGACGGAAGATGACCTTCTGCGGCTCGACGTCGGATAAACCCCCGCAGACCAGGAACGGAAGATCTACGGTCTTCCGCCCCCGGACAAATGAAATAGATGTCTCATAATCCGGACGAGGGGCAGAAACTCCCGTCCGGTGAGTGAGACTGGTTCCACCGTAGACGGTATGAGGAAACGAGGTCGGATGATGCGTACGCGTCCGCTGAAGGTGGCGCTGCTGGGCTGTGGAGTGGTCGGCTCAGAGGTGGCGCGCATCATGACGACGCACGCTGACGACCTCGCCGCCCGGATCGGGGCCCCCGTGGAGCTCGCGGGGGTCGCGGTACGGCGGCCCTCCAAGGTGCGCGAAGGCATTCCGCAGGAACTCGTCACGACCGACGCCACCGCCCTCGTCAAACGCGGGGACATCGACGTCGTCGTGGAGGTGATCGGGGGCATCGAGCCCGCGCGCTCCCTCATCACCACCGCCTTCGAGCACGGCGCCTCCGTCGTCTCCGCCAACAAGGCGCTCCTCGCCCAGGACGGCGCCGCCCTGCACGCGGCGGCCCAGAAGGCCGACAAGGACCTCTACTACGAGGCCGCCGTCGCCGGTGCCATCCCGCTGATCCGCCCGCTGCGCGAGTCCCTGGCCGGCGACAAGGTCAACCGGGTGCTCGGGATCGTCAACGGGACCACCAATTTCATCCTCGACAAGATGGACTCGACCGGGGCCGGGTACCAGGAAGCCCTCGACGAGGCCACCGCCCTCGGGTACGCCGAGGCCGATCCCACCGCCGACGTCGAGGGGTTCGACGCCGCCGCCAAGGCCGCCATCCTCGCCGGGATCGCCTTCCACACGCGCGTGCGTCTCGACGACGTCTACCGCGAGGGCATGACCGAGGTCACCGCCGCCGACTTCGCCTCCGCGAAGAACATGGGCTGCACCATCAAGCTGCTCGCCATCTGCGAGCGTGCCGAGGACGGCCGGTCCGTCACCGCGCGCGTGCACCCCGCGATGATCCCGCTCAGCCACCCGCTCGCCTCCGTGCGCGGCGCCTACAACGCCGTGTTCGTCGAGTCCGACGCCTCCGGCCAGCTGATGTTCTACGGCCCGGGCGCGGGCGGCGCTCCCACCGCCTCCGCCGTCCTCGGCGACCTGGTCGCCGTCTGCCGCAACCGGCTCAGCGGCACGACCGGCCCCGGTGAGTCCGCGTACGCCGCCCTGACCGTCTCGGGCATGGGCGAGGTCGTCACGCGCTACCACATCAGCCTGGACGTGGCCGACAAACCGGGTGTTCTCGCCCAGGTCGCCACCGTGTTCGCCGAGCACGGGGTGTCCATCGATACCGTTCGGCAGCAGGGGAAGGACGGCGAGGCGTCTCTCGTCGTCGTCACGCACCGCGCGTCCGACGCCGCCCTGGGCGGGACCGTCGAGGCGTTGCGCAAGCTCGACACCGTGCGGGGTGTCGCCAGCATCATGCGGGTTGAAGGAGAGTAACCAGCAATGACCCACCAGTGGCGCGGAATCATCGAGGAGTACCGGGACCGGCTGCCCGTCTCCGACACCACGCCGGTCGTGACGCTCCGCGAGGGCGGCACGCCCCTCGTGCCCGCGCAGGTGCTCTCCGAGCGCACCGGGTGCGAGGTCCACCTCAAGGTGGAGGGCGCCAACCCCACCGGGTCCTTCAAGGACCGCGGTATGACCATGGCCATCACGCGGGCCAAGGAGGAGGGCGCCAAGGCGGTCATCTGCGCCTCCACCGGCAACACCTCGGCCTCCGCCGCCGCCTACGCCGTCCGCGCGGGCATGGTCTCCGCCGTGCTGGTGCCGCAGGGCAAGATCGCGCTCGGCAAGATGGGCCAGGCGCTCATCCACGGCGCGAAGATCCTCCAGGTCGACGGCAACTTCGACGACTGCCTCACCCTGGCCCGCGCGCTGAGCGACAACTACCCGGTGGCCCTGGTCAATTCGGTCAACCCGGTGCGCATCGAGGGCCAGAAGACGGCCGCCTTCGAGATCGTCGACATGCTCGGCGACGCGCCCGACATCCACGTCCTGCCGGTCGGCAACGCCGGCAACATCACGGCGTACTGGAAGGGCTACAAGGAGTACGCCGCCGACGGCGTGGCCGCCCGGACCCCCCGGATGTGGGGCTTCCAGGCCTCCGGCAGCGCCCCGATCGTGCGCGGCGAGGTCGTCAAGGACCCGTCGACCATCGCCACCGCGATCCGCATCGGCAACCCGGCCTCCTGGAACTACGCCCTCGCGGCGCGGGACGAGTCCGGCGGGTTCATCGACGAGGTGACGGACCGTGAGATCCTGCGCGCCTACCGGCTGTTGGCCGCTCAGGAGGGTGTCTTCGTGGAGCCCGCCTCCGCCGCCTCCGTGGCCGGTCTGCTGAAGGCCGCCGAGCAGGGCAAGGTCGACCCGGGCCAGAAGATCGTGTGCACGGTCACCGGCAACGGCCTCAAGGACCCCGACTGGGCCGTCGCGGGCGCCCCGCAGCCGGTCACCGTCCCGGTCGACGCGGCGACGGCGGCCGAGCGCCTCGGGCTCGCGTAACAGCGCGCGGCACCCCTGACCGGCGTACGGCAGGGGCTTCCCCACCGGGGGTGCACAGGGGGCTTACGACACGCATCGTGCGCCTCCTGTGCGCCCTATGTCGCCACAGAACCTTCCTTCGATAGGCTGTACCGAACCCGCCCGCTGCATATGCCCTCGCGTACAGCGGGGTGCCGCGTCGTCTCCGCGGTCGGCAGGGTCTTCGTTCGTCATCGAATGTCATTCGACAATCACGCAGCTCAAGGAGAGTCATCGAGAGATGGCCGGTCCCGCCTTCCGCGCCGCCGCCGTCCGGGTGCGCGTCCCCGCCACCAGCGCCAACCTCGGCCCGGGCTTCGACGCCCTGGGCCTCTCGCTGGGGCTCTACGACGACGTCGTCGTCCGGGTGGCCGACTCAGGGCTGCACATCGACATCGCGGGAGAGGGCAGCGAGACACTCCCGCGTGACGAGAACCACCTGCTCGTACGGTCCCTGCGCACCGCGTTCGACCTGCTGGGCGGCCAGCCGCGCGGCCTGGAGATCGTCTGCGCCAACCGCATCCCGCACGGCCGCGGCCTCGGCTCCTCCTCGGCCGCCATCTGCGCCGGGATCGTCGCCGCCCGCGCCGTGACCATAGGCGGCGAGGCCCGGCTCGACGACACCGCGCTGCTGGAGCTCGCCACCGAGATCGAGGGCCACCCCGACAACGTGGCCCCCTGTCTGCTCGGCGGCTTCACCCTCGCCTGGATGGAGGCCGGTGCCGCCCGGGCGATCAGGCTGGAGCCGCACGATTCCGTCGTTCCGGTGGTTTTCGTGCCCGGAAAGCCCGTCCTGACCGAGACTGCGCGCGGACTGCTCCCGCGCACCGTGCCGCACGTCGACGCCGCCGCCAACGCCGGCCGTGCCGCGCTGCTCGTCGAGGCCCTCACCAGGCGCCCCGAGCTGCTGCTGCCGGCCACCGAGGACCGTCTCCACCAGGAGTACCGCGCCCCCGCCATGCCGGAGAGCGCCGCACTGGTGGAGCGGCTGCGGGCCGACGGAGTCCCGGCAGTCATCTCGGGAGCGGGGCCCACCGTGCTCGCACTGGTCGACGCGGACAGTGCCGACAAGGTGGCCCATCTGGCGGGTGAGGGCTGGGCCGCCAACCGGCTGGACCTCGACGCCCAGGGAGCCTGTGTGCTCCCGCTCGCGGCCGCCAGTGACATCTGAGATCCGGCGTGTGCCGGATTTCGAGAGGGGGAATGTTTGTTGGATCCGGTAGTGTTAATCTCAAGTCTGCACCCGACCCCACCATGGCGAGGTGCTTCACGTCCCCGTCCGGGACAGACATTCTTCCGGGAGCCTCCCAAGCCGCACTGCGTTCCGCACGACGTACATGGGCAGTACCTCGTACGCGAGCACTGAGCGACTTGCCGGGCACGCTCCGGAACCGGTGTGACCAAGCCACGTGACACGGACACTCAGTGCCACGGCTCTCGGAAGCGCCGTCACCACATTCCTCCGCCGTTCAGGCGGACCACCGCCCCGGCACGGTCCACAAGGATGGGACCGACGTCGGACAGCACAAACGGTCGCCGAGCCAGACAGGCCGACGTCCGCTCCAGGGAAGGACCCTTCGTGAGCGACACCACCGATCTGATGGGCGCACGTGTCGAGGAGACCGCTGCCGCGCCCGCCACGGACGCCTCCGCGCCTGCCACCGGTGCCGGCTCCCGGCGGCGCCGCGGTACCGGCCTCGACGGCATGGTGCTGGCCGAGCTGCAGCAGGTCGCATCCGGCCTCGGTATCAAGGGCACCGCGCGTATGCGCAAGAGCCAGCTGATCGAGGTCATCAAGGAGGCGCAGGCCGGGGGAGGTGCCGCGGCTCCCAAGGCCGCGTCCTCGTCCGCCGGCGACGCCGCCGAGACCAAGCCGAAGCGCCGCGCCACCTCCAAGGCCCGTACGGGCGATGCCGCCGAGAAGAAGGCGGAGGCGGGCGCCGAGGCCCCCGCCGAGAAGGCCGTGGCCCAGCAGCAGATCGAGATCCCCGGCCAGCCGGCCGCCGAGCGCGGCGGGGACGAGGCTCCCACCGAGCGCCGCCGTCGGCGCGCCACCGCCGAGGCCGGCGCCCCGTCGGGCAGCCCCGAGACCGTCGCGGCCGAGGCGAAGAGCGAGCCCAAGGCCGAGACGCCCGCGCAGCAGCCGCAGGGCGACGCCGGTGACGGCGAGGGCCGTGGCCGCCGCGACCGCCGTGACCGCGGCCGTGAGCGCGGAGACCGTGGTGAGCGCGGAGACCGTGGTGACCGCGGTGACCGTCGCAAGAGCGACGACCAGCAGGGCCAGGGCGGCCAGCGCCAGCAGCAGAACCAGCAGCAGGGCGGCGGCCGTCAGGACCGCCAGCAGCGCGACAACGGTCCGCAGGACGACGACGACTTCGAGGGTGGCCGCCGCGGTCGCCGGGGCCGTTACCGGGACCGTCGCGGCCGCCGTGGGCGTGACGAGATGGGCGGCCCCGAGCCGCAGATCAACGAGGACGACGTCCTGATCCCGGTCGCGGGCATCCTGGACATCCTCGACAACTACGCCTTCATCCGGACCTCGGGCTACCTGCCCGGCCCGAACGACGTGTACGTCTCCCTCGCCCAGGTCCGCAAGAACGGCCTGCGCAAGGGCGACCACATCACCGGCGCGGTCCGTCAGCCCAAGGACGGCGAGCGGCGCGAGAAGTTCAACGCGCTGGTGCGGCTGGACTCCGTCAACGGCATGGCGCCCGAACACGGCCGCGGCCGCCCGGAGTTCAACAAGCTCACCCCGCTGTACCCGCAGGACCGCCTCCGCCTGGAGACGGACCCGGGCGTACTGACCACGCGCATCATCGACCTCGTCGCGCCGATCGGTAAGGGCCAGCGCGGTCTGATCGTGGCCCCGCCGAAGACCGGCAAGACCATGATCATGCAGGCGATCGCCAACGCGATCACGCACAACAACCCCGAGTGCCACCTGATGGTCGTCCTGGTCGACGAGCGTCCGGAAGAGGTCACCGACATGCAGCGGTCGGTCAAGGGCGAGGTCATCTCCTCGACCTTCGACCGCCCGGCCGAGGACCACACCACGGTCGCCGAGCTCGCCATCGAGCGCGCCAAGCGGCTGGTGGAGCTGGGCCACGACGTGGTCGTGCTGCTCGACTCGATCACGCGTCTGGGCCGTGCGTACAACCTGGCCGCGCCCGCCTCCGGCCGCATCCTGTCCGGTGGTGTCGACTCGACCGCCCTGTACCCGCCGAAGCGCTTCTTCGGTGCGGCCCGCAACATCGAGGACGGCGGCTCGCTGACCATCCTCGCCACCGCCCTGGTGGACACCGGGTCCCGCATGGACGAGGTCATCTTCGAGGAGTTCAAGGGCACCGGCAACGCCGAGCTCAAGCTCGACCGCAAGCTCGCCGACAAGCGGATCTTCCCGGCGGTGGACGTCGACGCGTCCGGTACCCGTAAGGAAGAGATCCTGCTCGCCCCGGACGAGCTCGGGATCGTCTGGAAGCTGCGCCGGGTGCTGCACGCCCTCGACCAGCAGCAGGCGGTGGAGCTGCTTCTCGACAAGATGAAGCAGACCAAGTCGAACGCCGAGTTCCTGATGCAGATCCAGAAGACGACGCCGACGCCGGGCAACGGCGACTGACGTCAGCTGATTCGAAAGAGGGCCGCCCCCCGACACTCGGGGGGCGGCCCTCTTTGGTTTAGTATCGCGCTCTTCGGTCGAATGATCGATCTCCGAACTTCTGATCCCTTGGGGGGACTTGCATGGGTATATCCCTGTCCGGAGGCGCCGGCCGGCACAGACGGCGCGCGTGGATCGCGCTGCCCGTCGCCGTGGCCGCAGCGCTGCTGGCCACCTCGGCGAGCGCCGCCACCGTGGTGTCCGAGCCGCAGCCGTCCGCGCCCGCCGCCGCGGCCACGCCCTCGCCCTCGCGGGCCGAGCTGAAGCAGCGGGTCGCCGAGGCGGCCGCGGCCGTGGACCGCACGCGCACCGCGACCCGGACGCCGTCGAGCGGTGGCACGGTCGACTCCACCATCTCGCCGATGATCATCGGCGGTACGACGACCACCATCTCCTCGGCCCCGTGGATGGCCCAGCTCTGGTACGTCGACGACAAGGGCACCACGGACACCGGCGACGACACCGGCTTCTTCTGCGGCGGCGCGGTCGTCGCGCCGACGAAGATCCTCACCGCCGCGCACTGCGTCAAGGGCGCCGACTGGGCCAAGCACGGCTTCGCGGTCACCGGGGCCACCCAGCTGCTCTCCGAGAACGGCGACCTGCACGGCGGCACCGCCACGGGCGCGCTGCGGCAGTGGTACCACCCGTCGTACAACCCGGACACCATCGACAACGACATCGCGGTGCTGACCCTGGCGGTCCCCGTCAAGGCCACCCCGATCCGCATGACGACGTCGACCGACACCGCCTCCTACGACCCCGCCACCACCGGCGCCAAGACCGCCAAGGTCTACGGCTGGGGCCGTACCAGCTCCACCAGCGACGCCATCTCCCCGACGCTGAAGACGGCCACGCTGCCCATCAAGTCGGACACGACCTGCGCCGCGGCCTACGGCTCCTGGTTCATCAAGGGCCACATGACCTGCGCGGGCCCGCCCGCCAGCGGCAGCGACTCCGGTACGACCGCCATCTGCAGCGGTGACTCCGGCGGCCCCCTCGTCGTGAACGGGCGGATCGTCGGCGTCGTCTCCTGGAACGTCACCGACTGTGTCGCCAAGGGCGCCTACAGCGTCTTCACCAAGGTCAGCAAGTACGTCGGCGCCGCCTACCCGCGGGTCGACGACACCAACCTGAACTTCGACCACAAGGCCGACCTGTGGGTGCGCAACTCCTCCACCAAGGTCGGCTACGAGCTGGACTCCAAGGGCACGACCCTGGCCGCCCGGCAGTCCTGGGGCGACTGGAACGGCGTGAACCTCGTCCGGCAGACCGACCTCAATCGGGACGGCTACCAGGACCTCATGTACCGCGTCTCCGCCACCGGTGACGTCTACTGGCTGCGGTTCGTCCCGTCGTCCACCGGCGGAGCCTGGGCGGCCCCCAAGAAGGTCTTCACCGACTGGCGCACCCGCACCCGGATCGTCACCCCCGGCGACGTCACCGGCGACTACAAGCCCGACCTGCTCTCCGTGGACTCCGCGGGTGTCCTGTGGATCTACCCGGGCAAGGGCGACGGCAGCTTCGCGACCCGGGTCAGGGTCGGCGGCGGCTGGAGCCAGTACAACCAGCTGCTCGGCCACGGCGACTTCACCGGCGACGGCAAGGCGGACGTGCTCGCCCGCAACAAGACCACCGGCGACCTGTACCTGTACAAGGGCACCGGCACCTCCGGCACGGGCGTCTTCGCGGCCCGCGTGAAGGTGCGCACCAACTGGAGCGGCTACAACGCCTTCGACGCCGTCGGTGACATCACCGGCGACGGCCGGGCCGACCTCGTGGCCCGCACCCCCGGCGGCACGCTCTACCTGTACAAGGGCACCGGCAAGGCGACCAGCGAGATCTTCGCCACAAGGACCAGCATGGGAACCGGTTTCCAGCAGTACGACATCTTTGGCTGAAACCGCTGGTGAGCAGGGCGTGCCGAACGCCTGATGTGACGTGCTGTGACCACTGCTTCACGTGGTGGTCACAGCGCGTTGTGCAACCCTTTCTCGAGTTTCGCCGTCTGACCAGGCGGAGCGAACATGGTGCGGTACGGGTCTTTTTCTGACCACGTCTGACCCTGAAAACAGGGGGTAACCGACCGGACGAGATTCGAGGAGCACATGTCAGCCGAGAGCACGCCGATACCCGGAAAACCGGGTGGCAAGGGACGTCGTCGCAAACCCCGCAGCACGGGGCGCAAGGGCCTGCTGGTCGCCGCGTGGGTCGCCGCGGGGATCGTGGTGGTGGGCGGCACCGGCGCCGGCTACGTGTACTTCAAGCTCAACGGCAACCTCAAGAGCGTCGACATCGACCAGGCCCTCGGCACCGGCCGGCCCGCCAAGGCCGACAACGGCTCCGAGAACATCCTCGTCCTCGGCTCGGACACCCGCTCCGGTTCCAACAAGGAGCTCGGCGGCGGCACCGACGACGGCAGTGCCCGCTCCGACACCGCGATGATCATCCACGTGTACAAGGGCCACAAGAAGGCCACCGTGGTCTCCATCCCGCGCGACACCCTGATCGACCGCCCGGAGTGCACCGACACCGACGGCAAGGAGCACGACGGCGCCAGGGACGTCATGTTCAACTCCGCGTACACCACCGGTGGCGCGGCCTGTGCCGTCAAGACCGTCGAGGCCATGACCGACATCCGCATGGACCACTACCTGGAGGTCGACTTCAGCGGCTTCGAGAAGCTGGTCGACGAACTCGGCGGGGTCACGGTCACCACGACCAAGGACATCAAGGACACCGACAGCCACCTCGACCTCAAGGCCGGCACGCACGAGCTCACCGGTGCCCAGGCCCTCGGTCTCGTCCGCACCCGGCACGGCGTCGGCGACGGCTCCGACCTCGGCCGCATCCAGCTCCAGCAGGCCTTCATCAAGGCGCTGGTCAAGCAGGTCAAGAGCGTCGGCGTGCTGACCAGCCCCAAGAAGCTGTACGACCTCGCCGACACCGCCACCAAGGCCGTCACCGCCGACTCCGACCTCGGCTCGGTCAACTCCCTGGTCTCCTTCGCGAGCGGCCTCAAGGGCATCAGCCCGTCGGACATGACCATGGTCACCATGCCGGTCCGCTACGACCCGGCCAACCCGAACCGGGTCCTCGTGCAGGAGACCAAGGCCCGGCAGATCTGGACGGCCCTGGAGAACGACCGGCCGGTCCCGAGGTCCGCCACCGAGGGCACGGCCACCGGCCAGGCCAAGGGCGTCGTGACCTCCTGAGGCTCCCGGGGGAATAGATCGCGGCGCCCCCTCGTTTTGGGGGATGCGGCCAGTGCTGGCAGACTGGTACGTCGGCCCCGGTTCACGCTCCCGCAAGCCCGCGGTGGCGACCCGGCGCCCTCCCGGAACTAGGAGACACCTTGAAGCGCGACATCCACCCCGAGTACGTCGAGACGCAGGTCAGCTGCACCTGTGGCGCGTCGTTCACCACCCGCAGCACGATCTCCAGCGGCACCATCCGTGCCGAGGTCTGCTCCGAGTGCCACCCGTTCTACACGGGCAAGCAGAAGATCCTCGACACCGGTGGCCGTGTGGCCCGCTTCGAGGCCCGCTTCGGCAAGGCTGCTGCCAAGAAGTAGCGAGCCACCAGCGCCGGTCCACGCCGCACTCCTCGGAGTGCGCCGGGACCGGCGTTTTTGGTCGCCCGCCCGCCCTCTGTCTTACGCAGTTCAGGAGCCCAAGATGTTCGAGGCCGTCGAGGAACTCGTCGGTGAGCACGCCGACCTGGAGAAGAAGCTCGCCGACCCGTCGGTCCACTCCGACCAGGCCAACGCGCGCAAGCTGAACAAGCGCTACGCCGAGCTCACCCCGATCGTCGCCACGTACCGCTCCTGGAAGCAGACCGGCGACGACGTCGAGACGGCGAAGGAGTTCGCCGCCGACGACCCCGACTTCGCGGCCGAGGTCAAGGAGCTGGAGCGGACGCGCGAGGAACTGACGGAGAAGCTGCGGCTGCTCCTCGT
Organism: Streptomyces sp. RP5T; assembly: GCF_003933965.1. GTDB lineage: Bacteria > Actinomycetota > Actinomycetes > Streptomycetales > Streptomycetaceae > Streptomyces. The sequence goes on from NZ_RSAJ01000016.1 coordinate 14,028, forward strand.
CCCGCGCGACCCCAGCGACGACAAGGACGTCATCCTGGAGATCAAGGCGGGGGCGGGCGGCGACGAGTCCGCGCTGTTCGCCGGCGACCTGCTGCGCATGTACCTGCGCTACGCCGAGCGCGTCGGCTGGAAGACCGAGATCATCGACGCCACCGAGTCCGAGCTGGGCGGCTACAAGGACGTCCAGGTCGCCGTGAAGACCAAGGGCGGCCAGGGCGCCACCGAGCCCGGACAGGGCGTGTGGGCCCGCCTGAAGTACGAGGGCGGGGTGCACCGGGTGCAGCGCGTGCCGGCCACCGAGTCCCAGGGCCGTATCCACACCTCCGCGGCCGGTGTCCTCGTCACGCCCGAGGCGGAGGAGGTCGACGTGGAGATCAACCCCAACGACCTCCGCATCGACGTCTACCGCTCCTCCGGGCCCGGCGGGCAGTCCGTCAACACGACCGACTCCGCCGTGCGCATCACCCACATTCCCACCGGAGTCGTCGCCTCCTGCCAGAACGAGAAGAGCCAGCTGCAGAACAAGGAGCAGGCCTTGCGTATCCTGCGCTCCAGGCTGCTCGCGGCGGCGCAGGAGGAGGCGGAGCGCAATGCCGCCGACGCCCGGCGCAGCCAGGTCCGCACCGTCGACCGCTCCGAGAAGATCCGCACCTACAACTACCCGGAGAACCGCATCTCGGACCACCGGGTCGGCTTCAAGTCGTACAACCTGGACCAGGTCCTGGACGGCGACCTCGACGCGGTGATCCAGGCCTGCGTCGACGCGGACTCGGCAGCCAAGCTGGCGGCCGCGTAAGACACGTACGACCGAGTACGACACGGAGGACTTGCGTGAACCTGCTGCTCGCAGAGGTGGCCCAGGCCACCCAGCGGCTGGCCGACGCCGGCGTGCCCTCGCCGCGCAACGACGCGGAGGAGCTCGCCGCGTTCGTGCACGGCGTGAAGCGGGGCGAGCTGCACTCCGTGAAGGACGCGGACTTCGACGCCCGCTACTGGGAGACCATCGCGCGCCGTGAGCAGCGCGAGCCGCTCCAGCACATCACCGGCCTCGCCTACTTCCGGTACCTCGAACTCCAGGTGGGGCCGGGGGTGTTCGTGCCCCGGCCCGAGACCGAGTCCGTGGTCGGGTGGGCCATAGACGCCGTCCGCGCGATGGACGTCGTCGAGCCGTGCATCGTCGACCTGTGCACCGGCTCCGGCGCCATCGCGCTCGCGCTCGCCCAGGAGGTGCCGCGCTCCCGCGTGCACGCCGTGGAGCTGTCCGAGGAAGCCCTCAGGTGGACCCGTAAGAACGTCGAGGGGTCGCGGGTCGACCTGCGCCAGGGCAACGCGCTGGACGCCTTCCCCGACCTCGACGGCCATGTCGACCTGGTCATCTCCAACCCGCCGTACATCCCGCTCACCGAGTGGGAGTACGTCGCCCCCGAGGCGCGGGACTACGATCCCGAACTCGCCCTGTTCTCCGGCGAGGACGGCCTCGACCTCATCCGCGGTCTGGAACGCACCGCGCACCGGCTCCTGCGCCCCGGCGGTGTCGTCGTCATCGAGCACGCCGACACCCAGGGCGGCCAGGTGCCGTGGATCTTCACCGAGGAGCGGGGCTGGGCCGACGCGGCCGACCACCCCGACCTCAACAACCGCCCCCGGTTCGCCACGGCCCGCAAGGCCCTGCCGTGAGCGCGCCGCACCCTTCCATCCCGCAGTACGTGTACGAGGAGGCCCGCTAGATATGGCACGGCGATACGACACCAACGACGCGACCGACCGCACGACCGGTCTGCGCGAAGCCGCGTCCGCCGTCCGCCGTGGCGAGCTCGTGGTCCTCCCGACCGACACGGTGTACGGCATCGGCGCCGACGCGTTCTCCTCCGAGGCCGTGCACGACCTCCTGGAGGCCAAGGGCCGGGGCCGCAACATGCCCACCCCCGTGCTGATCGGCTCCCCGAACACCCTCCACGGTCTCGTCACCGACTTCTCCGAGCTGGCCTGGGAACTCGTCGACGCCTTCTGGCCGGGCGCGCTCACCCTCGTCGCCAAGCACCAGCCGTCCCTTCAGTGGGACCTGGGCGACACCCGGGGCACGGTGGCCGTGCGGATGCCGCTGCACCCCGTCGCCATCGAGCTGCTGACCGAGGTCGGCCCCATGGCGGTCTCCTCCGCCAACCTCACCGGCCACGCCTCGCCGGAGAACTGCGACGCCGCGCAGGAGATGCTCGGCGACTCGGTCTCCGTCTACCTCGACGGCGGCCCGACCCCCGGCAATGTCCCCTCCTCGATCGTCGACGTCACCCGCGAGGTGCCCCTGCTGCTGCGCGCGGGCGCGATCTCCGCGGACGAGCTCAGGAAGGTCGTACCCGACCTCGAGGTGGCGAATTGACGGCCCCTGACGCGGGGCGTGGCATATGGGACGGGGAAGAGACGCGGACCTTCACAGGGCTCCCGCGGGACAGCTTCCGCATCCTCCACGTCAGCACCGGCAACGTCTGCCGCTCGCCGATCACCGAGCGGCTGACCCGGCATGCCCTGGCGGACCGGCTCGGCGACCCGCTGTGGGGCGGCCTGGTCGTGGAGAGCGCGGGGACCTGGGGCCATGAGGGCGCGCCCATGGAGGCCAACGCGGAGACCGTGCTGGCCGAGTTCGGCGCGGACCCGTCCGGCTTCACGGGGCGCGAGCTGCTGGACGAACACGTGATCATGGCGGACCTGGTCCTGACCGCGACCCGTGACCACCGCCAGCAGGTCATCTCCATGGGCCACTCGGCGGGTCTGCGCACCTTCACCCTGAAGGAGTTCACCCGTCTGGTGAAGGCGATAGACCCGGCGACCCTGCCGCCCCTGGAGGACGGCCTGGTGACCCGCGCACGCGCCCTGGTCCGCGCGGCTGCCGCGCTACGCGGGTGGCTCCTGGCCCCGACCGCCGAGGCCGACGAGGTCTTCGACCCGTACGGAGCCCCGCTGCCCTTCTTCCGTTCGATCGGGGACGAGATAAACGAGGCGCTGGACCCCGTGGTCACGGCGCTGACGGGGGTTCCTGCGCGCATGTGACGGGGGACGGGGCTGAACGAGGCACCACTGGATCCGGTCGTCACCGCGCGCACGGGTGCACCCGCGAGGACGTGACGACCGGGCACCCGGCGGGCCCCGGGCCTACATTGGTCGTACGTCACCGTCGACGCCCCGGAGCCCACCATGTCGGTCACCCATGCGCCCCAGACCACTGACGTCCTCGCGCGCCAGGACCCCGAGCTGGCCGGGATCCTGCTCGGGGAGCTCGACCGGCAGTCCTCGACCCTCCAGCTCATCGCCGCCGAGAACTTCTGCTCGCCGGCCGTCCTGGCGGCGCTCGGCTCCGCGCTGGCCAACAAGTACGCCGAGGGCTACCCGGGCGCCCGGCACCACGGCGGCTGCGAGATCGTCGACCTCGCCGAACGGCTCGCCGTGGAGCGGGCGAAGGCCCTGTTCGGCGCCGACCACGCCAACGTCCAGTCCCACTCCGGCTCCTCGGCGGTCCTCGCCGCCTACGCCGCTCTGCTGCGCCCCGGCGACACCGTCCTCGCCCTCGGCCTGCCCTACGGCGGCCACCTGACCCACGGCTCGCCCGCCAACTTCTCCGGCCGCTGGTTCGACTTCGTCCCCTACGGCGTCGACGCCGAGACCGGGCTCATCGACCACGACCAGGTGCGCACCCTCGCCCGCAGCCACCGGCCCAAGGCGATCGTGTGCGGCTCCATCGCCTACCCCCGGCACATCGACTACGCCTTCTTCCGCGAGGTCGCCGACGAGGTGGGCGCCTACCTCATCGCCGACGCCGCCCACCCCATCGGGCTCGTCGCCGGGGGAGCGGCGCCCAGTCCGGTGCCATACGCCGATGTGGTGTGCGCCACCACGCACAAGGTGCTGCGCGGACCCCGCGGCGGCATGATCCTGTGCGGCGCCGAGCTGGCAGAGCGGGTCGACCGGGCCGTCTTCCCGTTCACCCAGGGCGGTGCGCAGATGCACACCATCGCCGCGAAGGCCGTCGCGTTCGGCGAGGCGGCGACACCGGCGTTCGGCGCGTACGCCCATCAGGTGGTCGCCAACGCGCGGGTGCTCGCCGCCGCGCTGGCCGACGAGGGGCTCGTGGTCACCACCGGCGGGACCGACACCCACCTGGTGACCGCCGATCCGGCGCCGCTCGGCGTCGACGGGCGCACGGCGCGGGGACGGCTCGCAGCCGCCGGGATGGTCCTCGACTGCTGTGCGCTGCCTCACGCGGACAGCCGCGGACTGCGCCTGGGGACGGCCGCCGTCACCACCCAGGGCATGGCCGAGAAGGAGATGGAACGGATCGCCGCCCTGCTCGCGGGGGTGGTGCGGGGCGAGGCCGAGAGCGCCCGGGCACGTGAAGAAGTGCGGGACCTGGTCGTCGGATTTCCGCCGTATCCGGCCTGAGCGGGGGTATCCGCACCTGCGGGCACAGCCGCACGTGCAACCATCGGCTCTACCCGGAAGTCCACAACCATATGCGTGCGTCGCTAGGGTGTGGGGCTGAGATGGCCAGCGAGACCTGTGGGGAAGCCTGTGCGTGAATACCTGCTGACGCTCTGCATCACGGCCGCGGTGACGTATCTGCTGACAGGGCCGGTACGGAAGTTCGCGATCGTGGCCGGAGCGATGCCGGAGATCAGGGCCCGTGACGTGCACCGGGAACCGACTCCGCGGCTCGGCGGTATCGCCATGTTCTTCGGACTGTGCGCGGGCCTGCTGGTCGCCGACCATCTGACCAACCTCAGCGAGGTCTTCGAGAAGTCGAACGAACCGCGCGCGCTGCTCTCCGGTGCGGCCCTGATCTGGCTGATCGGTGTCCTGGACGACAAGTTCGAGATCGACGCCCTGATCAAGCTGGGCGGTCAGATGATCGCCGCGGGCGTGATGGTCATGCAGGGTCTGACGATCCTGTGGCTGCCCATCCCCAGCGTCGGCTCGGTCGCGCTGACCCAGTGGCAGGGCACCCTGCTGACGGTCGCGCTCGTCGTCATCACCATCAACGCGGTGAACTTCGTCGACGGCCTCGACGGCCTCGCGGCCGGCATGGTCTGCATCGCGGCGGCGGCGTTCTTCCTGTACGCCTACCGGATCTGGTACTCGTACGGCATCGAGGCGGCCGCCCCGGCGACGCTCTTCTCGGCGATCCTGATGGGCATGTGCATCGGCTTCCTGCCGCACAACATGCACCCGGCGCGCATCTTCATGGGCGACTCCGGCTCGATGCTCATCGGCCTGGTGCTGGCCGCGGGCGCGATCTCCATCACCGGGCAGATCGACCCGGACGCGCTGAAGCTGTTCGCCGGGTCGGAGAAGGCGGCCGTGCACCAGACGGTTCCCGTCTACATCCCGCTGCTGCTGCCGCTGACCATCATCGCGGTGCCGGCCGCCGACCTGATCTCGGCCATCGTGCGGCGCACCTGGCGCGGCCAGTCGCCGTTCGCCGCCGACCGCGGGCATCTGCACCACCGGCTCCTGGAGATCGGGCACTCGCACAGCCGGGCCGTGTGGATCATGTACTTCTGGTCGGCGCTGATCGCCTTCGGCTCGCTGGCCTACTCGGTGAACTCCGCGTCCATGTGGATCGTGCTCGGCGTGGTGTTCCTCAGCGCGATCGGTCTCGTCCTGCTCCTGCTGCCGCGCTTCACCCCGCGCGCCCCGATGTGGGCCCAGCACATCGTGCCGCCGCGCTACCGCCGCCATCGCCGGGCCGCGGCCGCGGAGTGCGTGGAGGTGGAACAGCGCGCCCCGGTCGCCGTGGGAGTGGCGGGTGTCAACGGGGCGACCGCGCTGAGCGCCCGGTCGTCCGTCCCGGAGCGGCGTAAGGCCGAGACGTCGCGCTGACGCCCAAGGTAAGAATCTGACTAAAGCATTGCCAACGCGTGGGAGTTCAGCGGGGCGACAAATCGCTCCTATAGCAGACAAGTCGGCCGCGTTCCCGCACAGACGCGCACCTTCACTCTCATGTGTGACAGTGGGCACACCTTCTAGGTAAAGACCGCATCAAATAGTTTGTGATACGGTTCACGAGAACCCGGGACAGAGCCGAAGGACCGCAGTGCGACGGTCTCTTGGCGTGAGGATCCCTCTCAGCCCGGGACTACGCTCGTCCATGACGACACACCCCCCCTTTGAAAGCGGAGTTGCCGCCATGCCGTCCAACGACGTCCGGATCCTGGCTCAGGCCGCCGTGCCCACGGCCGCCGTCGGCGCGATCGCCGCCGTGGTCAGTGGTGTGGTCGCCGGTGGCAAGGGCGCGATCGGGGCGGGAGTGGCGACGCTGGTCGTGATCCTCTTCATGGGCATCGGCCTCTACGTCCTGCAGCGCACTGCCAAATCGCTTCCGCACCTCTTCCAGGCGATGGGCCTGATGCTCTACACGGCTCAGATCCTGCTGCTGTTCGTCTTCGTCGCGGTGTTCAAGAACACCACGCTGTTCCACCCCAAGGCTTTCGCTCTCACGCTCGTCGTCGGCACCCTGACCTGGATCGCCGCACAGACACGCGCCCACATGAAGTCCAAGATCCTCTACGTCGAACCCGATTCGGGCACCAAGCCCGAAAAAACGGGGCACTCGTCGTGAGAGGTAGGGCCGGGATAAATGCGACTGAGAGACCCTGCTATCGTCCGGTGCCAACTGCGGCATCGCGGGCGCGGGCATCCGAGCTGACGCCTGCTCGAACGCGAGGCTCGATGCCCCCCGGCCGCCCCCACATCCGTTACACCAGTCCCGTGCCGAACTGCGGCCTACCGCCGCGCCGACACAACGAGGTTGCCGTACCTATGCGCCATGACGAAGGAGCCCGCGGTGAGTGCTGACCCGACGCAGACGCTCGCTTTCGACACGAGCTGTCACCTGTTCGACGGGTGTGGCTTCCCGGCTCCGGGCCTGCACTCGTTCATGTTCGAGCCCCTGTGGGGCGACGCGGACGGCAACGGCCTCTACTTCAACAAGCCGATGCTGCTGGCCCTGCTCGGCTCGATCATCGTCGTGGGCTTCTTCTGGGCCGCCTTCGCCCGGCCGAAGCTCGTCCCCGGCAAGCTCCAGATGATCGCCGAGGCCGGCTACGACTTCGTCCGCCGCGGCGTCGTCTACGAGACGATCGGCAAGAAGGAGGGCGAGAAGTACGTTCCGCTCGCCGTCTCGCTCTTCTTCTTCATCTGGATGCTCAACCTGTGGTCGATCATCCCCGTCGCCTCCTTCCCGGTGACGTCGATCATCGCGTACCCGGCCGTCCTCGCCGCGATCGTCTACGTCACCTGGGTGTCGCTGACCTTCAAGCGGCACGGTTTCGTGGGCTTCTTCAAGAACGTGACCGGCTACGACAAGTCGCTCGGCGCGGTGCTCCCGCTGGCCATGGTCATCGAGTTCTTCTCGAACCTGCTGGTCCGTCCGTTCACGCACGCGGTGCGACTGTTCGCGAACATGTTCGCCGGCCACACCCTGCTGCTGCTCTTCACGATCGCCAGCTGGTACATGCTCAACGGCATCGGCATCGCCTACTCCGGCGTCTCGTTCGTGATGGTCATCGTGATGACGGCCTTCGAGCTCTTCATCCAGGCGGTCCAGGCGTACGTCTTCGTCCTCCTGACCTGCACCTACATCCAGGGCGCGCTCGCCGAGCACCACTGAGCACCGCCCCCGCCACACCCCCAGAGACATCCGGTGGCCAACCCCCACCGGTCACTGAAAGAGAAGGAAGAACCGGCATGTCCGCTCTCCAGACCCTCGCTGCGGTCGACGGCAACCTCGGCTCCATCGGTTACGGCCTCGCCGCGATCGGCCCGGGCGTCGGCGTCGGCATCATCTTCGGCAACGGCACCCAGGCTCTCGCCCGCCAGCCCGAGGCGGCCGGCCTCATCCGCGGTAACCAGATCCTCGGCTTCGCGTTCTGTGAGGCGCTGGCCCTCATCGGCCTCGTCATGCCGTTCGTCTACTAAGACGAACCACGACGACAGCCCCATTCGACGAAAGGCACTGATGTGAACCACGCACTGGTTCAGCTGGCGGCCGAGGCGGAGAAGGAGAATCCCCTCATTCCGCCGTGGCCGGAGCTCGTCATCGGCCTGATCGCCTTCGTCATCGTCTTCGGCTTCCTCGCCAAGAAGCTCCTCCCGACCATCAACAAGGTTCTGGAAGAGCGTCGCGAGGCCATCGAGGGCGGTATCGAGAAGGCCGAGGCCGCGCAGACCGAGGCCCAGAGCGTCCTTGAGCAGTACAAGGCACAGCTCGCCGAGGCCCGCCACGAGGCCGCGCGCCTGCGCCAGGAGGCTCAGGAGCAGGGCGCCACGCTCATCGCCGAGATGCGCGCGGAAGGCCAGCGGCAGCGCGAGGAGATCGTCGCCGCCGGTCACGCGCAGATCGAGGCGGACCGCAAGGCCGCCGCGTCCGCGCTGCGCCAGGACGTGGGCAAGCTCGCCACCGACCTGGCCGGCAAGCTGGTCGGCGAGTCCCTCGAGGACCACGCCCGGCAGAGCCGCGTGATCGACCGCTTCCTCGAGGACCTCGAGGAGAAGGCCGAGGCCGCGCGATGAACGGAGCGAGCCGCGAGGCCCTGGCAGCCGCACGCGAGCGTCTCGACGCGCTGACGGACTCGACGTCCGTGGACGCCGGCTCGCTCGCCGACGAGCTGGCCGCCGTCACCGCGCTGCTCGACCGCGAGGTGTCGTTGCGTCGGGTCCTGACCGACCCGGCGCAGGCCGGCGAGGCCAAGGCCGAACTGGTCCAGCGTCTGCTCGGCACCCAGGTCGGCGGCCCCGCCGCGGACCTCGTCGCCGGCATGGTGCGCTCCCGCTGGTCGCAGTCCCGCGACCTGGTGGACGCGCTGGAGGACCTGGCGAACATCGCCGATCTCACCGCCGCGCAGCAGCGGGGCAAGCTCGACAACGTCGAGGACGAGCTGTTCCGGTTCGGCCGGATCGTCGCCTCGAACACCGAGCTGCGCGCCGCGCTGACCAACCGCTCCGCGACGGCCTCGGCCAAGCGCGAGCTGCTCGGCAGCCTGCTCGGCGGCCGTGCCGATGCGACGACCGAGCGTCTGGTGACGCGCCTTGTGGCCGCGCCCCGGGGACGTAGCCTGGAGTCGGGACTGGAGTCCCTGTCCAAGCTCGCCGCCGAGCGCCGGGACCGCATGGTGGCCGTCGTCACCTCGGCGGTTCCGCTGAGCGACCTGCAGAAGCAGCGTCTGGGCGGTGCCCTGGCGAAGCTCTACGGCCGCCAGATGCACCTCAACCTCGACGTGGACCCCGAGGTCCTCGGCGGGATCCGGGTGCAGGTCGGTGACGAGGTCATCAACGGCTCGATCGCGGACCGCATCGAGGACGCCGGCCGCCGCGTGACGGGCTAGCAGCAACTTCATAGCAGTACGTACGGACGACGGCCCTGGTTGGGCCGTACATGAAGAATCCTGGGGGTCGCCCCCAGACCCCCAAAGTGAAACTTCGGGCCCAACAAGGAGAGCAGGGAACCCAGATGGCGGAGCTCACGATCCGGCCGGAGGAGATCCGGGACGCGCTGGAGAACTTCGTCCAGTCGTACAAGCCGGACGCGGCCTCGCGCGAGGAGGTCGGTACGGTCACCCTTGCCGGCGACGGCATCGCGAAGGTCGAGGGTCTGCCCTCGGCCATGGCCAACGAACTGCTGAAGTTCGAGGACGGCACCCTCGGCCTCGCGCTCAACCTGGAAGAGCGCGAGATCGGCGCCATCGTCCTCGGTGAGTTCAGCGGCATCGAGGAGGGTCAGCCGGTCTCCCGTACCGGTGAGGTCCTCTCCGTGGCCGTCGGCGAGGGCTACCTCGGCCGCGTCGTCGACCCGCTCGGCAACCCGATCGACGGCCTCGGCGAGATCGAGACCAGCGGTCGTCGCGCGCTTGAGCTGCAGGCTCCGGGCGTCATGGCCCGTAAGTCGGTGCACGAGCCGATGGAGACCGGCTACAAGGCCGTCGACGCGATGACCCCGATCGGCCGTGGCCAGCGTCAGCTGATCATCGGTGACCGTCAGACCGGCAAGACCGCCCTGGCCGTCGACACGATCATCAACCAGCGTGACAACTGGCGCTCCGGCGACCCGAAGAAGCAGGTCCGCTGCGTCTACGTCGCCATCGGCCAGAAGGGCTCGACCATCGCCTCCGTGCGTGGCGCCCTCGAAGAGGCCGGCGCGCTGGAGTACACGACCATCGTCGCCGCCCCGGCGTCCGACCCGGCCGGCTTCAAGTACCTGGCGCCGTACACCGGTTCGGCCATCGGTCAGCAGTGGATGTACGAGGGCAAGCACGTCCTCATCATCTTCGACGACCTCTCGAAGCAGGCCGACGCCTACCGCGCCGTGTCCCTGCTGCTGCGCCGCCCGCCGGGCCGTGAGGCCTACCCGGGTGACGTCTTCTACCTGCACTCCCGTCTGCTGGAGCGCTGCGCCAAGCTCTCCGACGAGATGGGCGCCGGCTCGATGACCGGTCTGCCGATCGTCGAGACCAAGGCCAACGACGTCTCGGCGTTCATCCCGACCAACGTCATCTCCATCACCGACGGCCAGTGCTTCCTGGAGTCGGACCTGTTCAACGCCGGTCAGCGCCCCGCGCTGAACGTCGGTATCTCCGTCTCCCGAGTCGGTGGTTCCGCGCAGCACAAGGCGATGAAGCAGGTCTCCGGCCGCCTCCGCGTGGACCTCGCCCAGTTCCGTGAGCTGGAGGCGTTCGCCGCCTTCGGTTCCGACCTGGACGCCGCGTCGAAGGCGCAGCTGGAGCGCGGCCAGCGCATGGTCGAGCTGCTGAAGCAGGCCCAGTACCAGCCGATGGCGACCGAGGACCAGGTCGTCTCCGTCTGGGCCGGCACCACCGGCAAGATGGACGACGTCCCGGTCAACGACATCCGCCGCTTCGAGAAGGAGCTCCTCGAGTACCTGCACCGCAAGGAGCAGGGCCTCATGACCTCCATCAAGGAGGGCGGCAAGATGTCGGACGACACCCTCACCGCTGTTGCCGACGCGATCGCCGACTTCAAGAAGCAGTTCGAGACCTCGGACGGCAAGCTTCTCGGCGAGGACGCCCCGGCCGCGGCCAAGTGACGTAAGGAAGGGACCTGACTCATGGGAGCCCAGCTCCGGGTCTACAAGCGTCGCATCCGATCCGTCACCGCGACCAAGAAGATCACCAAGGCGATGGAGATGATCGCCGCCTCGCGCGTCATCAAGGCGCAGCGCAAGGTGGCGGCCTCCACGCCCTACGCGGCCGAGCTCACCCGCGCGGTCACGGCGGTCGGTACCGGTTCGAACACCAGGCACCCGCTGACCACGCAGGCCGAGACGGTCACGCGGTCCGCGGTGCTGCTCCTGACGAGCGACCGCGGTCTGGCCGGCGCCTTCAACTCCAACGCCATCAAGGCCGCGGAGCAGCTGACGGCGCGACTGGAACGCGAGGGCCAGGAGGTCGAGATCTATGTCGTCGGCCGCCGTGGTGTCGCGCACTACAACTTCCGTGAGCGCAAGATCGCGGAGTCGTGGAGCGGCTTCACCGACGAGCCCACGTACGCGGACGCCAAGAAGGTCGCGGGCCCGCTGATCGAGGCGATCGAGAAGGACACGGCCGAGGGTGGCGTGGACGAGCTCCACATCGTCTTCACCGAGTTCGTCTCGATGATGACGCAGACGGCGCTCGACGACCGTCTGCTGCCGCTGAGCCTCGAAGAGGTCGCCAAGGAGGCCGCGCCCAAGGGCGAGATCCTCCCGCTGTACGACTTCGAGCCGTCGGCCGAGGACGTCCTCGACGCCCTGCTGCCGCGCTACGTGGAGAGCCGCATCTACAACGCGCTGCTCCAGTCGGCCGCCTCCAAGCACGCCGCCACGCGGCGCGCGATGAAGTCGGCCACCGACAACGCGGGAGAGCTCATCACCACGCTCTCCCGACTTGCCAACGCGGCCCGCCAGGCCGAAATCACCCAGGAAATCAGCGAGATCGTCGGTGGCTCCGCAGCCCTCGCCGACGCGACCGCGGGGAGTGACAGGTAATGACGACGACAGTTGAGACGGCCGTTGCCACGGGCCGCGTCGCCCGGGTCATCGGCCCGGTCGTCGACGTGGAGTTCCCCGTCGACGCGATGCCCGACATCTACAACGCCCTTCACGTCGAGGTGGCCGACCCGGCCAAGGACGGCGAGAAGAAGACGCTGACCCTGGAGGTCGCCCAGCACCTGGGTGACGGCCTGGTCCGCACCATCTCCATGCAGCCCACCGACGGTCTGGTCCGCCAGGCCCCGGTCACCGACACCGGCACGGGCATCACCGTCCCGGTCGGCGACTTCACCAAGGGCAAGGTGTTCAACACCCTCGGTGAGGTGCTGAACGTCGACGAGACCTACGACGGCGAGCGCTGGTCCATCCACCGCAAGGCCCCGAACTTCGACGAGCTCGAGTCGAAGACCGAGATGTTCGAGACCGGCGTCAAGGTCATCGACCTTCTCACCCCGTACGTCAAGGGTGGAAAGATCGGTCTGTTCGGTGGTGCCGGCGTCGGCAAGACGGTGCTCATCCAGGAGATGATCTACCGCGTCGCCAACAACCACGACGGTGTCTCCGTGTTCGCCGGTGTCGGCGAGCGCACCCGTGAGGGCAACGACCTCATCGAGGAGATGTCCGACTCGGGCGTCATCGACAAGACCGCGCTGGTCTTCGGCCAGATGGACGAGCCCCCGGGCACCCGTCTGCGCGTGGCCCTCGCGGGTCTGACCATGGCGGAGTACTTCCGCGATGTGCAGAAGCAGGACGTGCTGTTCTTCATCGACAACATCTTCCGCTTCACGCAGGCCGGTTCCGAGGTCTCGACCCTGCTCGGCCGTATGCCCTCCGCGGTGGGCTACCAGCCGAACCTGGCCGACGAGATGGGTCTCCTCCAGGAGCGCATCACCTCGACCCGTGGTCACTCGATCACCTCGATGCAGGCGATCTACGTCCCCGCGGACGACCTGACCGACCCGGCCCCGGCCACCACCTTCGCCCACCTCGACGCGACGACGGTTCTGTCCCGTCCGATCTCCGAGAAGGGCATCTACCCGGCCGTGGACCCGCTGGACTCCACGTCCCGGATCCTGGACCCGCGCTACATCGCGCAGGACCACTACGAGACCGCGATGCGCGTCAAGGGGATCCTCCAGAAGTACAAGGACCTCCAGGACATCATCGCGATCCTCGGCATCGACGAGCTCAGCGAGGAGGACAAGCTGGTCGTCCAGCGTGCCCGCCGCGTCGAGCGCTTCCTGTCCCAGAACACCCACGTCGCCAAGCAGTTCACCGGCGTCGACGGTTCGGACGTGCCGCTGGACGAGTCGATCACCGCGTTCAACGCGATCTGTGACGGCGAGTTCGACCACTTCCCGGAGCAGGCGTTCTTCATGTGCGGTGGCCTGGAGGACCTCAAGGCCAACGCCAAGGAGCTCGGCGTCTCCTGAACTCACTGAGTTCGCAGTGAACCCTGTGGTTCACACCTGAGGGGGCGGGGCACGTCCCGCCCCCTCTTTCACGCCCCTTAGACTTGTAACCAACACCCGGCACAACCGCCGGGTGGTGACCCGAGGAGCCACCTTGGCTGCTGAGCTGCACGTCGCGCTGGTCGCGGCCGACCGAGAGGTCTGGTCCGGCGAGGCCACCCTGGTCGTCGCGCGCACCACGTCCGGCGACATCGGCGTCATGCCCGGTCACCAGCCGCTGCTCGGTGTGCTGGAGTCGGGCCCGGTGACCATCCGCACGAGCGACGGCGGCACGGTCGTCGCCGCGGTGCACGGCGGTTTCATCTCGTTCGCCGACAACAAGCTGTCGCTGCTGGCCGAGATCGCCGAGCTGTCGGACGAGATCGATGTCCAGCGCGCGGAGCGGGAGCTGGAGCGCGCGAAGGCGGAGGGCGATGCCGCCGCCGAGCGTCGCGCGGACGTACGACTGCGTGCGGCGACCGCGCGCTGAACCAGCGCGGAGCCGTATGACGTCCCTCAGCCGCGGCCGGCACCGGAGTGATCCGGAGCCGGTCGCGGCTGAGGCAGATCTGGATGTTTTTTCCGTTCCGTTACCTATTGAAGGTACCTAGGAGACGAGGAGGTCGGTGTCGATGGTCCTCGCTCTGACTGTGTGCGGAATCGTCGTGGCCCTGGTGGTGCTGGGGCTGTTCGTCTTCGGTCTGCGGCGCAGACTCATCCAGCGCTCCGGCGGCACCTTCGACTGTTCACTGCGCTGGGACGTCCCGGAGAAACCCGACACCAGCGGCAAGGGCTGGAGCTACGGTGTCGCCCGCTACAACGGCGACCGTGTCGAGTGGTACCGCGTCTTCTCCTACGCCTATCGCCCGCGCCGCGTCCTGGAGCGGGCGGCGATCGAGGTCGCCGGCCGGCGTCTGCCCGACGGGGAGGAGGAGATGGCCCTGCTCTCCGACGCCGTGATCCTGACCTGTCTGCACCGGGGTACGCGTCTCGAACTGGCCATGAGCGAGGACGCGTTGACCGGCTTCCTGGCGTGGCTGGAGGCAGCTCCCCCCGGTCAGCGTGTCAACGTGGCCTGATCCCAGGGTCACGGTGACGCTGAGGGGCCAGACGGCCAGGAGGGCCGCGACCGTCGTCCCGGTGAACATCCCCAGGTAGGTCGTCCTGGGTTTGACGGACGGGTTGCCGGAGTTTCGCCTGCTGGTGGACCTGCGCTTCATTCTTCCCCCCGAATGATTCATTCCGCTTGCGGTCGAGATACTGATTGTTCCCGTTCGGGGGCTGTCTTCCGGCCGCTGATGGTCCCTCGGAGCGGGCCGAACGGCCCCGGGGGGAGTACGCCGAAGGCGCGCGGCACAGGCCGCGCGCCCTCAGTGGATCGTGGGTCAGCTCAGTCCGCTGTTGATGGCGCTCACCAGCTCGCCGCCCGCGGTGTCACCGCTGAACTCCCAGAAGAACGCGCCGCCCAGGCCCTGGTTCTTGGCCCAGCTCATCTTTCCGGCGATCGTCGCGGGAGTGTCGTAGGACCACCAGTTGTTGCCGCAGTAGGCGTACGCCGTGCCCGCGACGGTGCCGGTGGCCGGGCAGGACGTCTTGAGGACCTTGTAGTCCTCGATGCCCGCCTCGTAGGTGCCGGGTGCCGCTCCGGTCGCCGAGCCGCCGGGGGCGGCCTGGGTGACGCCGGTCCAGCCGCGGCCGTAGAAGCCGATGCCGAGCAGCAGCTTGTTCGAGGCCACGCCCTTCGCCTTCAGCTTGGCGATCGCGTCGGCGGAGTTGAAGCCCGCCTGCGGGATGCCGGCGTACGAGGTCAGCGGCGAGTGCGGGGCGGTCGGGCCCTGCGCGTTGAAGGCGCCGAAGTAGTCGTACGTCATCACGTTGTACCAGTCGACGTACTGGGAGGCGCCGCCGTAGTCGGCCGCGTCGATCTTGCCGCCGTTGGAGCCGTCGGCGGTGATGGCGGCGGTGACCAGGTAGTTGGAGCCGAACTCCGCACGCAGTGCCGACATCAGGGTCTTGAAGGCGGCGGCACCGCTGGTGTCACAGGTCAGACCGCAGGCGTTCGGGTACTCCCAGTCGATGTCGATGCCGTCGAAGACATCGGCCCAGCGCGGGTCCTCCACGACCGCCTTGCAGGACTTGGCGAAGGCGGCGGCGTTGGCCGCGGCCTGCGCGAAGCCGCCGGAGTAGGTCCAGCCGCCGAAGGAGTACAGCACCTTGATGTGCGGGTACTTGGCCTTCAGCTCGCGCAGTTGGTTGAAGTTGCCGCGCAGCGGCTGGTCCCAGGTGTCGGCGGTGCCGGAGACCGACTGGTCGGCGGTGTACGCCTTGTCGTAGGCGGCGTAGGTGTCGTCGACGGTGCACTGACCGTTCTTGACGTTGCCGAACGCGTAGTTGATGTGCGTGATCTTCGAGGCGGAGCCCGAGGTCACCAGGTTCTTGACGTGGTAGTTGCGGCCGTAGACGCCCCACTCGGTGAAGTAGCCGAGCTTGACCTTGGAGCCGGTGGGCGGCGGATCGGTGGTGCCGCCGGTGGTGCGCACCGCGACCGCGCCGCTGGCCGGTCCGGTCTGGTCCGCGGTGTCACGGGCCTGCACGGTGTACGAGTAGGAGGTGCCGGCGGTGAGGCCGGTGTCCGTGTACGACGTCGTCGTCACGGTCGCCACCTTGGTGCCGTCGCGCAGTACGTCGTAGTTCTTGACGCCCTTGTCGTCGGTGGCGGCGCTCCAGGCCAGCTTGACCGAGGTGTTGGTGACGTCGGAGGCGGTGGGCGTGCCCGGGGCCGACGGTGCCGCGTCGCCGGGGACCGAGCCGCCGTCGCAACTACCGCCGTTCAGCTTGCAGTTGGCGGGGGAGCCGCTGCCGGCGCCGTTGAAGCCGAAGGAGACGGACGCGCCGGGGGCGAGGGTGCCGTTCCAGGACTTGTTCTTGGCGGTCCAGTGGGTGCCGGAGGAGGTGACGTCGGCGTCCCAGGCGGAGCTGACGGAGGTGCCGGAGGGGAAGTCCCACTCGACGGTCCAGGAACTGAGGCTGGTGGTACCGGTGTTCTTCACCGTCCACTTGCCTTCGAAGCCGGTGCCCCAGTCCTGGGTCTTGGCGTAGGTCGCGGTGGCGGAGGTCGCGGCCTGGGCGGGGCTCGCGAGGGAGACCAGGCCGGCGAGGGGGAGCAACAGTGTCGCGAATCCTGCCGCGGCTCTGTGTCTGAAGCGCATCGTGCGCCTCCTAGGGGAGTTGGGGGCGTGACTGAGCCTTCACACCCACGGTGCCGCGAGAATAGAAAGGTCTGGACCACGGGTCAATAGGTCTGGACCAGTTTGCGGGGCGGCTTCCGTCTAAACCCCCAACTCCTGAGCCAGAACGGCGGCTTGGACTCGACTGCGCAGTTCCAGTTTCCCCAGCAGCCGGCTGACGTGGGTCTTCGCCGTGGCCTCGGCCATGTCGAGCCGGGCCGCGATGTCCGCGTTGGACAGGCCCTCGCCGAGACAGGCGAGCACCTCGCGCTCCCGGCGGGTCAGGGAGTCGAGGACGGCGGGATCAGCGGCCGGCTCCCGCACGGGCCCGGCGGCGAACTCGGCAATCAGCCGGCGGGTGACGGCCGGCGCGATCAGACCCTCTCCGCGCGCCACGGTCCGTACCGCCTCCAGCAGGTCCCGTGCCTCGGTGTTCTTGAGCAGGAACCCGGCCGCGCCCGCGCGCAGCGCACCGAAGACGTACTCGTCGAGGTCGAAGGTGGTCAGCACGAGGACGTCCGCGAGCCCCTCCGCGACGACCTGCCGGGTCGCCGACACCCCGTCCAGCCGGGGCATCTGCACATCCATCAGCACCACGTCCGGCCGCAGCTCCCGGGCCAGCGCCACCGCCTGCTCACCGTCCGCCGCCTCACCGACCACCTCGATGCCGGGGGAGCTGCGCAGGATGAGGACGAGCCCGGCGCGGACGGCGGACTGGTCCTCGGCGACCAGGACACGGATCATTCGGGGACTCCTTCACGCAGGGGCAGGGTGGCGCGTACGGTCCAGCGCGCCCCGCCGGGACCGTCGGGACCGGCGTCGAACGTGCCGCCCAGCAGCGCGGCCCGTTCCCGCATGCCGACCAGACCGGCACCGGAGCCGGGGGCGCGCGGCCCGTCCCGGTCTCCGTACGGACTGCTCACCTCGACCGCCAGCGCGCCGTCCCGCTCGGCGAGGGACACCGTGACCCGGCCCGGACAGGCGTGCTTGAGCGCGTTGGTCAGCGACTCCTGGACGATCCGGTAGGCGGCGAGCTCCACGGGAGCGGGGACCGTGCCGACGGGACGGGCGTCCAGGGTGACGTCCAGGCCGTTGGCGCGGGCCGCGTCGACGAGGGCGGTGAGGCCGTCGAGGGTGGGGACGGCGGCGGGTTCGGCGTCGCCGTCGCGCAGGATGCCGATCAGCCGCCGCATCTCGGCGAGCCCGTCGACGCTGTTCTCCCGGATCACCGACAGGGCCTCGCGGGAGGTGGCGGGATCGTCTATCGACAGCGCGGCCGTGGAGTGAATGGCGATGGCCGAGAGGTGGTTGGCCACCATGTCGTGCAACTCCCGTGCCATCCGCGCGCGTTCGGCGGTGACCGCCTGGGCGCGGTCCATCTCGGCGAGCAGCGCGGTCTGTTCGGCCCGCAGCCGGGCCGCCTCGGCGGCGTCCCGGTGGTTGCGCACGATCCAGCCGGTGGAGGCGGGCGCGTACGCCACCACCCCGACGACCACGCCGATCAGCAGCGCCTCCGGCACCCGCCACACCGCGAACGGCACCAGCGTCGCGGCCACCGTGAGCAGCCCGGTGATCCACTGGATGCGCCGGGCCGAGGCGAGCGGGCCGTACAGCACGGCCGCGTAGACGACGTCGGTGAACATCAGGACCGTGGCGAGGTTGCCCTGGGTCAGGACGTCGGTGCAGACCGCGAGGGTGCCGGTCAGCAGGGCCGTCCGGGGAGCCGTCCGGCGCACCAGTTCGCAGCCGGACAGCACGACGAGCGGCACGAGGACCGGCCACGGGCCGTCGAGGAGGGTGACCGGGTCGTCGGCGGGCCGGGTGCTCAGGCCGATGCCCGCCAGCAGCAGACCGCCGAGCAGCCCGCCGGCCGCGATGTACACGTCGAAGCGGTGCGGGCGGGGCAGGGCCATGCCCCCATCCAACACGGAGTCCGCGCGCGGCGCCTGATGCCCGGGAACGGTCCTGGACTGCATCTTTCGATGTACGGAGGTTTCCTCACCGCCGACGACGAAAGGGGCCGGGGCCGAGGCGAGCCTGGAGGGGACGAAGGGAGCGGTCGTGGTCGTCGGACTGATCGTCGTGTGCGAGGTGGCGTTCTGGGTGCTGCTCGCGGCGGGGCTGGCCTTCCGCTACGGGCTGCGCATGCCGCGGGTGGGACTCGCCCTACTGCTGTGCGAGCCGCTGCTGGAGCTCGTGCTGTTCACGGTCACCGCGATCGACCTGAGGAACGGCGCCGAGCCCGACTGGAAGCACGGCCTGGCGGCCGTCTACATCGGTTTCACCGTGGGCCTCGGCCACTCGACGATCAGGTGGGCGGACGCCAGGGTGGCCCACCGGTTCGCGGGCGGCCCGCCGCCGGTGAAGCCGCCGAAGTACGGCACGGCCCGCGCCGTCCACGAGTGGAAGGTCGCGGGCCGCTGGATCCTCGCGGCGGTCGTCGCCACGGCTCTGCTCCAGGCCGCGGTCTGGTACGTCGGCGACGGGCAGACCGCGTCCCTGCGGGCCTGGCAGCAGCGCATGCTGTGGGTGATCGGCATCAACCTGGTCATCGCCGGCAGCTACACGCTGTTCCCCAGACGCGAGCGCTAACGCTCCCCGCCCGGGACCCACAGCACGTCCCCGACCTCCTTGTTCGCCGTACGCGCCAAGATGAACAGCAGGTCCGAGAGCCGGTTCAGGTAGGTCGCGGTGAGCGGGTTCATGTGCTCGCCGTGGACCTCCAGCGCCGCCCACGTGGAGCGCTCGGCCCGCCGTACGACCGTGCAGGCCTGGTGGAGCAGGGCCGCGCCCGGGGTGCCGCCCGGCAGGATGAAGGACCGCAGCTTCTCCAGCCGCTCGTTGAAGCGGTCGCAGTCCGCCTCCAGCTTGTCGACGTAGAACTGCTCGACCCGCAGGGGCGGGAACTCCGGGTTCTCGACCACGGGTGTGGACAGGTCGGCCCCGACGTCGAACAGGTCGTTCTGGACGCGGGTGAGAACCGTGACGACCTCCTCCTCCAGACCTCCCAGCGCGATCGCCGTGCCGATCACCGCGTTCGCCTCGTTGGCGTCCGCGTACGCGGAGATCCGCAGATCGGTCTTGGCGACCCGGCTCATGTCGCCGAGGGCGGTGGTGCCCTGGTCGCCGGTCCTGGTGTAGATGCGCGTCAGATTGACCATGAGCCCAGGCTAACTACGCCCCGGCCGCGCGGAACACGCGTGTGCCGACCGTCACGGCCAGCACCGCGAAGCCGACGGCGACCAGGACGCCGTACAGCATGTGATCCGTCGTGTACGCGCCGACGTACGCGTCCCGCATGGCGTCCACCAGATAGCGGAACGGCATGAAGTGCGAGAGCACGTCCAGCCAGGTGGGTCCCAGCGTCATCGGGAGCATCAGGCCGGACAGCAGCATGGACGGCATGCTGACCGCGTTGACGAGCGGCCCGAACTCCTGCGGGGTGCGCACCTTCATCGCCAGCGCGTACGACAGCGATGCCAGCGAGACGGTGAGCAGAGCGACGAAGGCGAAGCCGATCAGGATCCCGGCCAGTGGGGCCCGCAGCCCCATCGCCAGCGCGGCCAGCACCAGCAGCACGGCCTGGAGGACGAAGACCGTCGCCTCGCGCAGCACCCTGCCCAGCAGCAGGGCCAGCCGGCTGACCGGGGTGACCCGCATCCGTTCCACCACGCCCTGACCCTTCTCCAGGATGATCATGAAGCCCGCGAACAGCGCCCCGAACAGCCCCAGTTGAAGCAGCAGCCCCGGTACCAGGACCTGCCATGAATCGCCCTTTCCGCCGAGCGGGAGACCGGTGAGCAGCGGACCGAAGAACACCAGGTACAGCAGCGGCATCAGGACCCCGAACAGCAGCGCGAAGCGCGAGCGCAGGGACTGGCGCAGGTAACGGCCGTAGATGATCGCGGTGTCGTGAAGAAGCATCGGCAGTCCTATACGGCTACGGGGGCGGCGTCGGCCGGGGCGGGACCGCGGCCGGTGATCGCGAGGAAGGTGTCCTGGAGCGTGGCGTCGATCGAGCCGCCGTACTCCAGCTTCAGGGCGCCGGGTGTGCCCTCGGCCACGACCACGCCCCGGTCCACGATCACCAGGCGGTCGGAGAGGGCGTCGGCCTCGTCGAGGTAGTGGGTGGTCAGGAAGACGGTCGTGCCGTGTTCGTCACGCAGGCGGCGGACCAGGTCCCACAGGCCGGCGCGGCTCGCGGGGTCGAGCCCGGTCGTCGGCTCGTCGAGGAACAGCACCTTCGGCCGGTGCGTGAGGGCCATCGCGAGGTCGAGGCGGCGGCGCTGACCGCCGGAGAGCGTGCCGCAGCGGCGGTCGAGCAGGTCGGTGAGATCCAGGTCGTGGGCCAACTCGGCCGCACGTGCCGCTGCTTGAGCTTTCGTCAGGCGGTACAGGCGGCCCTGGGTGACCAGTTCCTCCCGCACGGAGACCTGCGGATCCACCCCGCCGGACTGGGCCACGTACCCGCACACCCGGCGCACCCCGGCGGCGTCGGTGGCGAGGTCGTGGCCGGCGACGGTGGCCGCGCCGCCGGTGGGTTCGAGCAGGGTGGTGAGCATCCGGAGGGTGGTCGTCTTCCCGGCGCCGTTCGGGCCGAGGAAGCCGAGGATCTCGCCTTCGCGGACGGTCAGATCGATGCCGCGCACGGCTTCCACGGGACCACGCCGGGTCTGGAAGGTACGGGCGAGCGAGGCCGTACTGATGATGGGCATGGGCCAAGAAAAACAGAGTCTCTTAAAGTTTGCAATGGCTCCAAAATTTCAGGCGGCCCACGAAGCTAGCATTCGATCCATGGCAGAGGGGCTCAGGGAGCGGAAGAAGCGCGAGACCAGGCAGCGGATCTCGGACATCGCCACGGGGCTGTTCCTGGAGCACGGCTTCGTCACGGTGACGATCGCCGAGGTGGCGGATGCCGCCGAGGTCTCCGTGAACACCGTCTACAACTACTTCCCGACCAAGGAGGACCTCTTCCTCGACCGCAGCAAGGGTGTCGTCGACCGCCTCTCGCGCTGGGTGCGCGCGCGGGACGTGGGTGAGTCGGCGGCCGCGGCCGTGCTGAGGGAGCTGCGCGACGAGGTCGAGGCGGTCTCGCCCCGGGTCGGCCTGATGCCGGGCTATGACCGTTTCATGCGGGTCATCCATGACGCGCCCCCGCTCCGCTCCCGGCTGTGGAGCATCCAGCAGGAGGTCCAGGAGAACCTGGAGACGACCCTCCGGGAGGAGACGGGTGCCGCTCCCGACGATCCGTTGCCCGCCCTGATCGCAGGTCAGATCAACTGGATCCACCAGACGGTCATGGGCAGCATCGGCCGCGAGATGGTCAAGGGGCGCAAGCCGGACGAAGTATCACGAGAGGTGCTCGCGCTTCTCGACGACATGGAGCAGTTGTTGAGCGATAGGGTGCTCAACTACGCCGTACGAGACCACTAGTGACGCCCGCCGGTGTGATGTCCGTCAGATGAGACGTGACGCGCATTACTAACCGGTCACACAGCCCTTCCCGAGCGCTAGTGTCCGCCGCAGAGGCAACGTAAACAGGGCGTAAGGCGTTTCAAAGGGGAGTCGCAACAGTGGCACGGAAGCTTGCCGTCATCGGCGCCGGCTTGATGGGTTCCGGCATCGCTCAGGTCTCCGCCCAGGCGGGCTGGGACGTGGTTCTGAGGGACGTCACCGACGAGGCGCTGAAGCGCGGTACCGACGGCATCAAGGCTTCGTACGACAAGTTCGTGAGCAAGGGCAAGCTGGAGGCGCACGACGCCGACGCGGCCCTCGCCCGGATCACCGCGACCACCGACCTGGACGCGGCCGCCGACGCCGACATCGTCGTCGAGGCCGTCTTCGAGAAGCTGGAAGTCAAGCACGAGATCTTCCGCACGCTCGACCGGATCGTGCGCCCGGACACCGTGCTGGCCTCGAACACCTCCGCGATCCCGATCACCAAGATCGCGGCGGCCACCGAGCGCCCGGAGCGGGTCGTCGGCGTGCACTTCTTCTCGCCGGTGCCGATGATGCAGCTCGTCGAGCTGGTCCGCGGCTACAAGACGAGCGACGAAACCCTCGCCACCGCGCGGGAGTTCGCCGAGTCCGTCGGCAAGACCTGCATCGTCGTGAACCGCGACGTGGCGGGCTTCGTGACCACCCGTCTCATCTCCGCCCTCGTCGTCGAGGCGACCAAGCTCTACGAGTCGGGCGTCGCGACCGCCGAGGACATCGACCTCGCCTGCAAGCTGGGCTTCGGCCACGCCATGGGCCCGCTCGCCACGGCGGACCTCACCGGCGTCGACATCCTGCTGCACGCGACCAGCAACATCTACACCGAGTCCCAGGACGAGAAGTTCGCCCCGCCGGAGCTGATGCGCCGGATGGTGGACGCCGGTGACATCGGACGCAAGAGCGGGCAGGGCTTCTACAAGCACTGACGGCTCTTTCCGTCCCCGTAACCGCACAAGCCCCTCTGGTTTCACCCTCGGGGGTGAATTCGGTATCGGTTCGCTTACAGACGGCAACCTCCGGCCGCTCCGCGCAGTCAGAGGTGTCATCACTGGACATTCAGATTCGTGGAGTACTACACGCACTCACGGGGAGCGCATATGTACATCAGGGGCGACCACGCCGAGCTGGTCGTCGGGGGCCGCCTCGACGTCCGCAGCGCGGCGGACGCCCGTACGGTCCTGCACTCGGCCGTCGACGACGGAGCCGGCGACCTGGTGCTCGACCTGTCCGAGCTGGATTCGTGGGACGCCACCGGTCTCGGGGTGATCATGGGGGCCCACCGCAGGGCCGGCCGCTGCGGCCGCCGGCTGGTGCTGCGCGACGTACCGCCGCAGATGCAACGCCTTCTGGTCGCCACCCGGCTGCACCGGATCCTGGCGATCGAGGGCGGCATCGGCGTGGAGTCGCTGCCCCGCGTCTGACCCGCTTGACGTGGCGAAACGCAGGTCCCGCGCAATCCTCACGAGACTGTGACGTCTCGGACGGCGCGGTACCCCGGGCTGTCGTAGATACTGTGCGAAGGTTTAGGGTTCGGCTGCCCGCTGTCCGCATCCCTTCCAGCGGGCCCGGACCAGAAGCGACAGCGCGGTGTGCTGCAGGCCGGGAGGGGCCACTGACGGCACACGAGACGCTTTTGGGGGGCTTGAACCTATGGACCCGAACAACCGGGGAGCCGAGGAGTACGGCCATGACGACGACGGCGGCTCGCCGCGTCAGCGGCCTCCCAGGGACTCCCTGACATCCGAATTCGGCCAGCACACGCCCGCACTCGCCCGCACCGCGCAGTTGGTCGCCGGCGACTTCCTGCTCACCGTCAACCCCGTCGACGGCAGCGAGATAGAGGCCTGCCCGCCCGGCGAGCGGCCCGGACGGCCCGAGAAGTTCGGCACCGCGGAACGCGCCGAAGTGGACCGCGC
>NZ_RSAJ01000170.1 GCF_003933965.1 Streptomyces sp. RP5T
AACCCGGGGGGCAGGGGGCCGAGTTGGTCGAAGATCTCGATCGTCTCGTCGTCGGTGCCGGGGTCCGGGAGGAGTTCCCGGGCGGCGGCGAGGGCCTTGCGGGCCCCCGTGGCGGTGCGGAAGCGGGCCTGGGGGTCCGGCTGGAGGAGGGAGGCCACGACCTGCCAGAGCGGTTCGGGGACACTCTGGGGCGCGCCCGGGGTGCCGTGGGCGGCGAAGTACTCGATGAGTGCCTTCGCGTCGGGCTTGGCGCCCTCCAGGAGGTACAGCGCGACCAGGCCGACGGCGAACAGGTCGGCGGGGAAGTCGGGTTCCGCGCCCAGCATCTGCTCGGGGGCGAGATAACCGGGTGTGCCCACGACGAGGTTGGTCTCGGTCAGACGGGGCTCGCCCAGCCGCATGGCGATGCCGAAGTCGGACAGCCGCAGCCGCGGGCGGGCGGTGCCGGTGGCTTCGAGCAGGATGTTGGCGGGTTTGATGTCACGGTGCACGACACCTTCCGCGTGCACCGCGGCCAGTCCCGCGAGGAGTTGGTCGAGCAGGGTGCAGACGAAAGCGGGCGGCAGCGGACCGTAGTCCCCGACCAGGTGGACCAGCGAGCCGCCGGCGACCAGGTCCATGGTGAACAGCACCTTGTCGTCGTCGGCGGCCCAGCTGGCCGGCGCGAGGACGTGGGGGTGGTCGATCCGCAGGGCCTGTTCGCGGACGAAGCGCAGCAGGGAGTGGGCGTCGCTCTGCAGCAGGACCTTGGCGGCCACATACCTGCGGCGCCGGTGGTCCCAGGCGCGCCAGACGGCGCCGACGCCTCCGCGTCCGATCGGGTCGGCCAGTTCGTACCGGCCGGCGAACACCTCACCCATGACTGCGCGTCGCTCCTCCCCCTGCGGTTACCCCCGTTGCTTCCCCCTCGATGAGCGTTACGACCCTTGTGGCCTCCCCGATGAGAGATACGACCCCGTGTTCCTCGTCTCCTCGGCGACCGGCACACCCCCGCGTGCCGTCCGCCGGTGAGGAGCGCGACCCCCTCGCGCTCCCCGTCCCGTCCGCAGCGCCTCCCGCCCGGCCCGAACCCCCTTCGGTGACCGGACGGACGGTTCAGTTCTGGTGGGACTGGTAGTGCGTGACGGCGTCGGAGGTGCGGCCGGCGCCGTAGACCCGAAGGAACTCTGCCAGTTCCGGGTGGGTCGGGGCGAGGGTGTCGGCCGCGTCGATGATGTCCCCGGCGGCGGCCACCGAGCGCAGCAGCGACTGGATCTCGCGGACGACCCGCTTGACCGTCGGCGCACCCGAACTACTGGTGGTGGTCGTGGTGTTGCTGAGCACCGAGCCCCCCTGCGACTTCTTGATCTCGTCCATGCGCTCGGTCGCCTCGGCCGCGCTCACGCTGCCGTCCGCGACCTGCCCCGCCAGGTCCTGCAGCAGCTGCACCCGCTGGACCACGGCGGGATTGCCGATCTTCGCCCGCTGACCGCTCATCAGCTGCGACAGCATCGGAGCGGACAGTCCCAGCACCCCCGCGAGACGAGCCTGGTTGAGGCCCAGGTCATCTATGAGCTTGCGAAAGAGCGCCCCCAGCGGCTCCCCGTACCAGTTCCGCTGCAGTTCCCGCGCTCTCGCGGTCGCTTCCTGCTGTGCGGCGTCCATGTGCGTCTCCCCATCGCTTCCCCAAAAAACCGTGGTTCGCGACAGCGAACCACGCCGAGCATCTTACGGAGAGTGGTCGTTCGCGGGGACCCCCAATCTTTTTGCGGAATACCGGGGATGACCCGGTACTCTGGTCTGCGGCGCCCACCGGTAAGTGGTTCTTCCGGCGGACGTCCCTCTTCCCGGGGCCTTAGCTCAGTTGGTAGAGCGCTGTCTTTGCATGGCAGATGTCAGGGGTTCGACTCCCCTAGGCTCCACTCCAGGAGACCCCTCCGACCTGCGGATTCGCGGCCGGAGGGGTTCTTCGTGTCCGGCCGTGTCGGGCCGTGCCCGGTCGTGGACGCGAGGGCCCGCGTGCCCGTCTACCGCATCAGCGAGCGGTACACCGCCGAGGACCTCGGGTGGGCCCGGCAGCCCCACACACCGTGCGGGCAGTAGTCGGTGATGGCCTGGTAGAGGGGGCGCTGCCGCGCGAACCAGGTGAGCATGCCGCGGATGTACGCCGGGTTGTCGCCGTTCTCGAACAGGCCCCACTCCTGGTACGAGAAGGGTTTGCCGTGGGCGCGGGCGAAGCGGACGTGGGCGCGCAGACCGTACGGCTCGCTGACCTGGTCGGTGAAGCGCAGGCCGCGCGGGGCGTCGTAGGCGTCCATACCGATGATGTCGACGACCTCGTCGCCCGGGTAGCAGCGCGGCCACGGGATGGCGTCGCGGCCCCGCGTGGGCGTGAACTCGAAGCGGAAGCGCTGGCCGGGCACGGAACGCATCGCGTGCACGATCCTCGTCCAGTAGGCCTTCCAGGCGGCCGGGTCGGGGCCGCAGCGGTGGCTGTAGGTGGTCCCGTTCATCTCCCAGCCGAGGACGACGATCGTGTCCGGGACGCCGAGCGCCGTCAGCCGTCGGGCCAGGGTGCGGAAGTGGCTAACGTGGTCGCCGCTCGCCCCGCGGCGAAGTCCGGCGCGGACCGTGCCGTCGGGGAGGTGGTCCTCGGTGTGTTCCAGCATCGGCACGTTCAGGACGAGCATCCGCCGCGGATCGGCCCGCCGCCAGGCCGCCCAGGACTCCAGCCAGCGCGCGGCCCCCTCGATGTTGCTCCAGCGGTCGCCGGGCAGGTACACGTGCCCGACCCGGGGAGCGGGGCCGCCGAGCCAGGCGCCGAGTGCGCCGAGGCGTTGCACGTCGGCGGGCTCGTAGCCGACGTACGCGCCGTACGCGCCGTGCGCGGAAGGTGTCGCGGGCTCGGGGGCGCGGGCGGTGCAGGCCGAAGCCAGGAGCAGCAGGGCGGCGGTCAGGGCGAGCGGCCCGCGGCGCGAGGGCTTCATCAGGGCGGCGGTCCATCCGGTGCGAGGAGGTGGTCCCCGCGACTGTGACGCACGGGGGCCCTGCCGCACCGCTCGGGCCACACCGTCGGGTGAACACGGCGGTGGGGCGGAGAAGTTCCGCCCCACCACTGGTACACGCCGGTTTCGGCGTCAGCGCCCTTCGTCGTTCTTCGCGGCGTCCTCCTCGGCCTCCTTCGCCTGGACCTCCGGGTCCAGGACGGACTGGCCGGTGCCGTCCACGGACGTCAGCCGGCCCGCCTCGGGCACCTCGGTCGCGGCGGGCGGCTCGACCAGCCAGTCGGGGTTGGCCTGCTTGTCCCACCACTTCCAGGCCGCGTAGGCGCCGCCTGCCACGATGCCCGCGACCGCCAGCGCCTTGGCCAGCCGTCCTGCGCGGGCCCGCCGCTCGTGCTTGCGGACCAGCTTGCGGACCTCCTTGGGCGAGACCTGGCCGCGCAGGGCGGCCAGTGCGGCCACGCTGCGGGCGGCGGCCTCCTCACGGACCGGGCCGGCCGCGGCGACGGCCTGCTCGATCCTCGGGCGGGAATAGTCGGCGGCCTGCCGCGCGGCCTTGCGGGTGCGCACGGCGGCCTCGTGGGCGGCCTGGTCGACCTTCGGCGGAACATGCGTACGGGCCTGCTCCAGGCGCGGCGCGACGTGGGCGCCGTACTGGACACGCGCCTGTTCGGCCGCCTGCGAGACCTTCGGCGCGAGACGTACGCGTGCCTCCGTCGCGTAGTGCGAGGCCTTGTCCTTGGCCGTGTCGGCGTAGGGCGCCACCACTTCCGCGGCGTGCAGCACGCTGTCCTTCGCCGAGCCGGTCGCGGCGCGCACGCTGTCGATGCGGGTCACGGGATCCTCCTCCTCGGTGGCGTACGGTAATTCGACTTTCCACCCTTTTACGGATCATGCCTGCCGGAGTGCAGCCCGGCACCTGAGGGCGGGCATCCGGATCAATAACGGGTGAATACGTGGCAACAGGAGCTTGTCGACGACAATGCCACGGATCGCCGGTCCGCGCCCCCGTCCGACCGATGCTCGGCCGGATCCGTGCGAGGATCGGTCGGGCACAGGAAGACAACGGAAGGCAGATCGTGGCCGAGCAGCTTTACGCCACCCTGAAGACCAACCACGGCGACATCGAAGTCCGGCTCCTGCCGAACCACGCTCCGAAGACGGTCAAGAACTTCGTCGAACTCGCCCAGGGCGAGCGCGAGTGGACGCACCCGGGCACCGGTGAGAAGTCCACCAAGAGGCTCTACGACGGCACGATCTTCCACCGTGTCATCAGCGGCTTCATGATCCAGGGCGGCGACCCGCTGGGCACCGGCATCGGCGGCCCCGGCTACGAGTTCGAGGACGAGTTCCACCCCGACCTCGGCTTCAACAAGCCCTACCTGCTCGCCATGGCCAACGCCGGCCCCGGCACCAACGGCTCGCAGTTCTTCATCACTGTCTCCCCGACGGCCTGGCTGAACCGCAAGCACACCATCTTCGGCGAGGTCACCGACCCGGCCAGCCAGAAGGTCGTCGACGCCATCGCCGGCGTCAAGACCACGCGCCCCAACGACCGCCCGGTGAACGACGTCGTCATCGAGCAGGTCGTCGTGGAGACGCGCAAGGGCTGAGCACTGGGCCAGTGCCGCAAAGGGAACCAAACGCCCCGCTCAACCGTAAGGATGAGCGGGGCTGTGCATGTGGGCACGGCCGACTCAGGGCGAATTGGGGGATGGCATGAATCAGGAGGCGGGCAGCACACCGGAGGCCCAGCACCTTCCTGGCTGCTACCGGCACCCGGACCGTGAGACCGGCATCCGCTGCACCCGCTGCGAGCGCCCGATCTGCCCCGAGTGCATGGTCAGCGCCTCGGTCGGCTTCCAGTGCCCCTCGTGCGTGCGCGACGGGGGCGGCAGCGGCCCGGCTCCGGCAGCGGCCCGGCCCCGCACCCTCGCGGGCGGCAGCGTCACGGCCGACCCCCGGCTGCTGACCAAGATCCTGATCGGGATCAACCTCGCGATGTTCATCGCGATCCAGACCCACGCGTCCCTGGCGGCCGACCTGAGTCTGGTGGGCGCCTATCCGCCGCCGCCGTTCACGGCCTCCGAGGGAGTCGCGGACGGCCAGTACTACCGCCTGGTGACCTCGCTGTTCGTGCACCAGCAGATCTGGCACATCGGCTTCAACATGCTGAGCCTGTGGTGGCTCGGCGGCCCGCTGGAGGCCGCCCTGGGCCGGGCCCGTTATCTCGCGGTCTACTTCGTCTCCGGCCTCGCGGGTAGCGCGCTGGCCTATCTGCTGGCCACCCCGGTCACCCAGACCTTCGGCGCCTCCGGTGCCATCTTCGGCCTCTTCGGCGCGACCGCCGTGCTGATGCGCCGACTCGAATACGACCTGCGGCCGATCATCGCTCTCCTGGTGATCAACCTGATCTTCACCTTCGGCTGGAGCAGCATCTCCTGGCAGGCCCACATCGGTGGCCTGGTCGCCGGTCTCATCACGGGGTACGCCATGGTCCACGCCCCGCGTCAGCGGCGGGCGCTGGTGCAGTACGGCACCTGTGCGCTGGTTCTGCTGGCCGTCGTGGTCATGATCGTGATCCGTACCGCCCAGCTGACCTGAGAGGGTCTCCGCGACCCCTCTGAGCGGCCGTTGTCCACAGCGCGTGCCCGATCTTGTGCATACCGTGCGGGAACAGCTGTGCCCCCTGTCACTGACCCGTGTTTGTGCAGGTCAGGCAGGGGGCGAACAGGCTTGCGGATGCTGGTGTGATGGTCGCACCGGCGTCAACACTCGATGAGTTATCCACAGATCGTAGTCTTTTCCCCAGGCCCTGTGGAAATTGCTCCAGGCTGTGGATAACTCAGCGGATAGCCCTGGGGAGAGCTACTTCCACTGGGTGGAGACGGCGAATCCGGCGGCGATGAAACCGAAGCCCACCACGATGTTCCAGTTGTCCAGGGCGTCGATGGGCAGCGAACCGTCCGTCACATAGAAGACGACGATCCAGGCGAGCCCGATGAGGAACATGGCCAGCATCACCGGCGCCACCCAGGCGCTGGTGTTCAGCTTGATGGCGGTCGCCTGCTTCGCCGGGGGCGGCGTGTAGTCGGCCTTCTTGCGG
Source organism: Streptomyces sp. RP5T (assembly GCF_003933965.1). GTDB lineage: Bacteria > Actinomycetota > Actinomycetes > Streptomycetales > Streptomycetaceae > Streptomyces. The sequence continues at coordinate 6,088 of NZ_RSAJ01000170.1, forward strand.
ATACGTGACTTCGGCACGAGGGTCTCTCCTGTCGATGCGCTGCGTGGCCGCGCAGGTAACTGGTCGGGCTCGGGGCAGCGTACAAGGGGACACTGAGTGCTCCCCCGGGCGTCCGTTAGCGTAGTGCTTCCGTAGCGCCGAAGGAGATAAGGGTACGTTGAGCAATTCTGCCGACTCTCCCCAGTCCGGATCCAGTCCTGTCCGCAGGCGGGGTTTCCGGCCGGTGCGGGTGCTCACGGTGGGTGTCTTCGCTCTCGCGGGACTCATCTTCTTCACGAGTTTCAACACGGCCAAGGGCACCGACATCCGCACCGACGCCTCCCTGCTGAAACTCTCGGACCTCATCCAGGAGCGCAGCCACAACAACGGCGAGCTCGACGAGGCGAACGGCTCGCTGCGCCGGGACGTCGAGGCCCTCGCCGAGCGCGACGACGGCAGCACCAAGGCCGAGGACGACAAGCTCGCCGCCCTGGAGGACCGGGCCGGCACCCAGAAGATCAAGGGCAGGGCGGTCACGGTCACGCTCGACGACGCCCCGCCGAACGCCACCGCCAAGCTCCCCGGCTACCCCGAGCCGCAGCCCGACTACCTTGTCATCCACCAGCAGGACCTGCAGGCCGTGGTCAACGCCCTGTGGAAGGGTGGCGCCCAGGGCATCAAGGTCATGGACCAGCGGCTGATCTCCACCAGTGCCGTGCGCTGCGTGGGCAACACCCTGATCCTCCAGGGCCGCGTCTACTCGCCGCCCTACAAGATCCAGGCGGTCGGTGACCCCGGCAGGCTCAAGCAGGCGCTCGCGGACTCCAAGGCGATCCAGAACTACATGGTCTACGTCAACGTCTACGGCCTGGGCTGGAATGTCGCCGACGACGGCACGGTGACTCTGCCCGGCTACTCGGGCACAGTGGATCTGCAGTACGCCAAGCCCGTGGAGTGAGTGCGGGGTGAGTCCCGGGAGCCGCCGGTGCGTGTCGTCGTCAGGATCGTCAGCGAGCTGTTCATCACCGTCGGCGCCCTGATCGTGCTGTTCGTCGCCTATGTGCTGTTCTGGACCGGTGTGCGGGCCGACACCGTCATGGACGACCAGATCGACCAGTTGCAGAACCAGTGGTCGCAGGGGAGCGTGCGGCAGCCGGCAGCGACGGCCGACCCGTCCGCCGCTCCCGCGGAGCCGGCGCCGTACCGGAGCGGGAAGCCCTTCGCGATCATGTACATCCCCCGGCTCGGTTTCACGTGGAACAAGCCCGTGCTCGAAGGCACCGAGGTCAACACACTGAAAAAGGGCCTCGGGCACTACGCGAAGACCACCCGGCTCGGTCAGCAGGGCAACTTCTCGGTCGCCGGCCACCGCCGTACGTACGGCGATCCCTTCAAGGACTTTCCGCGGCTGCGGCGCGGTGACGCGGTCGTCCTGACCGACGGGACGACCTGGTTCACGTATCGGATCGACAAAGGGCCTTACAAAACAGTGCCCTCCGACATTGAGGTGATCGATCCTGTGCCACGTAAATCCGGGTACACGCGGCCTGGCCGCTATCTCACGCTGACCACGTGCGATCCGGAGTGGGGACACAGTCACCGGCTGATCGTCTGGGCACACCTGGACTCCACACAGCCTGTGGAGGACGGCAAGCCTGTTGCCCTGCGCCGTTAGTCTGGTGCGGTACGGCGTGTGTGTGGTGCCGTGGTGCGACGGAAGGGACGGCATGTACGGCTGGATCTGGCGGCATCTGCCGGGGAACGCATGGGTGAAGGCGCTGCTCTCACTCGTGCTGGTCGTTGCTGTGGTCTACGTCCTGTTCCAGTACGTGTTCCCGTGGGCCGAACCGCTGCTGCCCTTCAACGATGTGACGGTGGACAACCAGTGAGCGCGCGCATTCTCGTCGTCGACAACTACGACAGCTTCGTCTTCAACCTGGTCCAGTACCTGTACCAGCTGGGCGCCGAGTGCGAGGTGCTGCGCAACGACGAGGTGTCGACGGCGCACGCCCAGGACGGCTTCGACGGCGTCCTGCTCTCCCCGGGGCCCGGTACGCCGGAGGAGGCCGGGGTCTGCATCGAGATGGTGCGCCACTGCGCCGCCACCGGGGTGCCCGTCTTCGGCGTATGCCTCGGGATGCAGTCCATGCAGGTGGCGTACGGCGGGGTCGTGGACCGCGCCCCCGAGCTGCTGCACGGCAAGACCTCCCTCGTGGAGCACGAGGGCAAGGGCGTCTTCGCCGGTCTGCCGACGCCGTTCACCGCGACCCGCTACCACTCGCTGGCCGCCGAACCGGCGACGGTGCCAGCCGAGCTGGAGGTCACCGCGCGGACGCACGACGGGATCGTCATGGGGCTCAGGCACCGTGAACTCCCGGTCGAGGGTGTGCAGTTCCACCCCGAGTCGGTGCTGACGGAACACGGTCACCTGATGCTGGCCAACTGGCTGGTGGAGTGCGGGGACCAGGGCGCGGTGGCGAGGTCGGCGGGGCTCGCCCCGGTGGTGGGCAGGGCCACGGCGTGACGGCCCTGCGCCCCGAGCGCGAGGACTTGTACGGCGACGCGTCGTACGAGTCCTACGGCGGCGATGCCTACGGCGGGGAGTCCTTCGGCGGTGCCGGCCGCGCCCAGGAGACGTACGCCCGGGAGACGTACCCTCAGGAGCCGCACGCCGAGCGACCGCACCCCGGCAAGCACGCCCGGGGGTCGGCCGCCGGGGCGTCGGCGCCCTATGTGCCGCCTGCCGACGACGAGACGGTGGCGCTGCGGATACCCGATCCGCCGCCACCCCCCATATCCGCCTCTGTGGACTCTTCCGTCACATCCGCCACTGGATCCCCACAGGGTGGCCGTGCGGCCCGCAGAAAGGCCGCCAAGGGCCGCCACGGGCGTCATGGCGGCGGGGCCGCTCCCGACGCGCAGGCGGAGCAGGACGCGCCGGACGGCAGACCGCTGTCCCGCGTCGAGGCGCGCAGACAGGCGAAGGCCCGCAAACCCGGCGCGGCCGTCCTCGCGAGCCGGGCGATCGGCGAGGTGTTCATCACCACCGGCGTACTGATGCTGCTGTTCGTCAGCTACCAGCTCTGGTGGACCAACGTCCGGGCCCACGCACAGGCGGACAAGGAGGCGAGCAGCCTCCAGAACGACTGGGCGAGCGGGAAGGGCGCCCCCGGCACCTTCGAGCCCGGCCAGGGGTTCGCCCTGCTGCACATCCCCAAGCTGGACGTAGTGGTGCCGATAGCGGAGGGCGTCAGCAACAAGAAGGTCCTCGACAAGGGCATGGTCGGGCATTACAGCGAGGGCGCGCTGAAGACGGCGATGCCCGACGCCAAGACCGGCAACTTCGCCCTCGCCGGGCACCGCAACACCCATGGCGAGCCCTTCCGTTACATCAACAAGCTCAGCCCGGGCGACGCGATCGTCGTCGAGACGCAGGACGAGTACTTCGTCTACAAGATGACGTCGACGCTGCCGGTGACGGCTCCGAGCAACACGAGCGTGATCGACCCCGTCCCCAAGGGATCCGGTTTCACCAAGGCCGGCCGCTACATCACCCTCACCACCTGCACGCCGGAGTTCACCAGCAAGTACCGGTTGATCGTCTGGGGCAAGATGGTCGAGGAACGGCCGCGCAGCAAGGGCAAGCCGGATGCGCTCGTCCAGTAAGGGCAGATGACTAGTGGCAGCGACCACCGATCAAGAGCAGAACACCGGCACCCCTCCGCCGCGCCGCCGTGGCACCGGCCGGATCGCCATGGCGGTCAGCGTCTTCGGTGAACTCCTCATCACGGCGGGCCTGGTGCTCGGCCTGTTCGTCGTCTACTCGCTGTGGTGGACGAACGTCGTCGCCGACCGCGCGGCCCACAAGGAGGCCGACAAGGTGCGCGACAGCTGGATGCAGGACCGGGACACCGGCCCCGGCGCGCTGGACACCAGGAACGGCATCGGCTTCCTGCACGTCCCCGCGATGAGGAACGGCGAGGTCCTGGTCGAGAAGGGCACCTCGACGAAGATCCTCAACGACGGGGTCGCCGGCTACTACACCGACCCGGTCAAGGCCACGCTCCCCACCAGCGGCAAGAACGGCAACTTCTCCCTCGCCGCCCACCGCGACGGCCACGGCGCCAAGTTCCACAACATCGACAAGGTCAAGAAGGGCGATCCGATCGTCTTCGAGACCAAGGACAAGTGGTACGTCTACAAGGTCTACGCGGTCCTGCCCGAGACCTCGAAGTACAACGTCAAGGTGCTCGGCGCGGTCCCGAAGGAGTCCGGCAAGAAGAAGGCCGGCCACTACATCACGCTGACGACGTGCACGCCGGTGTACACGTCCCGGTATCGGTACGTGGTGTGGGGGGAGTTGGTCCGCACGGAGAAGGTGGACAGTGAGCGGACGCTGCCGAAGGAACTGAGATGAGGTGACTGCCCCTCTTGAAGAGGGGCAGTCACCTAGCATGACGAAGGCCCGAAGCCGCAACTTGCTCTTGCGGCTTCGGGCCTTCTTGCGTCCGGCCGTGCCTACTCCAGGACCTCCAGCGGTTCCCCGGCGCTCCACTGCTCCAGCAGCCCACGGGGTACGACGGTGATCCCGGTCTCGGCGGCGATGCTCAGGGCTTCCGCGGTGAACGGGCAGGTGGCCACGAAGAGCGCTACCTCCGCGGTGTGGAGAACCTTGGCCGCTCCGACGAACTTCTGCATGTCGGGGCTGGTGATGTTGAGGTACGGCGCGAACCGCTTGCACTGGACGACGAGACGTTGCCCACCGGCCGTGAGCGCGCTGACGTCGATACCCCGGTCTCCGTTGCCGCCCAGCACGGTCACGTCGGTGCATCCGTCGCGGCGCAGCAGCTTGGCGATGTGGTGTTCGAACGTGCGGCCGTTCATGGCGTCCATGGCGGCCATGACTCCGACGGTGGGCCGATCGTCCCGTACGCCTTCCAGTCGTTGCAACCGGGTGTGGTGCTGGTGGAGCCGACGCTCGATGCGCTGGACTCCTGCCCGCAGGGCGACCAACTCCCTGCGGTGCTCGCCCGAGGTTTCGATCAGGGCGTTGAACATCGGTACGACGGTCTTGCCGAGGATGTGGGTGATGCGTTGGTCGATGCGGTCGTCGAGGGAGGCGGTCTCCCTGTGGACAGAGTTATCCACAGGCTGCGTACGCGCCAGGTACTCCATGTCGAGAAGGTACACACGCACCTGACGTGCGACTTCGTTGTCGCGGAGGAGCATGGCGACGTTGAGGACGGTTCGGCGGGAAAAGAGGGCGAGAGATGCGGAGCGCGACTGAAGCCCACTGAGTTCCTTGAAGGAACTCAGTTCTGTACCTGTCAAGGTGTGGTAGCCGTTGGCCTCCAGCTAGGCGCGGTGGTCGAGTACGAGGGAGCGAATGGCTGTGAGGCCGACCTCGAAGTAGGACGCCACCATCGCCGTTGTCACATGCATCCCGTCCGGCAGCAGCGACAGCGCTTTGACCCTGTCGAGTACCTCCGTGCGTTCCAGCACGCCGTCGCGCAGGGACTTCGATTCCAGCAATGCCGATTCGTTGATCATGTTGTGCCCTCCGTCTGTGGTTGGGCCACGTTTCGACACGTCACCCCATCCGATCAACGACTTGTCGGATGGGAAGACACGAAGAGCCGGACCCCGTGCGGGGTCCGGCTCTTCGTCGCGGGGTGCGGGCGTCGGTCAGCCTCCGCCGCCTCCGAAGAAGCCTCCGCCGTTGTTGCCGCCGTTGTTCCCGCCGCCGACGCTCACCGTGGTCAGGTTGATCTGGGTGCCGCCCGGATCGCCGACCTCGCTGCCCGCCCCCGGGTCCTGCTGGGCCACCAGGGCGGTGTCGCTCTGGTCGCTGCCGTTCGCGAACTGGATGTTCGTGAAGCCGGCGTTGTTGAGGATCTGCCTGGCCTGGCCGACCGTACGGCCCACCACGCTCGGGACCTCGGTCTTGTCGGCCGCCTTGCCGATCTGGATGGTGACCTGCGAGTTCTTGTCGGCCTGGGTGCCGGCCTGCGGCGAGGTCGAGATGACCTTGCCGATCTGGTTGGTGTCCTCGGTCTCCACCTCGGTGCAGTTGCCGACGAGGTTGTTCGCCTGCATCTGGGCCTTGGCGTCGTCACAGGAACGGCCGATGACGTCCGGGACCGTGGACTTCTCCTCGGCCTTGGCGATGGTGAGGGTGACGGTGGAACCCTTCTCCACCTCCGCGCCGAGTTTCGGGTCCTGATCCAGGACGGTGCCCGGCTCCTCGGTGGACACCTGCTTCTTGGTCTTGACGACGAACTGGTACTGATCGCCCTCCAGCGTCTCCGTGGCCTTGTCGACGTCCTGGCCGAGGACACTGGGAACCGCCACCTTCGGCGCCCCGGTGGACACCACGATGCTGACGGTGGACTGCTTGTCGACCTTGGTGCCGCCCGTCGGGTTCTGCTCGCAGATGTTGCCCTTGGCCGTGTTCTCACAGGCCTTCTGCGTGACCTCGCCGAGCTTCAGGTCGACGTTGCCCAACTGTTTGGCGGCCTCGGCCTGCGGCTGGTTGACCAGGTTCGGCACGGTCACCTGGTCGTTGCCCGCGCCGCCGCCGCTGAAGATCCACTGGCCGATCAGGATCGCGCCGACGAGCACCAGGACGCCCGCCACCGCCAACAGGATCGTCGAGGTGTTCGACTTCTTCTGGCGGCGCCGGTCGGGGCGGTCGTCGTAGCCGTAGCCGCCGTCGTCCGGGTTCATGGGCGGCAGCATGGTGGTGGCGCCCGCGTCGGAGCGCAGGGCCGTGGTCGCCTGGTCGTCGGGGTAGCCGCCGTAGCCCACCGAGCCCATGGCCGCGGTGGCCGCCACCGGCTGGCCGTCGAGGCAGGCCTCGATGTCGGCGCGCATCTCGTCGGCGGACTGGTAACGGTAGTTCGGGTCCTTGACCAGGGCCTTGAGGACGATGGCGTCCATCTCGGGCGTGATCTCGGGGTCGAAGACCGACGGCGGCTGGGCCTCCTCGCGGACGTGCTGGTAGGCGACGGCCACGGGTGAGTCGCCCACGAAGGGCGGCCGGACCGTCAGCAGCTCGTAGAGGAGACAGCCGGTCGAGTAGAGGTCCGACCGGGCGTCGACCTGTTCGCCCTTCGCCTGCTCCGGGGAGAGGTACTGGGCGGTGCCGATGACCGCGGAGGTCTGGGTCATCGTCATGCCGGAGTCGCCCATGGCGCGCGCGATGCCGAAGTCCATGACCTTGACCTGGCCGTTGCGCGTGAGCATGACGTTGGCCGGCTTGATGTCCCGGTGCACGATCCCGCTGCGGTGGGAGTACTCCAGCGCCTGGAGGATCCCGATGGTCATCTCCAGGGAGCGCTCCGGCAGCAGCTTGCGGCCGGAGTGCAGCAGCTCACGGAGCGTGGAGCCGTCGACGTACTCCATGACGATGTACGGGATCGAGACCCCGTCGATGTAGTCCTCGCCCGTGTCGTAGACCGCCACGATCGCGGGATGGTTGAGCGAGGCGGCCGACTGGGCCTCCCGGCGGAACCGGGCCTGGAAGGACGGGTCGCGCGCGAGGTCCGCGCGCAGCGTCTTCACCGCCACGGTGCGGCCGAGGCGCGTGTCCATGGCGAGGTAGACCTCCGCCATGCCACCACGGCCGAGCACCTGGCCCAGCTCGTACCGGCCGCCGAGGCGACGCGGCTCTTCCATAGCTTCCTACCAGCCCTCTCCGTCGGTCCCGACCGGCACGTGTGTGCGGTCGGAGGCTGCACTCCGGGCCTACCGTACCCGGCTTGCTTTGTGTGACCTGGCCAAGTGCGTCACCCGATACAGGACCGGTATCGCAACGTGCACCGATGTGAAGGGGACGTGAGCGGGGTCACTTCTTGGAGCCGATGACCGCCTCCATGACGCTCTTGGCGATCGGCGCCGCGAGACCGCTTCCGGAGATGTTCTCGCGGACCGCGTTGTCGTCCTGGACCACCACGGCCACGGCGACCGGCACGCTGTCGCCGACCTTGGCGTACGAGATGAACCAGGCGTACGGGTTCTTGCTGTTGTTCTCGCCGTGCTGGGCGGTACCGGTCTTGCCGCCCACGGTGACGTTGTCGATCTGGGCCGTGGTTCCGGTGCCCTTCTCGACGACCGTCTCCATCATCGACTGGAGGGTCTGGGCGTTCTCCGGGGACAGCGGCTCGCTCATCTTCTCCGGCTCGGTCTTCTCCAGGGTGTCCACGTTCGGGGCCTGGAGGGAGTCGACCATGTACGGCTTCATCAGGGTGCCGTTGTTGGCGACAGCCGCGGCGACCATGGCCATCTGGAGCGGGGTCGCGGCGGTGTTGTACTGGCCGATGGAGGACAGCGCGGTCTGCGAGGGGTTCATGTCGTCGGAGAAGACCGAGGCGCTGGAGCGGACCGGCGTGAACTGCTCCTCGGTGAAGCCGAACTTCTTGGCCTCCTCGAGCATCTTGTCGTTGCCGAGCTGGGAGCCGATCTTGCCGAAGACGGTGTTGCACGAGTACTGCAGCGCGACCCGCAGGGTGGCGTTCTTGCAGGGGATGTTGCCCTCGTTCTTCAGCTGGGTCGTGGTCCCCGGCATGGTCCACGGCAGCGGGGAGTCGGTCTGCTCGTCGGCCGACTTGTACAGGCCGTTCTCCAGCGCGGCGGCTGCGGTGACGACCTTGAAGGTGGAGCCGGGCGGGTAGACCTCACGCAGCGCCCGGTTGAGCGAGGGGTCGTCGGGGTTGTTCTTCTTGTCGAGCTTCTTCCAGGCCTCGGCGTCGGCGTCACTGCCGCCGGCGATCGTGGAGGGGTCGTACGACGGGTACGAGGCCAGCGCCAGGATCTTGCCGGTGGAGGGCTCGATGGCGGCGACCGCGCCCTTGCCGCCCTGCTTCTTCAGACCCTCGTAGGCGGCCTTCTGAGCGGCGGCGCTGAGGGTGGTGACGACATTGCCGCCCTCCTTCGGCTTGCCGGTGAGCATGTCGAGGGTGTTGCGGAAGAAGAGCCGGTCGTCGGTGCCGGTGAGGATGCCGTCCTCGATGGACTCCAGCTGGGTGGCGCCGTAGGCCTGGGAGACGAAGCCGGTGACCGGCGCCCACATGGCGCCGTCCTTGTAGGTGCGCTTGTACTTGAAGTCGCCCGACGTCGTCTCCGCGTGCCCGGTGATGGCCTTGCCGTCGACGATGATGTCGCCGCGGGGCGTGGCGTACCGCGCGATGAGCACACGGCGGTTGTCCGGGTCCTCGCGGAGGCTGTCGGCCTTGACGTACTGGAGCCAGTTGTCGCGGATGAGCAGGGCGAGGACCAGAAGGCCGCAGAAGATCGCGATCCGGCGCAGGGGCTTGTTCATGACGGGCGGACCACCTGGGTCATCTCGGCGTCGGGGCTGGGGTCGGGG
>NZ_RSAJ01000171.1 GCF_003933965.1 Streptomyces sp. RP5T
CCCCACAACCGGACCCGGCATCCCCTACACGCCGTCGGACTCCTCGTCCACCTGTACCGGCGCCGCAGGCTTCAGCTTCAGCCAGATCAGGAAGAAGATGCCCAGCGCCAGCATCCCGAGGCCGGTCCAGAGGTTGATGTTGATGCCCTCCGACTTGTCGAGGGAGGAGTCCGAGGGGTTGATTCCGGCGATCGTGACGATGATGCCGTAGAGGACGAACAGGCCGCCGATGATGCGGCGCAGGTCGAAGATGCGGGCCGCGGTCGCCGACTTGGCCTCGAGGTCGGTGACTTCCCGCTGGACGTCGTGTTCGGAGTAGCCGTGCTGGTCGGACATGGTCTCTCAATCCTCCGAGGTCAGAACGAGAACGGGATGTAGCAGGCGGCGGCCAGGATCACCGCGCCCCAGCCCAGCAGGGCCGGCCTGCGGTACCAGGCGTCGTCCCCGGCGGCGGGCGGCTCGGACATGCCGGGGGACGTCGTGCCGTAGACGAGGCCCTGGAGGTCCTCGGCGGGCTTGGGGGCCGTGAACAGGGACACGGCGACCATGACCACCGCACCGGCCACGAAGCCCACGATCGCGGAGACGAAGTTGGCGCCCTGGTCGGTGGGGATGTCGATGATGCCCTGCTTGTAGATCCAGAAGTAGTTCACCATCGCCGCGACCGTGCCGGCCAGCAGGCCCCAGAAGCCCGACTTGGCGGACGCGCGCTTCCAGAACATGCCGACGATGAAGACGACGAACATCGGCACGTTGAAGAAGGAGAACAGCGTCTGGAGGTAGCTCATGATGTTCGAGAAGGTGGACGCGAGGAACGCCGTGCCGACCGACGCGCAGACACCGATCACCGTGATCAGGCGACCGAAGCGGACGTAGTACCCGTCCTCGCGGCCCCGCACGACGTAGCGGCCCCAGATGTCGTTCGTGAACACCGTGTTGAACGAGGACACGTTGGCCGCCATGCCCGCCATGAAGGCCGCCAGGAGGCCGGTGACCGCGATGCCGAGGACACCGTTCGGCAGGAGCTGTTCCATGAGGTACGGGATGGCGTCGTTGTACTGGTAGCCCGAGTCGGTGGTGCCGAAGCCGGGGATCAGGGCGGCCGCCACCAGGCCCGGGATCATCACCAGGAACACGATGAAGATCTTCGGGTACGCGGCGATCAGGGGCGTGCGCTGGGCCGCGGAGAGGTTCCTCGCCGACAGGGCTCGCTGGACCTCCGCGAAGTTCGTCGTCCAGTAGCCGAAGGACAGGACGAAGCCCAGGCCCAGCACGATCGTCAGCCAGTTCGCGCCCAGCGGGTTCGCGCTGCCGATGCCCGTGCCGCCCCAGGCGGTCGTGAAGTTCGCGCCGTGCTCGGCCGTCAGCTTGTCCGTGAGGCCGCCCCAGCCGCCGACCTTCTTCAGGCCGAGGACGACCAGCGGGATCAGGGCCGCGAGGATCACGAAGAACTGGAGGACCTCGTTGTAGATCGCGGAGGAGAGGCCGCCGAGGGTGATGTAGGCGAGGACGAAGGCGCCGGCCACGACGATGGCCACCCACTGCGGCCAGCCCAGCAGGGCCTCGACCACGATGGCGAGGGCGTACAGGTTGACGCCCGCGATCAGGATGGCGGCGAAGGCGAACAGGGCCGAGCTGAGCAGGTGCGCCCACTTGTCGAAGCGCAGCAGGAGCATCTCGGGGACCGAGCGCACCTTGCTGCCGTAGTAGAAGGGCATCATCACCAGGCCGAGGAAGACCATGGCCGGGATGGCGCCGATCCAGTACCAGTGGACCGTGTAGGCGCCGTACTGCGCGCTGTTGGCGGCCATTCCGAGGATCTCCGTGGCGGCCAGGTTGGCCGAGATGAAGGCGAGACCCGTGATCCAGGCCGGCAGGGAACGTCCGGAGAGGAAGAAGTCCAGGCTCGTCTTCACCGACCTGCGGGCGGCGAAGCCGATGCCGAGGACGACGACGAAGTAGATCCCGAGGATCGTGTAGTCGAGCCAGTTGGTGGGGAGCCGGAGCTCGGCGGCCAGGTATGCGCCTTTTGTGGGGGTCTGCATAGTCAGCAATTGAACACCTCGACCGATGCGCTTTGTTTGATTCTGATGTTGACTTGGGTGGGGGGTTATGGTTACTTGTGTTTAGTTATGTTTGAGTGAAGGAGTCCAGCGGTGAAGAAGACCTCGACCCGGCTGGCCGACGGTCGCGAGCTCATCTACTACGACCTGCGCGACGACACCGTCCGCGACGCCGTGGACCGGCGTCCGCTGGAGCGGACTGTCACCACGTCCGAGGTTCGTCGGGATCCGCTGCTCGGCGACTCCGTGGCCATCGCCTCGCACCGGCAGGGCCGCACCTACCACCCGCCCGCCGACGAATGCCCGCTGTGCCCCTCGCAGGGCGACCGGCTGAGCGAGATCCCGGACTCGTCGTACGACGCCGTGGTCTTCGAGAACCGTTTCCCCTCGCTGGCCGGGGACTCGGGGCGCTGTGAGGTCGTCTGCTTCACCTCGGACCACAACGCGTCCTTCGCCGACCTCACGCAGGAGCAGGCACGGCTCGTCCTGGACGCGTGGACCGACCGGACGTCGGAGCTGTCGCATCTGCCCTCCGTGGAGCAGGTCTTCTGTTTCGAGAACCGGGGTGCGGAGATCGGTGTCACCCTGGGTCACCCGCATGGCCAGATCTACGCCTACCCCTTCACCACCCCTCGCACCGCCCTGATGCTGCGTTCTCTCGCGGCCCACAAGGAGGCCACCGGAGGGGAGAACCTCTTCGACGCCGTCGTGGAGAGCGAGCTGGCCGGCGAGCGGGTCGTCCTGGAGGGCGAGCACTGGGTCGCCTTCGTGCCCTACGCGGCGCACTGGCCGTACGAGGTGCACCTGTACCCGAGGCGCCGGGTGCCGGACCTGCTCGGGCTCGACGAGGAGGCCCGCACAGAGTTCCCCCAGGTGTATCTGGAACTGTTGAGGCGCTTCGACCGGATCTTCGGCGAGGGTGAGCCTCCGACGCCGTACATCGCCGCCTGGCACCAGGCGCCCTTCGGCCAGCTGGAGGAGTTCGAGGGCGTGAGCCGTGACGACTTCGCGCTGCACCTCGAGCTTTTCACCATTCGCCGTACGTCCGGCAAGCTGAAGTTCCTCGCGGGCTCCGAGTCGGGCATGAACGTCTTCATCAACGACATCCGTCCGGAGGCCGCGGCACAGCGACTGCGAGAGGTAGCGAGTTCATGAAGTACCTGGTGACAGGTGGCGCGGGATATGTCGGCAGTGTCGTGGCCCAGCATCTGCTGGAGGCGGGGCACGAGGTCGTCGTCCTGGACAACCTCTCCACCGGCTTCCGCGAGGGCGTCCCGGCCGGCGCCGCCTTCGTCGAGGGCGACATCCGCGACGCCGCCAAGTGGCTGGACGCCTCCTTCGACGGCGTGCTGCACTTCGCCGCGTTCTCGCAGGTCGGCGAGTCGGTCGTGAAGCCCGAGAAGTACTGGGACAACAACGTCGGCGGCACCATGGCGCTGCTCGGCGCGATGCGCGAGGCGGGCGTGAAGAAGCTCGTCTTCTCCTCCACCGCCGCCACCTACGGGGAGCCCGAGGAGGTGCCGATCGTCGAGTCGGCGCCGACCCGGCCCACCAACCCCTACGGCGCCTCCAAGCTCGCCGTCGACTTCATGATCACCAGCGAGGCGAACGCCCACGGGCTCGGTGCCGTGTCCCTGCGCTACTTCAACGTCGCCGGCGCCTACGGCAGCCAGGGCGAGCGGCACGACCCCGAGTCGCACCTCATCCCGCTGATCCTCCAGGTCGCCCAGGGCAGGCGGGAGGCGATCAACGTCTTCGGCGAGGACTACCCGACCCCGGACGGCACCTGCGTGCGGGACTACATCCACGTCGCCGACCTGGCCGAGGCCCACCTCCTCGCGCTGACGGCGGCCCGGCCGGGCGAGCACCTCATCTGCAACCTCGGCAACGGCGAGGGCTTCTCCGTCCGCCAGGTCATCGAGACCGTCCGCCAGGTCACCGGCCACCCGATCCCCGAGGTCGTGGCCCCGCGCCGGGCCGGCGACCCGGCCACCCTGGTCGCCTCCGCCGCCACCGCCCGCGAGAAGCTGGGCTGGAACCCGTCCCGCGCGGATCTCGCGGGGATCGTCGCGGACGCCTGGAAGTTCGCGCAGAGCATCGCAAGGGAGCAGTAGTGGCGGCACAGCAGGTCCGGGACGGTTTCACCGAGCTCTACGGGACCGAGCCCGAGGGTGTCTGGTCGGCGCCGGGCCGCGTCAACCTCATCGGTGAGCACACCGACTACAACGACGGCTTCGTGATGCCCTTCGCGCTGCCGCACACCGCCGTCGCGGCCGTCTCCCGGCGCGAGGACGGCGTCCTGCGTCTGCACTCGGCCGACGTCGAGGGCGGTGTCGTCGAGCTGCGCCTGGACGAGCTCGCCCCCGAGAGCGACCGGAACTGGACCGCCTACCCGGCAGGTGTCGTCTGGGCGCTGCGCGAGGCCGGGCATCCGGTCACCGGCGCGGACGTCCACCTCGCCTCGACGGTCCCGGCGGGCGCGGGCCTGTCCTCCTCGGCGGCCCTGGAGGTCGTCGTCGCGCTCGCGCTGAACGACCTGTACGACCTGGGCCTCCAGCGCTGGCAGCTCGCCCGCCTGTGCCAGCGCGCCGAGAACGTCTACGTCGGCGCCCCCACCGGGATCATGGACCAGACCGCGTCCGCCTGCTGCGAGAGCGGCCACGCGCTGTTCCTCGACACCCGGGACCTGTCCCAGAAGCAGATCCCCTTCGACCTCGCCGCCGAGGGCATGGTCCTGCTCGTCGTCGACACCCGCGTCAAGCACGCCCACAACGAGGGCGAGTACGGCAAGCGCCGGGCCGGCTGCGAGCGGGGCGCCGCCCTGCTCGGCGTCGACGCCCTGCGGGACATCCCCTACGGCGAGCTCGACGCGGCCCTCGCACGGCTCGGCGACGACGAGGAGGCCGTACGCCTGGTGCGGCACGTGGTCACCGAGGACGAGCGGGTCGAGAAGGTCGTCGCCCTGCTGGAGTCGGGCGAGACCCGCGCGATCGGCCCCGTGCTGATCGCCGGCCACGCCTCCCTGCGGGACGACTTCCGGATCTCCTGCCCGGAGCTGGACCTGGTCGTCGACACCGCCCTCGCCGCGGGCGCCCTGGGCGCGCGGATGACCGGTGGCGGCTTCGGCGGCTCGGCGATCGTGCTGGCCGAGGCGGCCGACGTGGACGCGATCACCAAGGCGGTCCAAGAGGCCTTCGCCGCCGCGGAGTTCACCGCTCCGCGGGTCTTCGAGGCGGTGCCCTCGGCGGGGGCGCGGCGCCTGACCTGAGACCCGCTGACCGCTGTTTTGCCCGGCTTGATCCGAACTTGGGGAAAGCCGGGCCTCTCCCTGACATACGCCCCAGTAGCGTCGGAGCGTGAGTCGAGGGCGCCTTCGCATCCTGTCGGCGATCGGCATCGGCTGCTACGCGCTCGCCGCGATCGTCGGCTTCTTCCTCCTGGCGGACGACCGGGGCCGCGGACTCCTGGTGCCCCTGTGGATCGCGCACGGCGTGCTCCTGGCCGTGCTGCTGACGAGGCTGTGCGCGGACGAGGTGGGCCTGTCCGCGGCGCTGCTGGTGGTGGGGGCCTCGCTGACGGCCGTGTACATCGCCGACCTGGCCCGCGACGACCTCACCCTGGAGCGGCGGGGCGAACGGATCACCGCCACCGTCGTAGGCGACTGGCCCGCCCCGGACCGGGGGCGGGAGACGGACACCTACGACTACGCCCTCGCGCGCCACGACGGCAGCAGGCTCCCGGGCCCCTCCCTGCGGGCCGTCTCCGGCAGCCTCGCCGTCGGGCAGAGCGTCACCGTGCTCGCGGACCCCGACGGCGTCCTGCGCCCCCGGCTGCCGGGCGACGCGGACGCGACCGGTGACGTGCTGGGCGTGGGGGCGTTCGCGCTGGTCGCGCTCGGCGTCGTCGCGGCCACGGCCCGCCGGGGCGCCGCCGTCGCCCACCGGCGGGAGGAGCGGGCCAGGGTGGCGGAGCAGGAGCACACGCTCCGCGAGGCGCTGCGCACGGCCTCGGCCGACGACCACGGCTTCGTCGAGGTCCACCCCGCGCACTACCCCGACGTCCCGCACCGCCGCGCGGCCGGCATCGCCGGGGAGCTGGGCCTGGAGCCGGCCGACGAGCCGGGCTCGTGGCGCTTCAGGCGGTGAGCCGCTTGGTGAGCGTGTACTCGGTGATGCCCGGCGGGTAGTCCGGGATCACGCACACCACCTCGTAGCCCTGCTTCCGGTAGAACTCCGGTGCCTGGAAGTCCCACGTCTCCAGGCGCACCGAGGTGCAGCCCCGCGCGCGACGCGCCATCCGCTCCGCCCGTGCGAGCAACTGCGAACCCAGGCCCGCCCCGCGGTGCCGTCCGTCGACCCACAGATAGGTCACGTGCAGCCAGCTCGTCCAGGTGTGGCCGACCAGTCCGCCCGCGAGGGCACCGGCGTCGTCCAGGGCCCAGACGTGCAGGGGAAGTTCCCGTTCACCTGGGGTTCCGCGCAGTGCGCGCAGTACCGGGGAGGCGGCCGTGTTGGTGTCCAACAGCCGTTTGCGGAGCAGATCTTGCCGGGCTTTGTCGACTTCTGTCTCCAGACGAAACATGCGGCTCACCATAAACGCACCGGACAGCCAGTTCTGCAAATAACCTTCCGCTCCCGCCCCCCGGCCGTACCCTGATGAACAGCACCGGTGGGGGCCGGTGCTGATCAGGGGGGCGAGACAGTCGGGTACGGCGCCCGAAGTGGGGGTAGCAGTTCTTGCACGGCGGCGGCCGTGCGGCCATCGTGCTTCGGGAGGTCGTACCCGCGGCGGTGTCGTCTCCCGAGTCGTCCTCAGACGAAGACGATGGGGTATCCCCTGCTCTTCGAGAGCTTGGGGAAGGGGGTTTCGTGGTTCGCATCCGAGTCCTGGTCGTCGACGACCATCGCATCTTCGCCGAGTCGCTCGCCGCCGCGCTGGCGGCCGAGCCCGACGTGGAGGTCTCCGCGGCCGGCAGCGGTCCCGCCGCGCTGCGCTCTCTGGAGCGCGCGGCGGCCGAGGGCCGCCGTTTCGACGTGCTGCTCGTCGACGCCGACCTGGGCGGCAACGTCCAGGGCATCAGGCCCGCCATGTCCGTGCAGGACGGCGGCGAGGAGGGTCTCGTCGACGGCATCTCGCTGGTCGCCGGGGTCCGTACGGCGCAGCCGGCGGTCCGGATCGTCGTGCTCGCCGAGAAGGACGATCCGCGCCGGGCCGCGCTCGCCCTCCAGGCCGGCGCCTCGGGCTGGGTCGCCAAGGACTGCTCGCTGTCCCGGCTGCTCACCGTCATCCGGGGGGTGCTGCGCGACGAGACCCATCTGCCGCCCGCCCTGCTCACCGGCGTGCTGCGGGAACTCACCGCCGCCCGCAAGCACCGCACCGAGAGCGAGCGCCTGGTGGAGTCCCTGACCCCGCGCGAGCGCGAGGTGCTGCGCTGCATGGTGGCCGGGCTCGGCCGCAAGGCGGTCGCGGAGAGACTGTTCCTCTCCCCGCACACCGTGCGCACCCACATGCAGAACGTCCTCGGCAAGCTGGGCGTCCACTCCACCCTGGCCGCCGTCGCCCTCGCGCGGCGCGCGGGCGTGGGCCCGGTCGACCTAGCCGGGGATGTTGTCGAACGGGGCGGTCAACTGGCGTAGCAGCCCGGCCAGTTCCCCGCGCTGGGCGCGGGAGAGCTCGGCGAGGATCGCGCGCTCCTGTTCCAGCAGACCGGCGAGGGCCTGGTCCGCGCGGTCCTTGCCGTCCTCGGTGAGCCGGACCAGCACCCCGCGCCGGTCGCTCGGGTCGGGCAGCCGCTCCACCAGGCCCTTCTTGGCCAGGCGGTCGATCCGGTTGGTCATGGTCCCCGAGGTGACCAGGGTCTGGGTCAGCAGCTGGCCGGGGGAGAGCTGGTACGGCGTCCCCGCGCGCCTGAGCGCGGTCAGCACGTCGAACTCCCAGGGCTCCAGGCTGTGCTCGGCGAAGGCCAGCCGGCGTGCCCGGTCCAGGTGCCGGGCCAGTCTGCTCACGCGGCTGAGTACCTCGAGCGGTTCCACGTCGAGGTCCGGGCGCTCCCGGCGCCATGCTGCGACCAGCCGATCGACCTCGTCCTCCATGACGATCAGTGTAGTGGTTGTGTCGACGTGAAGTCTCTTGAGTTCAAGTCTCTTGACATCAAGATAAGTGGGCGGGGAAGGTGAAGGGCATGACGACCCCCACCTGGGACCCCGCCCAGTACCTGCGCCACGCGGACCACCGCGCCCGCCCCTTCACCGACCTCCTCGCCCGCGTCCCGGACCCGCCGGGCCACCCGCCCCGGATCGCCGACCTCGGCTGCGGCCCCGGCAACGTCACGGCGCTGCTCGCCGCCCGCTGGCCCACGGCCCGGATCACCGGCTACGACAACTCCGCCGAGATGCTCGACAAGGCACGGGCGGAGTACGCCGGACCCACAGCCGGCGGCGGCAGCCTGGACTTCGCCCACGCGGACGTGCGCACGTGGGCGCCCGCGCAGCCGTACGACCTGATCATCAGCAATGCCACGCTCCAGTGGGTGCCGGGGCACGTGGAGCGTTTCGGGGCGTGGGTCGCGGGGCTCGCGCCGGGCGGCACCCTCGCCTTCCAGGTGCCCGGCAACTTCGGCTCCCCGAGCCACCGCCTGATGCGCGAGCTCGCCGAGGCGCGGGGCTTCGCGGACGTCCTGCGCCACGACGACGCCGTGCTCCGGCCCGAGGGCTATCTCGCCGCGCTGGCCGACCTGGGCTGCGAGGTGGACGCGTGGGAGACGACGTACGTCCACCTGCTCCAGGGCGAGGACCCGGTCCTGGACTGGGTCAGGGGCACGGGCCTGCGCCCGCTCCTGACCGCCCTGGCCGACGACCCGGCGGCCAGGGAGGAGTTCCTGACCGCGTACCGGGCCGCCCTGCGCGAGGCGTACCCGGCGGGCCCGCACGGCACCCCGTTCCCGTTCCGCCGCATCTTCGCCGTGGCCCGCAAGGAGGGCTGATGCTCGTCGCCGTCGACCACGTCCAGCTCGCCGCGCCTCCCGGCTCCGAGGATCTGCTGCGCGCCTTCTACGTCGACGTCCTCGGCATGACCGAGATCCCCAAGCCGCCGGCGCTCGCGGCGCGGGGCGGCTGCTGGTTCCGGGCGGGGCCCGTGGAACTGCACCTGGGCATCGAGGAGGACTTCCGCCCGGCGCGCAAGGCCCACCCGGGGCTGCGGGTCACGGACGTCGTGGCGTGCGCGGCCCGGCTGGAGGCGCGGGGAGCGCCGGTGCGCTGGGACGCGGGAGTGCCGGGGCGCCGTCGCTTCCACTCGTGCGACCCCGTGGGCAACCGGCTGGAGTTCCTGGTTTGACCGCCGCGAGCGGGGTCACCCGCAGTGAGGACGGCCGAGTCGGCAATCGCTGGGAGTGAGAACCGTGGCAGAAGACCAGAAGGCCAAGGCCAAGAAGGAACAGGCCAAGGGCAAGGCCAAGGAAGTCGTGGGGCGCGCGCTCGGCAACGAGAGCATGGAGGCCGAGGGCCGCATGGCCCAGTCCAAGGGCGACGCACGCCAGGCCAAGGAAAAGGCCAAGGACACCTTCAAGCACTGACGGTACGCAGACGGACGGCCCGTGCGCCCTCGGGGTGCACGGGCCGTCGTGCGTGCGGTGATCCGGCAGGGCGGCGCTCAGCTCTTCCTGCGGCCTATCAGGCGGGGCTTGGCCTCCAGGCCGTCCAGGCCGTGCCAGGCCAGGTTCACCAGGTGCGCCGCCACCTCCGCCTTCTTCGGGCGGCGCACGTCCAGCCACCACTGGCCGGTCAGGGCGACCATGCCGACCAGGGCCTGGGCGTACAGCGGGGCGAGCTTGGGATCGAAGCCGCGCCTCTTGAACTCGCGGCCCAGGATGTCCTCCACCTGCGTCGCGATGTCCGAGATGAGCGAGGCGAAGGAGCCGGTGGACTGGGGGATCGGGGAGTCGCGGACCAGGATGCGGAAGCCGTCCGTGTACTCCTCGATGTAGTCGAGGAGCGCGAACGCCGCCTGTTCGCACAGTTCGCGGGGGTGGCCCGCGGTCAGGGAGCTCGTCACCATGTCCAGCAGGCGCCGCATCTCGCGGTCCACCACCACCGCGTACAGGCCCTCCTTGCCGCCGAAGTGCTCGTAGACCACCGGCTTGGAGACGCCGGCCTTCGCCGCGATCTCCTCCACCGACGTGGCCTCGAAGCCCTTCGCGGCGAACAGCGTGCGACCGATCTCCAGAAGCTGCGCGCGGCGTTCGGCTCCCGTCATCCGGGTGCGCCGGGCTCGCCGCGGCTTCGCTTCGGTGCTCGGGGTACTGCTGGAGTCGGTCGCCACGGCGTCCATCATGCCGCCTCGGCGGTCTCCTTCTTGCGCCGGGAGCCGTCCGCGTCCGTGTTCCGGCGCGAATCGATACGCGAGCGTGACGGCCAGCGCACGTCGTACGCCCAGCCCAGCATCTCGAACCAGCGGATGATCCGCGCCGAGGAGTCCAGCTGGCCCCGCATCACCCCGTGCCGCGCCGAGGTCGGGTCGGCGTGGTGCAGGTTGTGCCAGGACTCACCGCAGGACAGCACGGCCAGCCACCACACGTTGCCCGAGCGGTCCCGCGACTTGAAGGGCCGCTTGCCGACCGCGTGGCAGATCGAGTTGATCGACCAGGTCACGTGGTGGAGCAGGCACACGCGCACCAGCGAACCCCAGAAGAAGCCGGTGAACGCGCCCCACCAGGACATCGTCACCAGACCGCCGATCACGGCGGGCAGGGCGAGGGAGAGCATCGTCCAGTAGATGAAGTGGCGGGAGATCGCGCGGATCGCCGGGTCCCTGACCAGATCCGGCGCGTACTTGTCCTGCGGGGTCTGCTCCTCGTCGAACATCCAGGCGATGTGCGCCCACCACAGGCCCTTCACCAGGGCCGGGACCGTCTCCCCGAACCGCCACGGTGAGTGGGGGTCGCCTTCGGCGTCGGAGAACCTGTGGTGCTTGCGGTGGTCGGCGACCCACCGCACCAGCGGCCCCTCGACGGCCAGCGACCCCATGATCGCGAGCGCGATGCGCAGCGGCCGCTTCGCCTTGAAGGAACCGTGCGTGAAGTAGCGGTGGAAGCCGATCGTGATGCCGTGACAGCCGAGGTAGTAGAAGAAGACCAGAAGGCCCAGATCGAGCCAGCTCACTCCCCAGCCCCAGGCCAGCGGCACCGCCGCGAGCAGGGCCAGGAACGGAACGGTGATGAAGAGGAGCAGCGTGATCTGTTCGAGCGAGCGTTTCTGCTCACCGCCCAGGGTCGCGGAGGGCAGTGCCGAGCCGTCGGGCGCCTTCGGGGCGTCTGCGATCACATCGGAGCGCGTGGTCATGGGCGTCCCCTGTGGGGTTGTGAGGGCTGAGGACAGGTGCCGGGCTGCGGGAATCCTTGCCGGGTTCCGTTACGGCGGTCCCTACGGTTCCGTAACCTACGGCGTCGTAAGTATGGCAGCGCGGCACCCGGCGACAAGAGCCCGACAGTCTGCGCGTCCGCATGGACACCTATCCTTGGAGTCGGTCGGACAGCGCGGTCCGCTCTGATTTCTTCCCGGATGGCCCGGCCGTATGCGGCGGCTGCCGCACGACCGCCGTCCGGGTTCCCCTGCCGGACGAGCTTCAACACTGCAAGGAGCCGCACCTGTGAGCAGTGCCGACGACCTGACCACGAGCGCCACGTCGAGCAGTACCGAACTGCGCGCCGACATCCGCCGGCTGGGCGACCTCCTGGGCGAGACCCTCGTCCGCCAGGAGGGCCCCGAGCTGCTGGAACTCGTCGAGAAGGTGCGCCGCCTCACCCGTGAGGACGGCGAGGCCGCCGCCGAGCTGCTGCGCGGCATCGAACTGGAGACCGCCGCCAAGCTGGTACGCGCCTTCTCCACCTACTTCCACCTCGCCAACGTCACCGAGCAGGTGCACCGCGGCCGTGAGCTGCGGGCCCGGCGATCCGCCGAGGGCGGTCTCCTCGCCCGGACGGCCGACCGCCTCAAGGACGCGGACCCCGAGCACCTGCGCCAGACCGTCGCCAACCTCAACGTCCGCCCCGTCTTCACCGCCCATCCCACCGAGGCCGCCCGCCGCTCGGTGCTGAACAAGCTCCGCCGGATCGCGGCCCTCCTGGAGACCCCGGTCATCGAGACGGACCGACGCCGTCACGACACCCGTCTGGCCGAGAACATCGACCTCGTCTGGCAGACCGACGAACTGCGCGTGGTGCGCCCCGAGCCCGCCGACGAGGCCCGCAACGCCATCTACTACCTCGACGAACTGCACGCCGGCGCCGTGGGCGACGTCCTGGAGGACCTGACCGCCGAACTGGAGCGCGTCGGCGTCCGCATCCCCGACGCGACCCGCCCCCTCACCTTCGGCACCTGGATCGGCGGCGACCGCGACGGCAACCCCAACGTCACCCCGCAGGTCACCTGGGACGTCCTGATCCTCCAGCACGAGCACGGCATCAACGACGCCCTGGAGCTCATCGACGAGCTGCGCGGCTTCCTGTCGAACTCCATCCGCTACACCGGCGCCACCGAGGAGCTCCTGGAGTCCCTCAAGGCCGACCTGGAGCGCCTGCCGGAGATCAGCCCCCGCTACAAGCGCCTCAACGCCGAGGAGCCGTACCGCCTCAAGGCCACCTGCATCCGGCAGAAGCTGGAGAACACCAAGACCCGGCTGGCCAAGGGCATCCCGCACGAGGAGGGCCGCGACTACCTCGGCACCAGCGAGCTGCTCCAGGACCTGACCCTGATCCAGACCTCGCTGCGGGAACACCGCGGCGGGCTCTTCGCCGACGGCCGGATGGACCGCACCATCCGCACCCTGTCCGCCTTCGGCCTCCAGCTCGCCACCATGGACGTCCGCGAGCACGCCGACGCCCACCACCACGCCCTCGGCCAGCTCTTCGACCGGCTGGGCGAGGAGTCCTGGCGGTACGCGGACATGCCCCGCGACTACCGGGCCAGGCTGCTCGCCAAGGAGCTGCGCTCGCGCCGGCCCCTCGCGCCCACCCCGGCTCCCGTGGACGCGGCCGGTGAGAAGACCCTCGGGGTCTTCCAGACCGTGAAGCGGGCCCTGGAGGTCTTCGGACCCGAGGTCATCGAGTCGTACATCATCTCGATGTGCCAGGGCGCCGACGACGTCTTCGCGGCGGCGGTACTGGCCCGCGAGGCCGGTCTGCTCGACCTGCACGCCGGGTGGGCGAAGATCGGCATCGTGCCGCTCCTGGAGACCACCGACGAGCTCAAGGCCGCCGACACCATCCTGGAGGACATGCTCTCCGACCCCTCCTACCGGCGCCTGGTCGCGCTGCGCGGGGACGTCCAGGAGGTCATGCTCGGCTACTCCGACTCCTCCAAGTTCGGCGGCATCACCACCAGCCAGTGGGAGATCCACCGGGCTCAGCGGCGGCTGCGTGACGTCGCCCACCGGTACGGCGTGCGCCTGCGCCTCTTCCACGGCCGCGGCGGCACCGTCGGCCGCGGTGGCGGCCCCTCCCACGACGCGATCCTCGCCCAGCCCTGGGGCACCCTGGAGGGCGAGATCAAGGTCACCGAGCAGGGCGAGGTCATCTCCGACAAGTACCTCGTGCCGTCCCTGGCCCGGGAGAACCTGGAACTGACGGTCGCCGCCACGCTCCAGGCATCCGCCCTGCACACCGCGCCCCGCCAGTCCGACGAGGCGCTGGCCCGCTGGGACGCGGCCATGGACGTCGTCTCCGACGCCGCGCACGCCGCCTACCGCAGGCTCGTGGAGGACCCGGACCTGCCGAACTACTTCCTGGCCTCCACCCCGGTGGACCAGCTCGCCGACCTGCACCTCGGCTCACGGCCCTCCCGCCGCCCCGGCTCGGGCGTCTCCCTCGACGGACTGCGCGCCATCCCGTGGGTGTTCGGCTGGACCCAGTCCCGGCAGATCGTGCCCGGCTGGTTCGGCGTCGGCTCCGGACTGAAGGCGCTGCGCGAGGCGGGCCTGGACACCGTGCTCGACGAGATGCACGAGCAGTGGCACTTCTTCCGGAACTTCATCTCCAACGTCGAGATGACGCTCGCGAAGACCGATCTGCGCATCGCCCGCCACTACGTGGAGACCCTCGTCCCCGCCGAGCTCCAGCACGTCTTCGCCGACATCGAGGCCGAGCACGAGCTCACCGTCCGCGAGGTCCTCAGGGTCACCGGCGAGGACGAACTCCTCGACGCCACCCCGGTCCTCAAGCAGACCTTCGCCATCCGCGACGCCTACCTGGACCCGATCTCCTACCTCCAGGTGACGCTGCTCAAGCGCCAGCGCGACGCGGCTGCCGCCGGTGAACAGCCCGACCCGCTGCTCTCCCGCGCCCTGCTGCTGACCGTCAACGGCGTGGCCGCCGGCCTGCGCAACACGGGCTGACCTCTACACGGAAAAGGGCGGTGCCCCCGGGAGTCCCCGGGGGCACCGCCCTTTTCCGTGACGTCAGGCCCGGCGCCGCCGGACCACGAGGTAACCGCCCGCCGCCACCAGCGCGGCCGCGAGCCCGGAGAGCAGGCCGACGGGAGCGCCGTTGCCGGTCTCGGCGAGGTCACCGGTGGTGCCCTGCGCGGAAGCGGAGGAGGAGGCCGACGGAGAAGTACCGGCCCCGGCCGACTCGCTGGATCCCGTGCTGGGCTCGGTGCTGGGCTCGGTGCTCGGCGAGGCGGACTCGCCGGTGCTCGGAGTACCGGAGGGCGTGGCCGTCGGCGTGGATGTCGTACCGCCGCCTTCCTCGTCCTCGCAGTCCGTCCAGAACACCTTGTGCTTGGCGGCGCCCTTCTCCCCGTCGAAGTTCCAGAAGAGCTTGTAGTGCCCGTCCGGCAGCGACAGGTCCTCCGTGCGGCCGTGGCCGTCCTTCAGCGTGATCTCGCCGGACTTCACGGTCTCGCCCTTGACATCGGCCGTCGGGGCCCAGGCCTCGATGTGCCAGTCGACCTCCTGGACGGCGTCGAAGCCGAAGGCGTCGAGGTAGAAGGTGCAGACGTGCGGCTCGTTCTTGCGGAGTTCTTCGCCGGTGGTGGCGTCGTGGATCTTCACGGTTCCGTTGTCACCCGGAGGGGTGGCGTGGGCGACCGGGGCGACCAGAAGGGCCGTCGAGGCGACGGCGGACAGGACGCCGAAGCGGGTCAGGGTGCGCATGGGGCAGTAGTCCATCTTCGAGAGTGGAACGGGAAGATGTGGAGGGTGTGGCCCAGCATCCAGGTGTGACTGACTCTCGGTCAATCACGAACGGACAACACTCAGGTTCTCCAGGGAACCGAAGAACGGCGAATGCCCTCAGACCGTCACGAAAGCCGCCGTGAGCAGCGCGACCCCCGACCC
>NZ_RSAJ01000172.1 GCF_003933965.1 Streptomyces sp. RP5T
CCCTTTCGCATGCCCCGCGCCCCCCGCGCCCCGGTTCCCGCCGGAATCGGGAGGCGCCGGGCAGCCGCCATAATGTGGCCGAGACGTCCGACGTCTCAGCGCACAGCGGGGCGAGAAGGAGGCCGGACATGGCTGTCACCGACGAGGCGATCGAGAAGATCAAGGACATGATCGTCTCGGGCGCGCTGCGCCCGGGCGAGCGGCTCCCCAAGGAGAGCGAGCTCGCCTCCGAACTGGGGCTGTCCCGGAACTCGCTGCGCGAGGCCGTGCGGGCGCTGTCGCTGATCCGCATCCTGGACGTGCGGCAGGGCGACGGCACGTACGTCACCAGCCTGGACCCCCAACTCCTGCTGGAGGCGCTGAGCTTCGTCGTGGACTTCCACCGCGACGACACGGTCCTGGAGTTCCTGGCGGTGCGCCGCATCCTGGAGCCGGCCGCCACCGCGATGGCCGCCTCCCGGATCAGCGAGCAGCAACTGGACGCGCTGAGCGCTCAGTTGGACAAGCTCGGGGACAGCCCGTCGGTGGAGGAACTGGTCGCCTGCGACCTCGACTTCCACCGCGGAATCGTGCAGAGCTCCGGCAACTCCGTGCTCTGCTCGCTCCTGGACGGCCTGTCCGGGCCCACCACCCGGGCCCGGATCTGGCGCGGCCTGACCCAGGAGGACGCGGTCAGCCGCACCCTGCACGAGCACCGGGCGATCCTCGCGGCACTGCGCGACCGGGACGGGGAGGCGGCCCGCTCCTGGGCGACGGTGCACATCGCGAGCGTCGAGCAGTGGCTGCGCTCCACGCTGTGAGCCGCCCGGGCCGCCGTCTCCCGAACGCGCGGACTCTCCGCCCCGGGGCAACTCCGGCCGCCTGAGGCGGTTTTCCCCGGTGCCGTGGCGAAGGGCGCGGGCCGGGCGCCGTGGGTACGGCGATGTGGTGCGGGGACATCGGAGTTCTCGCGTACCAGGGCGCGGAGCACGGCGTCCGGGACGCAGGGGGTGTTCGGGGGTGGCGAACGGGGCAGTGATCGTTCACTCCCCCGTGCAAGGGGGCTGCGGGCGCCCCCGCCGGACGCCGTAAGGTTGGTGCGTTAGGCGAGGGCACGTCGGAAGGAGGCGCTGGGTGATCGAGCTCGAGGGGGTTCCCGAGCTGATCGACCCGGTCATGGTGGCCGCGTTCGAGGGCTGGAACGACGCCGGCGACGCCGCCTCCACCGCGGTCGCGCATCTGGACAAGGAGTGGAAGGGCGAGGTGTTCGCGGCGCTGGACGCCGAGGACTACTACGACTTCCAGGTGAACCGTCCCACGGTGTGGCTGGACGGCGGAGTGCGCAAGATCACGTGGCCCACGACAAGGCTGTCGGTGGTCCGCGTCGGCGGTGACAAGCCGCGCGATCTGGTGCTGGTCCGGGGTATCGAACCGTCGATGCGCTGGCGCTCGTTCTGCAACGAGTTGCTGGGCTTCGCCCACGAACTGGGCGTGGAGCTGGTGGTGGTCCTGGGCGCGCTGCTCGGTGACACCCCGCACACCCGTCCGGTGCCGATCAGCGGGACCACGTCGGATCCGGACCTGGCCCGGCGGATGGACCTGGAGGAGACCAAGTACGAGGGTCCCACGGGGATCGTCGGCATCCTCCAGGAGGCCTGCACCCACGCGGGCGTGCCCGCGGTGTCGCTGTGGGCGGCCGTACCGCACTACGTGTCGCAGCCGCCGAACCCGAAGGCGACGCTGGCCCTCCTGAACCGTCTGGAGGACCTGATCGACGTGCGGATCCCGCTGGGCGAGCTGGCCGAGGACGCGCGCGCCTGGCAGGTGGGCGTGGACCAGCTGGCCGCCGAGGACAGCGAGGTCGCGGAGTACGTCCAGACGCTGGAGGAGGCCCGGGACACCGCGGAGCTGCCGGAGGCCTCGGGCGAGGCGATCGCCCGGGAGTTCGAGCGGTATCTGCGGCGCCGGGACGGCGGCCAGCCGGGTCAGCCGGGCGGTCACGCGACGGCGGACGGGAGCGACGGTTCGGCCTATCTGCGGGACAGCCCCGGTGGCCGTACGAAGCCTCCGAAGCCGCCGCGGCCGGAGACGGAGACAGGACCGGAGCGGGAACCGGAGACGGACGACGGGGACTCCCCATCGGAGGACTGAGCGGAGAGGGCGGTGCGTGTGCACCGCCCTCTCCGGTTTTTCAGACCCGGTCCACCGCCACCACGTCGTACTCGGTGGTGGGCGTGGGCTCCACGTCGAAGCGGGCGTTGGGCAGGTAGAGCGTGTCCCGCCAGGCGGCGACCGTCGTCGGGATGCGGAAGCGCGGGTCGGTGATGCGGGCGATCGCGGTGCCCCGGGTGCCGGAGTCGTTCAGGCGGAACACGTCGATCGCGTTCTGCACCTGCTGGACGGCGTAGAGGGTCCGGCCGAGCAGCAACAGGCCGTCGCCGTTGGGGAGTTTCGCCGTGCCGAGGTCGACGGCCCGGGCGGCGCCGGTGCGGGGGTCGACCCGCATGAGGCCGCCACCGTTCACGTACTGGTTCACCACGAGCAGGGCGCTGCCGTCGGGTGTGCGCTCGATGCCGTTGGCCGTGAAGTCGGGTCCCTGCTGCCAGTCCCCGGTCAGCGGTACGGTCGTCAGCGCCCCCTTGGCCAGTCGGTAGAGCACCGGCTTGAAGGAGTCGGTGAACCAGGCGGCGCCCGGGGTGAGGATCACGTCGTTCACGAAGGTGCCGCCGGTGGCGTACACGCGCTCGGTCTCACCGGAGCGGGCGTCGACGGTCCGGATCTCGCCGCTGTCGCCGCCGGCGAGGAAGAGTCTGCGGCCGTGCCGGTCGATCTTCAGACCGACGGTCGGGCGCCCGGCGCCCTTCGCGACGATCCGTCCGCGGCCGGTGGCCAGGCTCGCCCGGTAGATGTCACCGCTCGCGAGCGAGCCGAACCAGGCGTACGGCGCGGGGCCGATGGTGATGCCCTCGGGCCGGAAGCCGTCGGGGAGGGGAAAGCCCGCGGGCCACGCGGTGTGCCGGGTGCCGGCCGCGTGCGCGGGGCCGCCGAGCAGGGCGGCGCCGGTCAGCGCGGCGGTCGTGGTCAGGAGGGTTCGACGTGCGAAGGAACGGTCTGCGGGTGCCACGGTGCGTCCTTCCGCAAGGGTCGGCGCGCGGCCGGCCGAACGGTCAAGCGACGCTCCCACCCCATCACATGACGGCCGTCTCCACAGTCGTCGGCCGGTTTGTGACGTGACTTCGGGTTCGGGAGGGATTGCGCACGTCACCCGATTCACCGTGTTTCGGAGCGAGTTGGCGACACGGGCCGGGCGGAGGGCGGTGGGGCGCTTCCTCCGCGGGGAGGAAGCGCCCTTCGTGCGGCCTTCTAGAGGGCCACGCCCAGCAGCGCGTCCACCGCGCGGGTCACCACGCCGGGCGCCCCCATGTCGGTGCCTCCCTGCTGCTCCTGAAGGGCGGCCCAGCGGTCGACGGCGGCCAGCGCCGCGGGCGCGTCCAGGTCGTTCGCGAGGGCCTCGCGGACCTCCTCGACGAGGGCCTCCGCGGACGGTCCGTCGGGCCGGGAGACGGCGGCACGCCAGCGGCCCAGCCGGTCCACGGCGTCCTGGAGGACCTGGTCGGTCCACTCCCAGTCGGCCCGGTAGTGGTGGGCGAGCAGCGCCAGCCGGATGGCGGCGGGGTCGACGCCGTCGCGGCGCAGCTGCGACACGAAGACCAGGTTGCCCTTGGACTTGGACATCTTCTCGCCGTCGAGGGCGACCATGCCGGCGTGGACGTACGCCTTGGCCATGGGGAACTCGCCGGTGAGCACCTGGGCGTGGGAGGCGCCCATCTCGTGGTGCGGGAAGGCGAGGTCGGAGCCGCCGCCCTGGACGTCGAAGGTCATGCCGAGGTGGTCGAGGGCGATGGCGACGCACTCGATGTGCCAGCCCGGGCGGCCACGCCCGAGGGAACCGCCGTCCCAGCTGGGCTCGCCCTCGCGGGCCGCCATCCACAGCATCGGGTCGAGCGGGTTCTTCTTGCCCGGCCGGTCCGGGTCGCCGCCGCGCTCGGCGGACAGCAGCCGCATGGCGGCCGCGTCGAGGTTCGAGACCTTGCCGAAGTTCGGGTCGGACTCGACGGAGAAGTAGGTGTCCCCGTCGAGTTCGTAGGCGGCACCGGCGTCCCGCAGCCGCTCGACGAGCGGCACGATCCCGGGTATCGCCTCCACCGCGCCGATGTAGTGCTGCGGCGGCAGCATCCTGAGGGCGGTCATGTCCTCGCGGAAGAGAGCCGTCTCCTTCTCGGCGAGGGCGGCCCAGTCGAGGCTGTCCCGCTCGGCGCGCTCCAGGAGCGGGTCGTCGATGTCGGTGACGTTCTGGACGTAGTGAACCTGACGCTTCGTGTCGAGCCACACGCGCTGCACGAGGTCGAACGCGTTGTAGGTCGCCGCGTGCCCCATGTGGGTGGCGTCGTACGGCGTGATGCCGCAGACGTAGAGACGAGCGACGGGACCGGGGTCAAGGGAGACCAAGCCACCGCTCGCGGTGTCGTGGATCCTCAGGTCGCGGCCCTGACCAGGCAGGGCGGGGACCTCGGAAGCGGGCCAGGCATGCATGTCATGAGCCTAACCGGACGGATGTTCCGTATACGAACCGGACCGGGCCGGATGGCCGGTAAGGCCTTCTTGCGCGGTACGGCCCCTTGTGCAGGGGCGTGCAGGGTCCGGTCAGACGGGCGGCCAGGGGATGGCGGGCCACTCGCCGCTCGGCTCCGGGTGCTTGCCGGACTCCAGCAGCGCGTCGACACGCGCACGCGTGGCGTCGATCTCGGCGGGGGTGATCAGGGCGGCCAGCCGGGCGGCCAGGTCGCCCGACAGGGCCTTCCTGAGGCCCTTCAGGACGTCGACCGCCTCCTCGGGCAGGGGCTCCCCCGCCCAGCCCCACAGCAGGGTCCGCAGCTTGTTCTCGACGTTGAAGGTCACCCCGTGGTCGATGCCGTAGAGACGGCCGCCCTCGGCGGGCAGCAGATGGCCGCCCTTGCGGTCCGCGTTGTTGATCACCGCGTCGAGGACGGCGAGCCGGCGCAGCCGCTCGTCGTCGGCGTGCACCAGCAGCGCGGTCCTGCCCTCGTCCACCTCCGCGAGGCCGATGGCCCGCCAGCCGGGCTCGGGCTCCTCGCCGTCGACCAGGGCGAGCAGCTCACTGCCGGGCACGCCCTCGATCCACAGCTGGCACATGCCCTCGCCGAAGGGGCCGTCCCGCAGCACGGTGGGCGGCACCAGGCCCCAGCCGGTCGCCTCGGAGACCTCGTAGGCGGCGACCTCGCGCTGGGCGAGGGTGCCGTCGGGGAAGTCCCACAGGGGCCGCTCGCCGCGGACCGGCTTGTAGACGCAGAGCGCCTCCTGGCCGTCGTACGCGACGGAGCAGTGCAGCACCGCGTTGGAGGCGTCCCGGATCTGCCCGCGTACCGTCAGCTCGCCGCGGGCGAGCAGCTCTGCCGTGGTCACGCTCCGCGGCGGTATCCGTTCTGGCGCGGACATACGTGTCCTTCCGGGTCGAGCGGGAGGCTGCACAGCGGGCACGGCGGCCGCCCCGCGTTGACGACGTCCAGGGCGCGCTTGGCGAAGGCCCGGGCCTGCGCGCCGGTGAGACGGACCCGCAGCATCGGGGGTCCGTTCTCCTCGTCCTGGAGGAGTTTCTCCTCGGCCTCGGCGAGGTCCTCCTCGGACTCCGCTTCCAGCTCCACGAGAGCCTGCGCCTCGACGATCATGCGCTGTTCCTCGCCGTCCCAGGCGAGGGCCATGGTGCCGACCCGGAACTCCTCCTCGATGGGGGTGTCGAGGGGGGCGGTGTCGGCGATGTCGGTGGGCGGCACGGCCGGTACGGAGGCGCTGCCGCCGCTGCGGCGCACGACCTCGTCGAGGAGTTCGTCCATCCGCTCGGCGAGGGCGGCCACCTGTGTCTTCTCCAGGGCCACGCTGGTCACCCGGGGGCCGGCCGTGGCCTGGAGGAAGAACGTACGGCGTCCGGGCAGTCCGACCGTGCCGGCCACGAAACGGTCCGGCGGGTCATAGAGGAACACCTGACGGGACACGTCCTGTCTCCATTGGATTCGTGAGTTCGGGAACGACGGGAACGACGGGAACGTCCATGTGTGAACGCGCTTGTGTGAACCGCTTCACCCTACTGCGCCCGACGATCACGGTGCGCCCGCACCACCACCGACCGGGGCGTCACCGCCCGCGGCCTCCTCGCGCGGCACCAGGGAGGCGAAGTCACCGGTGTCGCCGAGGCGGACGAGAAACGGCCTCAGACGGGTGTAGCGGATGACGGTGACGGAACACGGTTCGACGGAGATCCGCTGGAAGAGGTCGAGATGAAGTCCGAGTGCGTCGGCGACGAGCGACTTGATGATGTCGCCGTGCGAGCACATCAGATAGACCGCGTCGGCTCCGTGATCGCGCTCCACGCGCGCGTTCCACTCGCGTACGGCCTCCGCCGCGCGCGTCTGCATCGCCCGCATGGACTCGCCGCCGGGGAACGCGGCCGCCGACGGGTGCGCCTGGACGACCTCCATGAGCGGCTCGTCCATGAGTTCGGCGAGCTTGCGCCCGGACCAGTCGCCGTAGTGGCACTCCCCGATGCGCTCCTCGCTGTGCGCCCGGAGGCCGGGACGGGCGTCGAGCAGGGGCTGGACCGTCTCCTGGCAGCGTTGCAGGGGGCTGGCGACGACCTCGGAGATCGGCACTCCTTCGAGCCGTCCGGGCAGCGCGGCGGCCTGTGCGGTGCCGCGCTCGTCCAGGGCGACCCCGGGCGTCCACCCGGCGAGCAGCCCCTCGGTGTTCGCGGTGGAGCGTCCGTGCCTGACAAGGATCAACGTGGGCATGCGGCCCAGGGTAGGCGTACGCAGGACCACGGCGTCCTCCGAGCGAAGGGAGAATACGTTCCGTGATCGTTGACTGTGCCATTTACCGGGAGGGGCACCGTTCGGAGGGGCCCGAGGACCTGTCGGACGCGCTGGATCGGGCGCGAGGGGCGGGCGGGTTCGTCTGGATCGGGCTGCACGAGCCGACGGAGAAGGAGTTCGAGCTGGTCACGAGGGAGTTCGGACTGCATCCGCTGGCCGTGGAGGACGCCCTCAAGGCGCATCAGCGGCCCAAGCTGGAGGTGTACGACGACTCCCTGTTCGTGGTTCTCAAGCCGGTGGTGTACGAGCCGGAGAGCGACACCGTGTCCACCGGCGAGGTCATGCTCTTCCTCGGCGACGCCTTCGTGGTGACGGTCCGTCATGGAGTGGGCTCGCCGTTGAAGGCCGTGCGGGACCGGCTGGAGAAGGAGCCGAAGCTGCTCGGCAAGGGGCCCACCTCGGTGCTGTACGCGGTGGCCGACGCCGTCGTGGACCACTACCTCGAGGTGGCGACGGAGCTCGGGACCGACCTGGAGGAGCTGGAGGCGGAGGTGTTCTCGCCGGACGGCGGCGGTTCCCGGGGCACCGCGTCACGGATCTACACCTTCAAGCGGCAGATCCTGGAGTTCCGGCGGGCCACCGTCCCGCTGTCGATGCCGCTGACCCGGCTCGCGGGGGTGGGGGCGTACGGCGGGACGGTGCCGTTCGTGAACGACAAGGCGCGACCCTTCTTCCGGGACGTCAACGACCATCTCTCGCGCGTGAACGAGTCGGTGGAGGGGCTGGACCGGCTGGTCTCGGACATCCTGTCGGCGCACCTGGCGCAGATGAGCGTCCGGCAGAACGACGACATGCGGAAGATCTCCGCGTGGGCGGCGATGGCGGCGATCCCCACGATGATCGCGGGGATCTACGGCATGAACTTCGAGCACATGCCCGAACTGCACTGGGTGTGGGCGTACCCGGCGGTGATCGTGCTGATGGGCGTGCTGGAAGTGCTGCTGTACCGGACGTTCAAGCGCCGGGGCTGGCTGTAGCGGGCGCGGTTCAGGCGAACTCGGGGGCGGAGGTGGCGGGTCCGCCGAGGGCGTTGCGGCGCTCCGGGGGCCGCAGGGAGACCATGCGGTGCCAGCCCGCGGCACGCTCGTAGGCGTAGACGGCGTGGATGCCCGCTGCGAGGACGGCGGCCTTCGCGCGGGACCAGCCGAGGATGCGTCCCATGTGGGCCATCACGGCGAGGCTGACGTCCCGGTAGACGCGGATCTCGGCCAGCGCGCACTCCCTGAGCGCGCGCTGGATGGCGCGGCCGTGGCCGGCACGGGCGAAGCGCAGCAGTTCCTCGTGGCAGTAGGCGAGGTGGTTGTCCTCGTCGCCGGAGATCATCCGCACCGCGCGGCCGACCTCGGGGTGGTCGGCGAAGTGCTTGCGCAGCAGTTCCATCTGCTCGGAGGCCCGCTGTTCGGTGACCCGGCTGTGGGCGAGGTAGGTGACGATGTCGTGCACGGTCAGGGGCTCGTCGCTCCTGAGCTTGTCGTGGGCGAGACCGATGCCGTGCTGTTCCAGGAGCATCGTGTAGTCCGTCTCCGGCGGGACGGGGACGGGTTCGAGGCCGCGCTTCTTCAGCAGGGCGTTGAAGATCCGCCCGTGCTTGTCCTCGTCGGCGCCGTGCCGGGCGATCTTGGGGGCGAGTTCGCGTTCGCCCGGCGGCACCAGGGCGGCGATACGGGCGTTCTCCCAGCCGCCCTGCGACTCCCCGCTGGCCGCGATGGAGCAGAACAGCCGGAAGGACTCGTCGTGATCGAGGATCTCCTGGAACAGACTCTTGGCCGAAAGCATGGTGGGCACCTCTCTGCCGGACTCCGCGGCAATCCGCAAAGAACGAGTCAAATGCGGCGGCAGGGGTGCCGCAACAGCTGTGTCGGCCGACTCCGCCAAAAGGAGGACCACCGGGGTCACCTCGGGGGCGTAACCGCGGGGGGTGCGGGCGCGTTGCACACGTGACGGCCGTGGCGGGGAAGACCCCCGAGCCCCCACCACGGCCGCGGAAGCCTCCGGCGGTGGGACGGGGTGGTTGGACGCCGGGTACTGGGTGCTGCGGTGTCGCCGCGGCTGGGAGGCCGGGCCGGGGTACTTGCGGGCACCGGCGTCTGGGGGCATCGGTGCCGCCGTGGCCTGGGAGGCAGGGAAGCCGAAGCGACGAGGGGTTGCCGAGCGCGAGGCGCACGCCAGGGGGAAACCGTGCCGGGGAGCTGCCCAAGCCTCGGCGCAGCCCGGGAGACGGGGAGGGCGACCCACGCCGGGCCCCACGCGGCCACCACATCCGAGCATCAGCGCCGCCCGAAGGCAGGGGCGGCCGACGCAACGCCCCTCGCCAGGGGCCCGGCGCCGGAGTCTGGGTGCATCGACGCCGGGAGCGAGGCGAGGCGCCGTCCCGGGGAGCTGCCCGAGAGGCGAGAAGGGCGACCCACGCCGGGCCCCACGCGGCCACCGCGTCCGAGCATCAGCGCCGCCCGGCGGTCGGGACGGCCGACACAACGCCCCACCCCCTCAGAGTTACCGAGAGCGAGGCGCACGCCAGGCGGGACCGTACGGGGGGTGACTCGCGCCGAGCCCCCCGCGGGCGCCACGTCCGAGCATCAGCCCCGCGCTGGACGTGACGCCCCGCTCCCGCGAGGGGGACCGGCGGCGGCTGCCCGCGCGGCCCAGGCACGGGCCGCGCGGGTGAGGTTCTGTTGAGCGGCATCGTCGACCGGGTGCCACGAGACCGCGTAAAGGCCTGGCGGTGCTAGGCGAGGCCCGCGTGTTCCAGGGCCTGGGTGCCGGCGCGGAGGGAGGCGAGGCGCTCGTCGAGGGTGAAGCCGGCGGGCGCCAGGGTCAGGGTGGTGACGCCGGCCGCCGCGTACTCCTTCATGCGGTCGGCGATGCGGTCCACGGAGCCGAGCAGGGTCGTCTTGTCGATGAGCTCGTGCGGGACGGCGGCCGCGGCCCCGTCCTTGTCGCCGGACAGGTACTTGTCCTGGATCTCGGCGGCCGCCGCCTCGAAGCCCATGCGCTGGGCGAGCTGGTTGTAGAAGTTCTGCTTGCGGCTGCCCATGCCGCCCACGTACAGCGCGGTGTAGGGACGGAAGGTGTCGGCGAGCTCGGTGACGTCCTTGTCCTCGCCGAGGGCGAGCGGCAGGGTCGGGCAGACGTCGAACCCGTCGAGCGTCTTGCCCGCCTTCTCGCGCCCGGCCCGCAGGTACTGCATCGCGGTGTCCTCCAGGTGCTCGGCGGAGGGGAAGATCAACAGGGCGCCGTCGGCGATCTCGCCGGTCTGCTCCAGGTTCTTCGGGCCGATCGCGGCGATGTACAGCGGGATGTGCTCGCGCTCGGGGTGCACGGTCAGCTTGATCGGCTTGCCGGGCCCGCCGGGCAGGGGCAGCGTCCAGTGCTGTCCCTCGTAGGACAGGCGCTCGCGCGACATGGCCTTGCGGACGATCTCGACGTACTCACGCGTGCGTGCCAGCGGCTTGTCGAACTTGACGCCGTACCAGCCCTCGGAGACCTGCGGCCCCGAGACCCCGAGGCCGAGGCGGAAACGGCCGCCGGAGAGGGAGTCGAGGGTGGCGGCGGTCATCGCGGTCATCGCCGGCTGGCGGGCCGGGATCTGGAAGATGGCCGAGCCGACGTCGATGCGCTCGGTCTGCGCGGCGACCCAGGTGAGCACGGTCGCGGCATCCGACCCGTAGGCCTCGGCGGCCCAGCAGACGGCGTATCCGAGCCGGTCGGCCTCCTGGGCGACGGCGAGATTGTCCGCGTCCATCCCTGCGCCCCAGTAGCCGAGGTTGATCCCGAGCTGCATGGCCGATTCCCCTTACCGATCAGTAACGTCCTTGTCCGCAGACCTTAGCGCGGCAAGCACGCGCGGGGCAGGTCGCGGCCGTGCCGGGGACCGGGCGGCGGCAACCGCGCACGTGTCGGAATCCGTTGTCCACAGGCCCCCACGTGACAGGTTCTGGCCAGTAATCTCGGCGTCCATGGAGCAGAGGCATCTCGGCCGTACCGGCCTGCGCGTGTCCCGTATCGGGCTCGGCACCCTCACGTGGGGCAGGGACACCGACGAGCACGACGCGGCGGACCTCCTGAAAACGTTCTGGGAGGCGGGCGGGACGCTGGTCGACACGGCGGACGTGTACGGCGACGGGGAGGCCGAGTACCTGCTCGGACGGCTCATAGAAGGCCTGGTCCCGCGCCGGGACCTGGTCATCTCCACCAAGGCGGGCAGCGTCCCCGACCCGGACGTCCGCGTCGACGGCTCGCGCGGCCACCTGCTCTCCGCGCTGGACGACTCCCTGGCCCGGCTGGGCACGGACTACGTCGACGTCTGGCACATCCACTCCTACGACCCCTGCACCCCGTTGGAGGAGACGCTCCAGGCCCTCGACCTGGCCGTCAGCAGCGGCCGCGCCCGCTATGCCGGGGTGTCCAACTTCTGCGGCTGGCAGCTCGCCAAGGCGGGCACCTGGCAGTTGGCGGCGCCGGGGACGCGGACCCGGCTGGCCGCCACGCAGGTGGAGTACTCACTGCTCCAGCGCGGGGTCGAGCGGGAGGTGCTGCCGGCCGCGCTCGATCTGGGCATCGGTCTGCTGCCCTCTTCGCCGCTGGGCCGGGGCGTCCTGACGGGCAAGTACCGCCACTCCACCCCGGCCGACTCGCGGGGGGCCTCGGAGCACCTGGCGCCCTTCGTCGCGCCGTACCTCGACGACACCGCGAGCCACATCGTGGACGCGGTGACCACGGCGGCCGACGGACTCGCGGTGACACCGCTCCAGGTGGCCCTCGCGTGGGTCCGGGACCGGCCGGGAGTGACCGCGCCGATCGTCGGCGCGCGCAACTCGCAGCAGCTCACAGCGGCATTGTCAGTGGAGGCCCTTAGTCTTCCTGACGAGATCTGCCGGGCGCTCGACGATGTGTCGGCGCCCGTGCACCGCTATCCCGATCACGACTGGAGCACGCTGTGAGCACGGAGCCGGAGCCCACCGAGAAGACCGAACCGGCGACGCGGGGCGCCGCGCCGGAGCCGGAGGGCACGGAGCAAGCGCCGGGGCAGGAGGCGGACGGCGCCGGCGCGGGTGACACCGACGGTGAGGAGCCGAAGGCCGAGGCGGGCGAGGGCGGTGCCCCGGCCGGGGCCGACGCGGACAAGGCTCAGTTGTCCGAGGCCGAGGCCGAACTGGCGGCGCAGCGGATCGAGCGGGAGCGGATCGAGCGGCGCAAGGCCGAGAAGCAGGGGCCCGTCGCGAGCGGGGCCAAGCTCAGCGGGAAGGCGGCCGATCTCCTCGCCGCCGTACGGGCGGTGGAGAGCGGGGCCAAGCCCGTGACCGCCGTCTTCAGCGAGCCGGAGCCCACGCGGCGGCCCGCCCAGGAGCCGGTGCGGCCTCGGCCCGTGTCGGCGGACGCGGCCGGTGTCGCGGAGTCCGTCGGCGCGCCCGCGCCCGAGACCGTGGAAGCGGTCCGGCACGTGCTGGCCGAGGGCGGGGCACCGGAGACCCTCGCGGCCCAGGTCACCGCGGCCCTCGGGAAAGGGGCCAACAACCGGCTGCGGGCGGATCCCTGGCAGTTGCTGCGGGTCCCGGGGGTTCGGCCCGAACAGGCCGACGGGTTCGCGCGGGCGCTGCTCGGCGCGCAGTGCGCGCCGGACGACGAGCGGCGGGGGCGGGCGGTCACCGTCTGGCTCCTGGAGCAGGCGGCGCTCGCCGGGCACACCGCGCTGGAGATGCCGGCGCTCACCGCCGCGCTCGCCCAGCGGGGCGTGCCGGACGCCGACGCCGCCGTACAGAGCACGATCGCCGAGGCCGAGGCCCTGGTCTTCCAGGACGCCCTCGACCCGGGGGCCCCGGAGCCCGCGGAGGACGACGAGGAGGGGGCGGAGCGGCCGGTCCGGATCCTGGTCGGCCTGGAGCGGTACGCCCTCGCCGAGGAGAGCCTCGCCGACGGACTGGCCCGGCTGATCAACTCCGTGCCCAAGGAGGACGGTTCGGCCGAGGGCTGGGAGAGCGCCGCGGCCTCGGCCGAGGGCTCGGCCGCCGAGCTGATCCGCGCGGTCGCGGCGGGCGGCCTGGTCCTGCACACCGGCGGCGAGGCCTCCCGGGCGGAACCGGCGGCGCTGCTGACGGTGGCGCGGGGGCTGGGGCTGCGCGCGTGGGCGGCCACGCACAGCCCCCTGGGCCGTGACCGCTTCGGCGCCCTGCTCGAAGCGGACTCCCCCGCCCCCGCCCGGCAGGTCGCCACCGTCGCCGGGCTCCTGTCCGGTGCGGAGGGTCCCGGGCGGGACGCCGACGGGGCGTTCGACCTGGACCTGCTCGTCGTGCTCGACGCGCCTCAGCTGGACGTCGAGACGGCCGCCCTGCTCGTGGAGTCCCTGCCGGACGGGGCGCGGCTGGTGCTGGCCGGGGATCCGGCGGTGCTGTGGTCGGCGGGGCCCGGGCGGGTGTTCGCGGATCTGCTCGCCGCGCGGATCTGTCCGCAGGTCGCCTCGCGCAGGCCGGACCCCGGGCCGCTGGGCGAGCTGGTCTCCGGGATCGGCATCGGCGAGCTGAACCAGGTCGAGGCCCCCGGCAAGGAGGTCGTGATCGTGCCGGTGCGGGACGCGGGCGAGGCCGTGCACCGGACCGTGCAGTTGGTCGCGGACTCGGTGCCGCGGGCGATCGGGGTCCCCGCCGAGGACACCCAGGTGATCACCCCGGGTCATGGCGGCGCGGCCGGCACCCGCGTCCTCAACGCGGCCCTGAAGGAGCGCCTCAACCCGGGCCCCGGCCGCTTCGGCGGGTTCGACCCCGGTGACCGCGTCGCCTACTCCCCCGCCCCGGGCCGTACGCTCCCGGGCCGGGTGGTGAAGGCCGACGCGGACGGGCTGCACCTGGTCTGCGCCGGCGTGCCCGTGGTCGTACCGAAGGAGCGGGTGGAGCAGTCCGTGCGGCACGGCTGGGCCCTGACCGCGCACCAGGCGGTGGGCGGCCGCTGGCCCGCCGCGGTCGTGGTGCTGCCCGGGGACGCGGCGCAGGTCCTCAGCCGGCCGTGGGTCTACACGGCGTTCGGCAGGGCGGACCGCCATCTGTCCGTGGTCCACGGCGTGGACCAGGCCCTTCCGCGGGCCGTCGCCGAGATCCCCGCGAAGCCCCGGACGACCCGGCTGCCCACCCTCCTCACGACGCAGTCGCCGACGTCCGGCTGACCGGCCCGAAAAGAGCGCGGCCCCGGAGATCGCTCTCCGGGGCCGCGCTCCCGCGCGTCAGCGGCGATCGGCGTCCAGCGGTTCCAGGTCGTCGTCCGCGCCGTCGGGCCCGTCGGCGTCGTCGTCGAGGTCGTCGTCGAACACGGCACTGACGTCGAACCGGCACACCACCCGCTCGACGTCCACCTGCTCGAACGGCGTCTCCAGCCACTCCCCCGGCTCGGCCGGTTCGTCCGCCGCGGTCACCCACAGCGTGGAGTCGCCCTCCTCCAGGCCGAACTCCTTGTGCCGGGAGGCGATCTCGTCGGGCTCGAACTCTCCGAACAGCACCTCCAGCGCACCGTGCACCGTGCCGGAGGCCTCCGTGCCGAGCCCCTCGTCGGCCGCCTCGACGCGCTGGGCCTGCGCCAGCAGACGCTGGGGCTCGACCACGGCGTAGTCGCGGCGGATCAGCACGCTCAGCGCGTTCGGCTCCTCGGGGCCGGTGTACGGCGGGGCGTCCTCGGCGCCCGGGATCTCGAAGGGGGTGACCTCGTCATAGCGCTCGTAGAGCAGCTCGTCGTACACCTCGGCGGCCGCGGCCAGTTCGTTGAAGGCCTCGTAGACGGCGGGGTCGTCCTCCCCCGACCTGCGTTCGACCGCGGCCAGGTGACGGTCGAGCGCGGTCTTGACCGCCTCGGCGGCGGCACGTACCTCGGCAGCGGTGGGCTGCACAGCATCAGACATAGTGCAGACGCTATCCGTAGCGGGCCCCGGCCCGCACAATAGATGCGATGCCGGAATACGAATTTGTCGACGTGTACGTACCGCGGGGGGTCTCCCGCAAGGACGCCACACGTCTGCTGACGGACCATGCCGAGTACGGACACTGGGAGTTGGACCGACTGAGCCTGATGCGCGATGGCAGCCGCAGGGTGCGGTTGCGCCGGCGGATCATCCGCCAGGTGCGTGCCACGTGGTGAGACAGGACGAACGGAGCGGGCCCCGCCGAGGCGGGGCCCGCTCCGTTTCAGGCGGTATGGCCTAGGCCGAGGCCCGTGCCTTGCGGTAGAGGACCGCGCCCGCGAGCAGCGCCCCGGCGCCGACCGGGAGGGCCAGACCGATCGGCAGGTCGCTGCCGGTGTGCGCGAGCTGCGCGTTGCCCAGGGGCTGGGCGACCGTCTGGGTACCGGGGTGGTTGCCCACGCCCGGGGCTCCGCCTGTCTCCTATACACATCTCCGAGCCCACGAGACATCTCAGGATCGCGTATGCCG
>NZ_RSAJ01000173.1 GCF_003933965.1 Streptomyces sp. RP5T
GCCCTCAGGGGGACGGCGCGTGGACGCCCCGGGACGGCCGGGCCACCCTGCTCGGCACCACCGCGTACGCCGTGGGGCCGGACGGGACACCGGCCACCAGGTCGGGCGGCGGCCTGTCCGCCTACCTGATCGATCCCGACGCCCTGGCCTCTCCCGTGCTGCTCGCCTCGGAACCGGACGCCCCGACGCTGCGGGTGTGCGACCTCAGCCACGACGGCCGACTGGCGCTGCTGCGCCGCGGGCCGCGCGGACGGCGGGAGGCGGTCGTCCGGCGCGTCCTCGACACGGCGGCCACCTTCACCCTGCCGGTCGCCGACGGCGACCAGTGGATCGGCCGGTTCTCGCCCGACGGGCGGACCCTGTGGCTGCGCAGCGACGCCGACCGGGAGTTCGCGGCACTGTTCGCCGTCGCCCTGGGCCCCGACGGAACACCGCGAGGACGTTCCGTCGTGGCCGAACGCGAGGACGGCGAGCTCGAACTGCTGGCGCTGGCGCACGACGGCCGCACCGCGGTGCTGGCATGGAACGTGCGGGGCGCCAGCGAACTCGACGTCGTCGAGACCTTCCCGGGGCCCGGGAACCTGGACGCCGTCGGACCGGCGCGCCCGGTGCCGCTGCCCCACGAGGTCGTCACCCGGGTCACGGCGGCCGGGGCGGGGCGGCTGATGCTCGCGCTGTCCGGTTCGCAACGCCGGCCCGGCGTGTGGTGGGCCCACGAGGGCGTGGCCCTGCTGCGCACCCCGTGGTCCTCCCGGGACGAGGACGCCGTCCCGCCGGGCCGACCGCCCGTACGCCCCGTCCTCACCCGTCTCTCCGCCCGGGACGGCCTGCCCCTCAGCGGCTGGTACTACCGCGCTCCGGGACGCGCCCCGAACGAGCCGGCGCCCTGCGTCATCCACCTGCACGGCGGCCCCGAGGACCAGGAACGCCCGGTGTTCGACCCGCTGTACCACGAGCTGCTCGGTCGCGGACTGGACGTCTTCGCCCCGGACGTGCGCGGTTCCGGCGGACACGGCCGGTCCTTCGTCGACGCGGACCTGGGCACCGGCCGCTTCGCCGCGCTCGACGACGTCGCGGACTGCGCCGCCCACGCGGTCACGGCGGGCCCCGCGGACCCGACCCGGCTCGCGGTGATGGGGCGCTCGTACGGCGGCTACCTGACCTTCGCCTCCCTCGTGTGGCACCCGGACCTCTTCCGCACCGGTGTCGCCGTCTGCGGCATGTCCGACCTGCTGACCTTCTTCGCCGGCACCGAGCCGTGGATCGCGGAATCGGCCGCGCACAAGTACGGCCACCCGGAACGCGACCGCGAGCTGCTGCACGCCCTGTCACCGATGAGCCGCATCGACGCGCTGCGGGTTCCGCTGCTCGCCGTCCACGGCGAGCACGACACCAACGTGCCGCCGGGGGAGTCGGAACAGTTCGTGCGGGCCGCCCGCGAGCGCGGGGTCCCCGCCGAACTCCTCGTCCTGCGTGACGAGGGGCACGACTTCCTGCGCGCGGACAACCGGCGCCTGTTCCGCCGCGCCGCCGCCGACTGGATGGAACGGCTCCTGCGCCCCTCCTGAGCGCTCGGGACCGTTCCGGCGTTTCGGCAGCCGTGCGCGGTCCACTCGGTGTGCAGACCGAGTGGACCGTACGGCCCCGACACCTGGACGGGCCGAACGGACCTGGGAGGAACCATGGATCACTCGCGGGTGCCCGTGCTGGAGGCGCTGGAGGAGTTCCGCCGTCGCGGAGACGTGGTCTTCGGCCCGCCCGGCCACAAGCAGGGCCGCGGCGTCGACCCGCGCGTGGCCGAGATCGTCGGTCTCGACGTGTTCCGCTCGGACGTCCTGTCCCTCAACGGCCTGGACGACCGCCGCCAGTCCCAGGGCGTGCTCGGTCAGGCACAGGAGCTGATGGCGGACGCGGTCGGGGCCGAGCAGGCGTTCTTCTCCACCTGCGGCAGCTCCCTGTCCGTGAAGACGGCGATGCTGGCCGTGGCCGGCCCCGGGGAGAAGCTGCTGCTGTCCCGCAACGCGCACAAGTCCGTGATCTCGGGGGTGATCGTGGGCGGCGTGGAACCGGTCTGGGTGCACCCCAAGTTCGACGCCGAGCGCCACCTGGCGCACCCGCCGGAGCCCGACGACGTACGCCGCAGCCTCCAGG
The DNA here is from genome assembly GCF_003933965.1 of Streptomyces sp. RP5T. GTDB lineage: Bacteria > Actinomycetota > Actinomycetes > Streptomycetales > Streptomycetaceae > Streptomyces. The sequence goes on from NZ_RSAJ01000173.1 coordinate 2,152, forward strand.
AGCACCCGGACGCCAAGGGCATGCTGCTGATCACCCCCACCGACTGGGGGACCTGCGGTGACATCCGGGGCGTGGCGCGGGTGTGCCACGAGTTCGGCGTGCCCCTGATCGTCGACGAGGCCTGGGGCGCCCACCTGCCCTTCCACCCCGGGTTGCCGGCCTGGGGCATGGACGCCGAGGCGGACCTGGTGGTCACCAGCGTCCACAAGATGGGCGGGGCCATCGAGCAGAGCTCGGTCTTCCACCTTCAGTACGACCGGGTCTCGCCGGAAGCGCTCAAACAGCGGGAGGACCTGCTCGGCACCACCAGCGCCTCCTCCCTGGTGTACATGACCCTGGACGGCTGGCGCCGCCAGATGGTCGAGCAGGGCCACGACCTCCTGGACGCCGCCCTGCGCCGCGCGGAACGCATCCGCCTGGCGGCCCGGGACCTGCCGGGACTGCGGCCGATGGGGCAGGAGATCGTGGACGAGGGGCTGGCGGCGGACTTCGACCCCCTGAAGATCGTGATCGACGTGCGCGAGCTCGGGATCAGCGGCATGCAGGCCGCCGAGTGGCTGCGTGCCGAGCTGCACGTGGACCTCGGCGGCTCGGACACCTGCCGGATCAGCGCCTCGATCACCCACGCCGACGACGACGAGACCGAGAAGACGCTGCTGGACGCCCTGCGCGCCCTCACGGAGGGCGCCGACTCCATCGAACCCAGGCCGCCGGTACACCTGCCCGAACCCTCGGCCCTGGAACTGGAGCAGGCCATGCTGCCGCGCGCGGCCTTCTTCGCCGAGGTCGACCATGTCCCCGCCGAACAGGCCGCGGGCCGCATCGCCGCGGAGATGATCAGCCCCTACCCGCCGGGTGTCCCTGCGATCGCTCCCGGCGAGGTCATCACCGACGAGGTCCTCGACTACCTGCGCAGCGGCGTCGAGCACGGCGTCCTGATCCCGGACGCCGCCGACCCGTCGGTCACGACGTTGCGCGTGGTGGCGCGGCACTGAGGCCGCGGTGGGAGAAGGCCGGGCCCGGTGCGGGTGAGCACAGCCCCGCTCAGGCCACCCGGATGCCCACGATGCAGGTGTCGTCGTCCGTGTCGGACCTGCTGTGGGTCAGCAGGCGGTCCAACTGCTGGTCCAGCGTGGGCGGCACCGCGCGCGCGAGAGTCAGGAACTGCTCCAGGGACTCCTCCACGGACCGGTCCCGGCGTTCGATCAGACCGTCCGTGTACATCAGCAGGGTGTCGTCCACGGCGAGCTGGACCTCGTGCTCCTCGTACCTCGCCTCCGGTACGGCGCCCAGCAGCAGCCCCGTGACCAGCGGCAGCGGTGCCGCCTCCGAGCCGCGCACCAGGACCGGCGGCAGATGCCCGGCCCGCGCCCAGCGCAGGGTGTTGGTCTCGGGGTCGTACAGGCCGCAGACCGCCGTGGCGGTGACGGCGCCGGTCAGATGGTGGGCCACCATGTTGAGCCAGGAAAGCAACTGGCCGGGCCCCGCGCCGGTCACGGCGAGCCCGCGCAGCGCGTTGCGCAGCACCACCATGCTGGTGGCCGCCTCGATGCCGTGCCCCGCGACGTCCCCCACGCACAGCAGCACCAGCCGGGACGGCAGCACGACCGCGTCGTACCAGTCGCCGCCGACCAGATGCTGGGTCTCGGCGGGCCGGTAGCGCACCGCCACGTCCAGTCCCGGAACCTCCAGCGGGGCCTGCGTCGGCGGCATGATGGCGTGCTGCAACTGCAGGGTCAGCCGGTTGCGTTCGCTGGCCTGCTGCTCGGTGTGGGCGAGCTGGTCCCGGGTGGCGGCCAGGGCCACCTCGGTCCAGTGGTGCGCGGAGATGTCCTGGTAGGCGCCGCGCAGCACGTACAGCTGGCCGGAGGAGTCCAGGACCGGCTCCGCCACGACCCGGATGTGCCGGGTGACCCCGTCGGGCCGCTGCAGCCGGAACGCCGCGGACGCGGGACGGCGCTGGTGGAGCAGGGTGCGCAGAAACCTGCCGATGGCGACGGCGTCGTCGGGATGGGCGTGGGAGGGCAGTTCCTCCAGCGGCACGGGGGACTCGGAGGCGGGCCTGCCGTAGAGGGAGTAGAGCTGGCCGTTCCAGGTGATCTCGCCGGTCAGCAGGTTCTCCTCGAAGCCGCCGATGCGGCCGAGGCGCTGGGCGTGCTGGAGCAGGCTCGCCAGCCGGGCCGTCTCGTCCTCGATGCGCCAGATCAGCAGGACGCTGTCGCCGTGCCGGCTGACGTTGATGTCGGCGACCGCGGCGAGCTGCACGTCGTCCACCAGGGCGGTGAGCCGCATGCGGTGGGCGCGGAAGGGCTCGCCGGTCGCGTAGACCCGCTCGACCCGGTCGAACAGCTCGCTCTGGCCCGCCGCCATCGGGTACGCCTCCAGCAGCAGCGCACCGCTCACCGCCCCCCGCGGCCGACCGGCCGGATCGAGGAAGCGGCTGTTGACGTGGTGGATGCGGAAGTCGACGAGCTGACCGTCGGGCCCCAGGTGCGGCACCAGCACCAGTGCGGGGTCGTGCAGCCCGTCGGCCAGGTCCATCAGCTCGGAGACGTCCGGCAGCACGCGCGGGACCGGAGTTCCGTCGGGATGCTGGAGCGCGTACGTCTCCAGGGTGTGCGCGCACAGCTCGGCCAGGGCCTCGACCTGGCGGACGACCGGCGGGGGAGGGATCTCCTGCGGCGTGGGCCAGACGATCTCCAGGACGCCGTGGATCCGCCCCCCGGTCCCGGCCGGTACGGCGACCCGGCCGCCGTCGGGGTGCTGGTGCTGCCCGATGGACGGCAGGGCGGTCTCGGACAGGCTGCGGATCCAGTCCCCGGAGCGCTCGGTGAGCCCGCGGCGGGCCACCGTCGCCACGCCCGGCGGCACATGGCGCCAGCGCCCCGCCTCGGCCGAGGAGAACCCGGCGCTGCCCGCCAGCGCCAGGGACCCGTCGGACCCCAGGGCCCAGATGGCCACCGCCACCGCGCCGAGCGGGGTCAGCGCGTGCTCCAGCAGGGAGTCGGCGACCGCCTGGGTGTCGTCGGCGGCCAGCGCACCGCTCTCCGCCGTACGCAGCCGTACGGCGGAGGAGTGCCCCTCGGGCGGATCGGCGGGGGCGGTCGCCGCGAGGAAGGCGCTGGTGACCTCCGACAGCCGGTCGCGCGAGGCCTGGTTGATCACCTCGACGGCGAACTCCAGCGGCGTCACCCCGGCCTGCGCGGTGAGCTCGGCGAGCTGCCGCGAGGCCTGCGCCGGACCACAGCCGAGCCGCTCGACCAGGATGCCCTTGGCCAGCTCGATCAGGGCCCGCCCGTCCGCCTCGGCCTGCGCCGCCCGCACCTCCCGGCGCAGCCGCTCCACGGTCGCCGCCAGCCTGCCGACGGGGGAGCCCTCCTCCCCGTCGGTGCCGGCGACGGCGGACCGGTGCCCCACGGGGTCACTCTGGGACTCGGACGGCTGGCGTAGATCACTCACGGTGGGCCTGTTCCTCGACGGGGACGTCACACGGTCGGCTGGGCGGCGCTGCGCGCGCTCACCCGGGCAGCCACCGCCGGACGCGGGCGATGAGGTCGCCGGTGTCCACGGGCTTGGTGACGTAGTCGTTGGCGCCCGACGCCAGGCTCTTCTCCTGGTCTCCCGGCATGGCCTTCGCGGTGACCGCGATGATCGGCAGCTCCGCGTACTGCGGCATCGAACGGATCTCCGCGGTGGCGGCGTAACCATCCATCTCGGGCATCATCACGTCCATCAGGACCAGTGAGATGTCCGGGTGGGCGAGCAGCATCTCGATGCCCTTGCGGCCGTTGTCCGCGTGCAGGACCTGGAAGCCGTGCAGTTCCAGCACCCCGCTGAGCGCGAACAGGTTGCGGGCGTCGTCGTCGACCACGAGGACCGTCCGGCCGAGGAAGGAGTCGTCCACCACCTGTGCCACAGGTCGCTGGGGATCCTCCGAACGCACCAGCGACAGCACGTCGCCCGGCTGCTCGGCGGACAGATGCAGGGTGATGCGCTCCCGCAGGTCGTCCAGGCTGGACAGGAAGTCCAGCGGCCGGTCGCCCGCCAGGGCCCGCAGGCCCTGCTCCTGGCCGAGGTCCACGCGGTGTCCGGTGTGGATCAGGACCGGCACACTGGCCAGCGCCGAGTCACCGCCCATGGCCTCCAGGAAGTCGGCGCCCTCGTCGTGCGGCATGCCGAGTTCGAGGACGACACAGTGGCAGGGGTCGGCCGCCAGCGTGCTCGCGGCCTCCTGCGCCCCCACCGCCGTGATGATGTCGATCGCCCCGTGCGGATCGCCGGAGTCGTACGCGAGGTCCGCGACGGCCCGCTCGGCGACCAGCGTGAGCAGACCGCGCGGCCGCTCCTCGATGACCAGCAGCCGGCGCCTGCGCTGCTCGGGGGCCGGCGCGGCCACGGTGAGCTGCCGGGGCTCGGCCGCCTCCTCGGAGGCCGAGACGTCGTGCGACTGCTCCGCCGGACGTGCCCCGCTCTCCATCAGTTCCTCGAAGTCGGCCCGTGCGACGGGCAGATACAGCGTGAACGTGCTGCCCTGGCCCGGCGTGCTGTCCACCGTGACCGCGCCGCCCAGCAGATGGGCGATCTCGCGGGTGATGGACAGACCGAGCCCGGTGCCGCCGTACTTGCGGCTGGTCGTCCCGTCGGCCTGCTGGAACGCCCCGAAGATCGTCTCCAGTTGCTGCTGCGGAATGCCGATACCGGTGTCCTTGACCCGGAACGCCACGATCGGTCCGCCGCGGTGCACCCCCGGCGGCACCTCCCGGTCGGCGGCGGGCTCGATCCGCAGCTCCACCCCGCCCTGTTCGGTGAACTTCACCGCGTTCGACAGCAGGTTGCGCAGGATCTGGCGCAGCCGGGAGTCGTCGGTGAGCAGGTCGGCCGGGGTTCCGGGCGCGGTGGCGACCGTGAACTCCAGGCTCTTCTGCGTGGTCATCGGCCGGAAGGTGGCCTCGACGTACTCCAGGAGCTTGCGCAGCGGCACCCGCTCGGGCGCGACGTCCATCTTGCCCGCCTCGACCTTGGACAGGTCGAGGATGTCGTTGATGAGCTGGAGCAGGTCGGAGCCCGCCGAGTGGATGATGCCCGCGTACTCGACCTGCTTCGGGGTGAGGTTGCGGGAGGGGTTCTGCGCCAGCAACTGGGCCAGGATCAGCAGGCTGTTGAGCGGGGTGCGCAGTTCGTGGCTCATGTTGGCCAGGAACTCCGACTTGTACTTGGAGGCCAGCGACAACTGCTGTGCGCGGGTCTCCAGTTCCTGGCGTGCCTGCTCGATCTGGAGGTTCTTCGCCTCGATGTCGCGGTTCTGCGAGGCGAGCAGGGAGGCCTTCTCCTCCAGTTCGGCGTTGGAGCGCTGGAGTTCGTCCTGCTGGACCTGCAACTCCTCCGAACGGGCCTGGAGTTCGGCGGTCAGCCGCTGCGACTCGTCGAGCAGCTCGTCGGTGCGGACGTTGGCCACGATGGTGTTGAGGTTGACGCCGATGGTCGGCGTCAGCTGTGCCAGGAAGTCCTGGTGGATCTGGGTGAAGCGGCTGACGGACGCCAGCTCGATCACACCGAGGACCTGCTCCTCGACCACGATCGGCAGCACCACCAGAGCGGTGGGCGAGACCTGCCCGAGACCGGAGGAGATGGTGACGTACCCCTCGGGCAGCTCCTCGACGGTGACGGTACGGCGGTTGCGCGCCGCCTGCCCGACCAGCGAGCGCCCGACCGGGATGCGGGTGGGCCGCTCGTCGTCGTCCGGGTAGCCGTACGAGCCCACCAGCCGCAGCTCGTGCCCGCGTTCGGTGTCCTCGGCCAGGTAGAAGGCGCCGTACTGGGCCGAGACCAGCGGGGTGAGCTCGTCCATGATGAGTTCGGCGACCACGGGCAGGTCCCGGTGGCCCTGCATCAGACCGGAGATCCGTGCCAGATTGGTCTTGAGCCAGTCCTGCTCCTGGTTGGCCCGGGTGGTCTCGCGCAGGGACTCCACCATGGAGTTGATGTTGTCCTTGAGCTCGGCCACCTCCCCGGAGGCCTCCACGTTGATCGACCGGGTCAGGTCGCCCTCGGCCACTGCGCTCGCGACCTCGGCGATCGCGCGGACCTGCCGGGTGAGGTTCCCGGCCAGTTCGTTGACGTTCTCCGTCAGCCGCTTCCAGGTGCCCTCGACACCCTCCACCTCGGCCTGGCCGCCGAGCCGTCCCTCGCTGCCGACCTCGCGGGCGACGCGGGTGACCTCGGCGGCGAACGACGACAGCTGGTCGACCATCGTGTTGATGGTCGTCTTCAGCTCCAGGATCTCGCCCCGGGCGTCGACGTCGATCTTCTTCGACAGGTCACCGTTGGCCACCGCGGTCGTCACCAGGGCGATGTTGCGGACCTGCCCGGTGAGGTTGTTGGCCATCGAGTTGACGTTGTCGGTGAGGTCCTTCCAGGTGCCGGCCACGTTGGGCACCTGCGCCTGGCCGCCGAGGTTGCCCTCGGTGCCGACCTCGCGGGCGACGCGGGTGACCTCGTCGGCGAACGCGGACAACGTGTCGACCATCGTGTTGATGACGTCCGCCAGGGCGGCGACCTCGCCCTTGGCCTCCACGGTGATCTTCTGCGAGAGGTCGCCGCGGGCGACGGCGGTGGCCACCTGGGCGATCGAACGGACCTGGCCGGTCAGGTTCGACGCCATCACGTTGACGTTGTCGGTCAGGTCCTTCCAGGTTCCCGACACGCCCCGGACGATCGCCTGGCCGCCGAGGTTGCCCTCGGTGCCGACCTCGCGGGCGACGCGGGTGACCTCGTCGGCGAACGCGGAGAGCTGGTCGACCATCGTGTTGATGGTGTTCTTCAGTTCGAGGATCTCGCCGCGGGCGTCGACGGTGATCTTCTGGGAGAGGTCGCCCTGCGCGACCGCCGTGGCCACCTGGGCGATGTTGCGGACCTGGGACGTCAGGTTGCCGCCCATGAAGTTCACGGAGTCGGTGAGGTCGCGCCAGGTGCCCTTGACACCCTTGACGTCCGCCTGACCGCCCAGTCGTCCCTCGGTGCCGACTTCCCGGGCGACGCGGGTGACTTCGTCGGCGAACGCGGAGAGCTGGTCGACCATCGTGTTGATGGTGTTCTTCAGTTCGAGGATCTCGCCGCGGGCGTCGACGGTGATCTTCTGGGAGAGGTCGCCCTGCGCGACGGCCGTCGTCACCTGGGCGATGTTGCGGACCTGGGACGTCAGGTTTCCGGCCATGAAGTTGACCGAATCGGTGAGGTCGCGCCAGACGCCGCCCACGCCGGGCACCTGCGCCTGGCCGCCGAGCCGTCCCTCGCTGCCGACCTCGCGGGCGACGCGGGTGACCTCGTCGGCGAAGGCGGAGAGCTGGTCGACCATCGTGTTGACGGTCTCCTTCAGCTGAAGGATCTCCCCGCGCGCGGGCACGTCGATCTTCTGGGACAGGTCGCCCTTGGCCACCGCCGTCGCCACCTGGGCGATGTCACGGACCTGAGTGGTCAGGTTGCCCGCCATGGCGTTGACCGAGTCGGTCAGGTCGGCCCAGGTGCCGGAGACCCCCGGAACCTCCGCCTGTCCGCCCAACGTGCCCTCGGTGCCCACCTCGCGGGCCACTCGGGTGACTTCCGAAGTGAACACGGACAGCTGGTCGACCATGCCGTTGAAGACCGTGGCGATGTCGCCGAGCAGGCCTTCCCCGTCGGACGGCAGCCGAGTGCCGAAGTCGCCGTCGCGTACGGCGGTCAGGCCGGCCAGCAACTGCCGTAGCTCCTGCTCGCCCGGAGCCTTTTCCCGGGCCTCCGTCGACGTGCTGGTCATGCGCACCCTCGTTCCGCTCCCCAAGAGCCCCCGCACCGAGGACTCGGAACCGTGCCGGGCTCGTGAAGGGCCCGCTCACCAGCGACAATCCCGCACCCCACGGAGCTGCCCGATGAGAAATCCGTCGAAGATTAACCCAGGTGCCGAGCAGCGACAAAAGGCCGGGAGAGCGTTGTGACACGCCGCGAAAAAGACGTCGTGAAGAGGGTGTGAGGGTGATGCTCCCGGGTACTCGGGTGCATTTTCACGGCTCCGGACGCGTGGCCGCGAGGGCCTCCTCCAGAGCCGGGTGGAAGGGGATGACGGTGTCGAGTCCCACGAGCTGCAAGGTGCGCAGCACCGCACCCCGCACCACCACGAGCCGCAGGCAGCCCCCTGCGGCCCGGGCGCCCTGGTAGGCGGTGATGAGGGCGTTGACGCCGCTGGAGTCCATGAACGTGACCCGGCTCAGATCGACGACGACCCGCCGCCCCTCGGCGGCCTCCGCCGGAGGCAGGGCCCGCGTCAGACCGCTCACGTTGTCGTGATCGATCTCTCCGTCCACGCCGAGGACGGTGATGCCGTCCGTGTCGGTCCGGATCACGTCAAGTCTGCCGTGGCCCGCTGGTTCCCGGTTCTCTGCCACTCGCGTCCTCTGCGCACTCGATGGGGGCTGTCACATCCTTGGTGCCACCGCTGCCCCGGAAGTCCCGCAGCGATGCATGAGAGAGCCGTTCAGTTCGTTTGCAGCACTGGAACAGCGCGGCACAGGAGTAAGCGACGGAACACGGGGTATCCGCGCGCTCATGAACGGGGTACTGGAGATGGTCGGCAGGCTGCGGTTCCTGCCTGAGGAGTGTTCGCGGATGCCGGAAGCCGCACCTGCCGAGGTGACCGTGGCCCTGGACGGAGCGCACGGCTGTATCGCCGACGCACGGGCCCAGACGTCGAAGTTCCTGGCGCGGGTGCAGGGGGAGTACGGGCTGCAGGTCTCGGCCCGCACCATGGACCTGGGGCAGCTGGTGGTCAGCGAACTGGTCACCAACGCGCTGAAATACGCGCCGGGTCCGGTGCTGCTGCACCTGCGCATCGTCGACGGCATGCTGGAGATCGAGGTCTGGGACACCGACCCGACCCTTCCACTGGCCCGTGCGGCCGACGCGGGGCGGGTGGGCCAGCACGGCCTGGAGATCGTGATGGCGGTCGTCCAGGGGATAGAGGTGCGCCGGGAGCCGGTCGGCAAGTGCGTCACGGCCCGCCTGCCGCTGTCCGAGGACCCGGTGACGTAAGGGCGCCCCTTCCTCCGAGACCGTCGGCCAGGTCACGAGACACCAGGCCGACGGCCGTTTCGACGACCCCCGACACGGGGCGCCGGCCGGGTCGGGCGGACGAAAACCTTCCGCTGGGCCGATCGGCCGCGATCCGCGCTTTGAAATCTCCGGACAGGGGCACTCCTCACCGGTCGAGCCACCACGGGTGCACGCCGTTCCTCCCCGGACCGTGCGTCCCGCCGGGGGACCACGACGGAAGCTGCCCGTACGCACAGTCCTGGAGGTATCCGTGGCTCGTCGCCATCGTCTGATCCGAGTCAGTCCCGGCGCCGTGTGGGACGTCCTCGCGGACGGTCACCGCTACGCGGAGTGGGTCGTGGGCACCGCCCACTCCGAACCGGTCCGGGGGAAGTGGCCGCACAAGGACGCCGCGATCCGCTTCCAGGTCCGGCTCGGGCCGCTCCGGCTGGCGAACGAGACGGTCGTACGCCACTGTGAGGAAGGCGTCGCTCTGGAGCTGGAGGCCCACGCCGGCGTCCTGGGCACGGCCCGCATCGCGATCGAACTGCGACCGTGGGGTGATCAGTGCCTGGTCATCGTGGACGAACATCCGTTGCGGGGCGCCGGTGGCCGGCTGCACAACGTCGGCTTCGACGCGATCATCCAGCTGCGCCACCGCACCATGCTCGCCCGGCTGGCCGCCCTGTGCGAGGACTCCGCCCGCGACACCCCGCGCCCCGCACCGGTCCCGACGGCGGCGGGCGTGGAGGGAGCAGGCCATGCCTGACGCCGTGGTGATCGGCGCGGGTCCCAACGGTCTGGTCGCCGCCAACGTGCTGGCCGACGCCGGCTGGAGCGTCGAGGTGCTGGAGGAACAGCCGGAGCCGGGCGGCGCGGTGCGCCACGACCACGGGGTCGATCCCGCCTTCGTCAACGACCTCTTCAGTTCCTTCTACCCGCTCGCGGCGGCCTCCCCGGTCCTGTCCGCACTGCGTCTGGAGGACCACGGACTGCGCTGGAGCAACGCGCCGAGCGTGCTCGCACACCCCCTGACCGACGGCAGCTGCGCCGTACTGGACCGCGACCTCGACATCACCGCGAGTTCCCTCGACGCCTTCGCACCGGGCGACGGGGACGCCTGGCGGCGGCTGCACGACGTGTGGCAGCGCCTGCGCCCCGACCTCCTGGACGCCCTGTTCACGCCCTTCCCGCCGGTCCGCGCGACGGCCCGTCTGGCATGGCGGCTGCGGGCCGCGGGCGGCCTGCGGATGGCCCGGTCCCTGGCCCTTCCGGTACGGCGGATGGGGGAGGAGGAGTTCAGCGGACAGGGCGGCCGGCTGCTGCTGGCGGGCAACGCCCTGCACGCCGACCTCGCCCCCGAGTCCGCGGGCAGCGGCGGCTTCGGCTGGCTGATGGCCATGCTCGGACAGACCTACGGCTTCCCCGTCCCCGTCGGCGGCTCCGGCGCCCTGACCGGGGCACTGACCCGGCGGCTCCAGGCCCTGGGCGGCCGGGTCCGCTGCGGACAGCGCGTCGACGAGGTCGTCGTCCGCGGCGGCAGGGCCGTCGGCGTCCGTACGGCCGCTGGCGACGCGGTACCGGCCCGCCGCGCGGTGCTCGCGGACGTGTCGGTACCCGCGCTCTACGGCGGGCTGGTCGATCCCGGGCACCTGCCCGCCCAGCTCCTGGACGACCTGCGCCGCTTCCAGTGGGACTTCGCCACGTTCAAGGTGGACTGGGCGCTCGACGGCCCGGTGCCCTGGCGGGCCGAGCAGGCCTCCCGGGCCGGCACCGTCCACCTCGCCGACGGCGTCGACGAACTCACCCGCTTCGCCGCCCAGCTCGCCATGCGGCAGGTCCCGGACCGTCCCTTCCTGCTGTTCGGGCAGATGACCACCGCCGACGCCACCCGCTCCCCACAGGGCACGGAATCCGCCTGGGCCTACACCCACGTCCCCCACGAGATCGGCGCCGACGCCGCCGACGAGGGCATCACCGGCCACTGGGACACCAAGGACCAGGAACTCATGGCCGACCGGGTGGAACACCAGGTGGAGCGGTTCGCGCCCGGCTTCCGGGCCCTGATCCGCGCCCGCCGCATCCTGGCGCCCCCGACCCTCCAGGCCCTGGACGCCAATCTGCGCGACGGCGCCATCAACGGCGGCACGACGGCCCTGCACCAGCAGCTCGTCTTCCGCCCCGTGCCCGGCACCGGACGCCCGGAGACCCCGGTCCCGGGGCTCTACCTGGCGTCCTCCGGCGCCCACCCGGGCGGCGGCGTGCACGGAGCGCCGGGTGCCAACGCGGCACGGGCCGCCCTGCACCGCCACAGGCCCCCGGGTCTCGCCCGCGCGCAACGACTGCTGACCCGCCGCGACCGCACCGGAAGCAGGCGCTGACCGAGGCACCGCCCGCCGGGGCGGCCGTACATGTCGAGGAGGAGCAGTGAACGAGCACGAAGAGACCCCCGGCGGCCCCGACCGCGACCATCGGCGCCCCGCAGGCGTCGACGACACGACCGTCGAGGCCCTCGGGGCGCTGTCCAAGGCACTGGAGACGACCGAGCGGGCCAGGGGCCGGCTGTACGACTTCCACCAGCTCACCGGCACGGCGGATCTCCAACTGGACCGTGCCGTGCGCCTGTTGGAGGAGGCAGGCCACCCCGAATGGGCCGAGAAGGTGCGCTCGGAGATCCTCGGGCGCAACGTCATCCCCGGCCACTGGACCTTCCAGATCATCGAGGCCTACAACGCCACCTACTACCGGCCCTTCCAGCAGCTGGAGGCGAGCGCGGTCCAGGAACTCGCCCAGGGCCGCGACCACTTGTACGAGGCGGAGATGAAGGAGGAGCGGCGCACTCAGGGCCACCCCGACCACGCCGCCCGCCCGCCCGCCGACGACTGAGCGGCAGGCGACCCACAGGGGGCCCGTTCCACGGAAGGAGACCCGGCTCATGAGCGACAGTCCACTCGCCGGCCGGACGGTGGTCGTCACCGGAGCCGCCCGAGGCCTGGGCGCGGCCCTGGCCCGCGAGATCGCCCGGCGCGGGGCCCGCACGGCGCTGCTGGGCCACGAGAAGGCCCTCCTGGAGGCGGTGGCCGAGTCGTTGCCGGGGCCGGCGCTGGCCGTGGAGGTCGACGTGACCGACCCGGACGCCCTGGCCGCCGCGGCCCGCCTGGTGCGCACCCGACTCGGGCCGGTCTCGGCCGTGGTGGCCAACGCGGGCGTCGCCGAGGGCGGCCCTTTCCTCACCTCGCCGCCGGACGCCTGGAGCCGTGTCGTCGAGGTCAATCTCATCGGCAGCGCCCACACCGCCCGGGCGTTCCTGCCGGACCTCCTCGACACCTCGGGCTACTTCCTCCAGATCGCCTCGCTCGCCTCGATCGGGGCGGCGCCGCTGATGAGCGCCTACTGCGCCTCCAAGGCGGGGGCCGAGGCCTTCGCCCACTCCCTGCGGGCGGAGGTGGCACACCGGGGCGTCGGCGTGGGCATCGCCTACCTCAACTGGACGGACACCGACATGATCCGCGACGCCGACCGGCATGTCGTCCTGCGTGAACTGCGGGCCGGCATGCCCGGCCCTGCCCGCCGCGTGTACACCGTGGAAGCGGTCGCCGCCCGCCTGGTGCGAGGGCTGGAGCGACGCCGTACGGCCGTGTACGCGCCGGCCTGGCTGCGCCTGACCCAGCCGGTGCGGGCGGCTCTGCCGCCCCTCGTGCTGCGCGTGTCGCGCCGTACGCTGCCCCGGATGGAGGCCGAGCGGCCCGTCGCGTACACCGGTCCACTCGGCGCCGGAGGCCTGGCCGACCGCGGTTCACGCGGCGAGGACTGAACCGGCTTTCAGGGCAAGGGGGTTGTGCCAGGGGCGGCGGGCGAACCCGCCGCCCCTGGCACAACGGTCCGGGTCAGGAACGCCGTGCCCGGCGGGTGCCGTAGAGGGCGGCCGCACCGAGGGCGATCACCGCGGCCGCGCCGCCGGCTATCGGACCGACCGGCGCGCTGGAACCCGTCTCGGCCAGCGGCGGGGT
>NZ_RSAJ01000174.1 GCF_003933965.1 Streptomyces sp. RP5T
GTACGTGTGGACGCACGACTCCATCGGTCTCGGCGAGGACGGCCCGACCCACCAGCCGGTCGAGCACCTGGCCTCGCTGCGCGCGATCCCCGGCCTGAACGTGGTCCGCCCGGCGGACGCCAACGAGACCGCGATCGCCTGGCGCGAGATCCTGCGGCGCTGGACCAAGGAGTTCGGCAAGGGCGCCCCGCACGGCCTCGCGCTGACCCGCCAGGGCGTGCCGACGTACGAGGGCAACGAGGACGCAGTCAAGGGCGGTTACGTCCTGTTCGAGGCGTCGGGCGGCTCCCCCGAGGTCATCCTCATCGCCACCGGCTCCGAGGTGCACGTCGCCGTCGAGGCGCGCGAGCAGCTGGAGGCCTCCGGCGTACCGACGCGTGTCGTCTCCATGCCGTGCGTGGAGTGGTTCGAGGAGCAGGACCAGGGGTACCGGGACAGCGTCCTGCCCCCGTCCGTGAGGGCTCGTGTCGCGGTCGAGGCGGGTATCGGTCTGACCTGGCACAAGTACGTCGGGGACGCCGGCCGCATCGTTTCCCTGGAGCACTTCGGTGCTTCCGCGGACGGCAAGGTCCTCTTCCAGGAGTTCGGCTTCACCGGCGAGAACGTGGCCGCCAAGGCGCGGGAATCTCTCGCCGCCGCCCAGCGCTGACGCTCACATACGACACGTAGGAGATGTAATTCCATGACAGACGCACTCAAGCGCCTCTCCGAGGAAGGCGTGGCGATCTGGCTGGACGACCTGTCGCGCAAGCGGATCACGTCCGGCAACCTCGCCGAGCTGATCGACCAGCAGCACGTCGTGGGCGTCACCACCAACCCGTCGATCTTCCAGAAGGCGATCTCCGAGGGCGACGGCTACGACCAGCAGCTCTCCGACCTCGCCGCCCGCAAGGTCACGGTCGAAGAGGCCATCCGCATGATCACCACGGCGGACGTCCGCGACGCCGCCGACATCCTGCGCCCGGTCTTCGACGCGACGGGCGGCCAGGACGGCCGGGTGTCCATCGAGGTCGACCCGCGCCTGGCGCACAACGAGAAGGCGACCGTCGCCGAGGCCAAGCAGCTCGCCTGGCTGGTCGACCGCCCCAACACGCTCATCAAGATCCCCGCCACCCTCGCGGGCATCCCGGCCATCACCGACGTGACCGGCCTCGGGATCAGCGTCAACGTCACGCTGATCTTCTCGCTGGAGCGCTACCGCGAGGTCATGGACGCCTACCTGGCCGGCCTGGAGAGGGCCAAGGAGCGGGGTCTGGACCTGTCGAAGATCCACTCCGTGGCGTCCTTCTTCGTGTCCCGCGTGGACACCGAGATCGACAAGCGCATCGACGCGCTGGGCACCGACGAGGCCAAGGCCGCCCGCGGCAAGGCCGGCGTGGCCAACGCCCGCCTCGCCTACCAGGCGTACGAGGAGGTCTTCTCCGGAGAGCGCTGGGCGAAGCTGGAGAACGCCGGCGCCAACAAGCAGCGTCCGCTGTGGGCCTCGACCGGCGTCAAGGACAAGGCATACAAGGCGACCCTGTACGTCGACGAGCTGGTGGCGCCCAACACGGTGAACACCATGCCGGAGGCCACGCTGCAGGCGACCGAGCAGGGCGGCGAGATCCGCGGCAACGCGGTCGCCGGCACGTACGAGCAGGCCCGCGCCGACCTCGACGCCGTCGAGAAGCTCGGGATCTCGTACGACGAGGTCGTACAGCAGCTGGAGGACGAGGGCGTCGAGAAGTTCGAGGCGTCCTGGAACGACCTGCTCAAGTCGACCGAGGCGGAGCTCCAGCGCCTCGCACCCTCGGAGGGCTAGATCTTGTCGAGCAGCAACCCGCTGCGTGACCCCGCCGACCGACGGCTCCCGCGTATCGCGGGGCCGTCGGGCCTGGTCATCTTCGGCGTCACGGGCGATTTGTCACGAAAGAAGCTCATGCCCGCCGTGTACGACCTCGCGAACCGGGGTCTGCTGCCGCCGGGCTTCTCCCTGGTCGGCTTCGCCCGCCGGGACTGGGAGCACGAGGACTTCGCCGAGGTCGTCCACGACGCCGTCAAGGAACACGCCCGGACGCCGTTCCGCGAGGAGGTCTGGCAGCAGCTCATCCAGGGGATGCGCTTCGTCCAGGGCACCTTCGACGACGACGACTCGTTCGAGCGGCTGCGCGACACCATCGAGGAGCTGGACAAGGCACAGGGCACCGGCGGCAACTTCGCCTTCTACCTGTCCGTGCCGCCGTCCGCCTTCCCCGTGGTCATCCAGCAGCTGAAGAAGCACCGGCTGGCCGACCAGTCGAGCGGCTCCTGGCGGCGCGCGGTCATCGAGAAGCCCTTCGGCCACGACCTGAGGTCGGCCGAGGAGCTCAACGCGACCGTCGAGGAGGTCTTCGCCCCGGATCAGGTCTTCCGCATCGACCACTACCTGGGCAAGGAGACCGTCCAGAACATCCTGGCGCTGCGCTTCGCCAACACGATGTTCGAGCCGATCTGGAACCGGTCCTTCGTGGACCACGTACAGATCACCATGGCCGAGGACATCGGCATCGGCGGCCGGGCCGGGTACTACGACGGCATCGGCGCCGCCCGTGACGTCATCCAGAACCACCTGCTCCAGCTGATGGCGCTGACCGCCATGGAGGAGCCCGCCTCCTTCGACGCGGACGCGCTGGCCGCCGAGAAGACCAAGGTGCTCGGCGCGGTGCGGCTGCCGAAGGACCTGGGCCGGGACACCGTGCGCGGACAGTACGCCGAGGGCTGGCAGGGCGGCGAGAAGGCGGTCGGCTACCTCCAGGAGGAGGGCATCGACCCGCAGTCCAAGACGGACACGTACGCGGCCATCAAGGTGGAGATCGACAACCGCCGCTGGGCGGGCGTCCCCTTCTACCTGCGCACCGGCAAGCGGCTGGGCCGTCGGGTCACCGAGATCGCGGTGGTCTTCCAGCGGGCGCCGCACTCCCCCTTCGACACGACGGCCACCGAGGAGCTCGGCTCCAACGCGATCGTCATCCGCGTCCAGCCCGACGAGGGCGTCACCGTCCGCTTCGGCTCCAAGGTGCCGGGCACCTCGATGGAGATCCGGGACGTGTCCATGGACTTCGCCTACGGCGAGTCGTTCACGGAGTCCTCGCCCGAGGCGTACGAGCGACTGATCCTCGACGTGCTGCTCGGCGACTCCAACCTCTTCCCCCGCACGGAGGAGGTCGAGCTGTCCTGGAAGATCCTCGACCCGATCGAGGAGTACTGGGACACGCACGGCAGGCCCGCCCAGTACCCCTCCGGTACCTGGGGCCCGGTCGAGGCGGACGAAATGCTCGCACGAGAGGGACGGAGCTGGCGCCGGCCATGAAGACAGACCTCACCGACACCACCGCCAGCAAGATCAACAAGGCGCTGGTCAAGGCGCGCCGGGCGATCGGCACACCGGCCGTCGGCATGGTGCTCACGCTGGTCATCGTCACGGACGAGGAGAACGCCTACGACGCTCTCAAGGCCGCGGGCGACGCGTCCCGCGAGCACCCTTCGCGCACGCTGGTGGTCATCAAGCGGGTGTCGCGCAGCGCTCGTGACCGCACCCAGTCCCGCCTCGACGCCGAGGTGCGGGTGGGCGCCGACGCGGGCGCCGGCGAGACGGTGGTGCTGCGGCTGTACGGCGAGATCGTCGACCACGCCCAGTCGGTCGTCCTTCCGCTGCTGCTGCCGGACGCGCCGGTCGTCGTCTGGTGGCCGGCGGACGCGCCGCTCGACCCGGCCGGGGACCCGCTCGGGGCGCTGGCCCAGCGGCGGGTCACCGACACCTACTCCTCCGAGCAGCCGGTGCGCGAGCTGACGGCCCGGGCCGGCACCTACACGCCGGGCGACACCGACCTCTCCTGGACCCGGATCACCCCGTGGCGTTCGATGCTGGCCGCCGCGCTCGACCAGGTCATCTGCAAGGTGGACACCGTCGAGGTGGAGGGCGAGGAGTTCAACCCGAGCTGCGAGCTGCTGGCGATGTGGCTCGCGGACCGGCTGGACGTGCCGGTGAAGCGGTCCCTGTCGAACGGCCCCGGCCTGACGGCGGTCCGCATGCACACCGACTGCGGTCCGATCGTCCTGGACCGCGCGGACGGCTCGCTCGCCACGCTCTCCATCCAGGGGCAGCCCGACCGTGCGGTGGCGCTCAAGCGCCGGGACACGGCCGAGCTGATCGCGGAGGAGCTGCGCAGGCTGGACCCGGACGACACGTACGCCTCCGCGCTGCGGTTCGGGGTGCACCGGCTGAACGTGTCGGACGGGCGGGTGCCGGCGAAGGAACCCGCCAAGGCGGACACCGGGGCTGCCCCGGACGCCGAGGCTGTCGCGGACACCGCGGCTGTCGGGGACGCCAAAGCCGGCTCGGGCACCGAGGCACCTCCGGAGGGACCGGCGGCCAAAGGAGAACCGGCCGTCGGCCAGGCTCCCGCGGAAGCTTCCGCACCGGAGGCGGCGCAGCCGCCGGCGCTGAAGCCGGTCCCCTCCGGCCTGTCCGGGAAGGCGACGAAATGAGCACTCCCCAGCTGGTCGTGCACCACGACAAGGAGCTGATGGCGCAGGCCGCCGCAGCCCGTCTGATCACCAGGATCGTGGACGCGCAGGCATCCCGGGGCACGGCGTCGGTGGTCCTCACCGGCGGCCGCAACGGCAACGGCCTGCTGGCCGCCCTGGCCGCGGCGCCCGCCCGGGACGCCATCGACTGGGGCCGCCTGGACCTGTGGTGGGGCGACGAGCGCTTCCTGCCCGAGGGCGACCCGGAGCGCAACGACACCCAGGCCCGCGAGGCCCTGCTCGACGCCGTACCGCTGGACCCGAAGCGCGTGCACACCATGCCCGCGTCGGACGGTCCCCACGGGGAGGACGTGGAGGCCGCCGCGGCGGCCTACGCCGAGGAACTGGCCCGTGCGGCCGGTCCCGAGAACCACGGCGCGGTCCCGACCTTCGACGTCCTGATGCTGGGCGTCGGCCCGGACACCCATGTGGCGTCCCTGTTCCCGGAGCTGCCCGCGGTACGGGAGACCGAGCGCACGGTCGTCGGCGTCCACGGGGCGCCGAAGCCCCCGCCCACCCGGGTGTCGCTGACCCTGCCCGCGATCCGCTCGGCCCGCGAGGTCTGGCTCCTGGCGGCCGGCGAGGACAAGGCGCAGGCCGCGGCCATCGCCCTGTCCGGCGCGGGCGAGATCCAGGCCCCGGCGGCCGGAGCCCGCGGCCGGGCCCGCACCCTGTGGCTGCTGGACTCGGCGGCGGCCTCCCAGCTGCCCCGCTCGCTGTACCCGCCGGCTTCCTCGTAACGCCCGCCGCTCGTACGGCGACCGACGCCGGGTCCCTCTAGAAGGGGCCCGGCGTCGTCGCGAGTTCGGGGAAGACGTAGTCCTCCCAGTCCTCCGGCTCCAGGCGGATCTCCCGGAGCAGGTTCGCGAACACCGAGTCGTCGAAGAGCACGCCGTTGTAGTCGGCCGGGATCCGCACGGTGTTGATCACCGCGGTCGGGGTGCCCGGGCCGCCCGGCTGCGCACTGCCGCCGGCATCCTCGTACGCCTTCTCGGACGCCGCCACGAAGGCCTTGTACTTCATGCCCTTCACCGCCGAGTCGAAGGCCGGTCCCCGCAACCCGTCGACCTGCTCGGCCAGTTCGAGCAGACGGGCGTCGGTGAAGCCGTCCTCGGACTCCTCGGGCTGGTGGCGGTAGAGCACCTGGTGGTACTCCGCGAACCTGCCCTGAGCCAGCGCGGCCCGCAGGGCGTTGACCGCCTTCTTCGAGCCGCTGCCGCCGAGCCTGTCGTCCAGGAAGGACGCCATGGTGTACTCGGTCTTGGTCTCGCCCCGTACGGTCGCCTCCCTGAGCTCCGGGCCGCCGCCGGTGGACTCGAACTCCTCGCAGACCGGGCACCGCGGGTCCTCGTAGAGGTGCACCGTCACCGGTGCCTGCGGGTCCCCGACGGTGATCGTCGTGCCGTCGGAGCCGAGCTTCTCCGGAACCGTCTCCAGACCGCTGTAGGCGTCCTCGCCGTAACCGGCCCGGCCGCAGCCGGCGAGCACCATCCCCAGAAGGGCCGCCGTGAGTGCCACGGCGACCCGCCCCCCATGCCTCATCCGTACCTCTCGTCTCCCCAGGTTCAGCGCGACCCTAGGGCATGGGCACGGAAAACGCACAGGAGTTCCATCGGAGGGTGCTCCTACTGCCGCCCGCGCAGCTCCCGGTAGGCCGCCACCAGCGCCTTCGTGGACGCGTCGAGGCCCGGCACATCCGTCCCCTGCGTGAGCGCCGGTTCGACGCGCTTGGCGAGGACCTTGCCGAGCTCGACGCCCCACTGGTCGAAGGAGTCGATGTTCCAGACCGCGCCCTGGACGAACACCTTGTGCTCGTAGAGGGCGATGAGCTGGCCGAGGACGGACGGGGTGAGTTCCTTCGCGAGGATCGTCGTCGTCGGGTGGTTGCCCCGGAACGTCCTGTGCGGGACCAGCTCCTCGGCCACCCCCTCCGCACGCACCTCGTCCGGCGTCTTGCCGAAGGCCAGCGCCTGGGTCTGGGCGAAGAAGTTCGCCATGAGCAGGTCGTGCTGGGCCTTGAGGCCCTCGGAGAGCTCGGCGACCGGCTCGGCGAAGCCGATGAAGTCCGCCGGAATGAGCTTGGTGCCCTGGTGGATCAACTGGTAGTAGGCGTGCTGCCCGTTGGTGCCGGGCGTGCCCCACACCACCGGCCCGGTCTGCCACTCCACGGGCTGCCCGTCGCGGCCCACGTACTTGCCGTTGGACTCCATGTCCAGCTGCTGGAGGTACGCCGTGAACTTGGAGAGGTAGTGGCTGTACGGCAGTACGGCGTGCGACTGGGCGTCGTGGAAGTTGCCGTACCAGATGCCCAGCAGGCCGAGCAGCAGGGGCACGTTGGACTCGGCGGGGGCGGTGCGGAAGTGCTCGTCGACGATCCGGAAGCCGTCGAGCATCTCGCGGAAGCGGTCGGGCCCGATGGCGATCATCAGGGACAGGCCGATCGCCGAGTCGTAGGAGTAGCGGCCGCCGACCCAGTCCCAGAACTCGAACATGTTGGCCGTGTCGATGCCGAAGTCCGACACCTTGTCGGCGTTGGTCGACAGCGCCACGAAGTGCTTCGCGACGGCTTCCTGACCGGCCTTCAGCTCGGTGAGCAGCCATTCACGGGCCGAGGTGGCGTTGGTGATCGTCTCGATGGTGGTGAAGGTCTTGGAGGCGATGACGAACAGCGTCTCGGCCGCGTCGAGGTCGCGGATGGCCTCGTGCAGGTCGGCGCCGTCGACGTTCGACACGAAGCGGAGGGTCAGGTCGCGGTCGGTGAAGCCGCGCAGCACCTCGTAGGCCATCGCGGGACCGAGGTCGGAGCCGCCGATGCCGATGTTGACGACGTTCTTGATGCGGCGGCCGGTGTGCCCGGTCCACGCGCCGGAGCGGACCCGGTTCGCGAAGTCGCTCATCTTGTCCAGGACGGCGTGCACCGCCGGGACGACGTTCTCCCCGTCGACCTCGATCACCGCGTCGCGCGGGGCGCGCAGGGCGGTGTGCAGGACGGCCCGGTCCTCGGTGGTGTTGATCTTCTCGCCGCGGAACATGGCGTCCCTGAGGCCGAACACGTCGGTCGCGGCGGCGAGTTCGCGCAGCAGCCGCAGTGTCTCGTCGGTGACCAGGTGCTTGGAGTAGTCGACGTACAGGTCGCCGACCCGCAGGGTGTACCCGGTGCCGCGCCCGGGATCGGCGGCGAACAGCTCCCTGAGCCGCACCTCGCCGAGCTCCTCCCGGTGCTCGGCCAGCGCGGTCCACTCGGGCGTGCGGTTGAGCCTGGTACGGCCGTCTGCGTTCATGTCCGACTTCAGCCTTCTTTCGTGCCTGTCCCAGCTGTTCCAACCTAGTTGATCAAACGCGGGACACGGGCCCTGGTGCGGGCGGCGTCCGGCGCACCAACAGGTACGTGCGCGAAAGGCACAGGTGTCAGCGGGACGGCGAAAGAAGGCTGCGGGCAGGGTGGAGCGCCGCACCGCCGTGAGACGGCTCCGGCCAGGCACCTCTCGGTGCCCGGCCGGCTCTCGACTTCTAGATCTCGCCCCGCAGCTTGGCGAGCGCCTCGGCGAGGATCGCCTCGCCGTCCGCGTCGCTGCGCCGCTCCCGTACGTACGCGAGGTGCGTCTTGTACGGCTCGGTGCGCGGCGGGTCCGGCGGGTTGTCCCGGTCCTGTCCGGCGGGAAAGCCGCAGCGCGGGCAGTCCCAGGTATCGGGGACCTGCGCGTCGCTGGCGAAGCTGGGCTGCGTCTCGTGCCCGTTGGAGCACCAGAAGGAGATGCGCAGACGGGGCGCGGACTCGCCCCGCTCGGCCTCGCCCATCGGCCCCGCCCCGACCCGGCTACCTCGGATCGCGTTGCCACTTGCCACGGTCGTAACTCCCTGCGTGATGGTGCCGCGAAGCGAGTCGACGTGTCGCTTCGTTGCGAGCGCCTCAGTCTACGTAAGGCCCAACGCGCGTCCAGTGTTGGGAGTTACCGGCCCCACACCTAGACGCAAGCCCCATGATAGGCCGCGCTCAGGTGCGCGTACCGAACATGGGGCCTTACGTGCGGAATGGACGTGCTGTGTGGGGCGTGGCCGCTCAGCTGTTCGTCTTCATGAGAAGACCGAGCACGACAATGCACGCGAACCACAGCAGACCGATCACCACGGTGATGCGGTCGAGGTTGCGCTCGGCGACCGAGGAACCACCCACGGACGACTGCATGCCGCCACCGAACATGTCGGAGAGGCCGCCGCCCTTCCCCTTGTGCATCAGCACCAGCAGCATCAGCAGCCCGCTGAAGACGATCAGGGCGATCGAGAACCCCAAAACCACGGCTGGACCAACTCTCTCGGATTCGGATGAACGACGGGGGCACGGCCTTCAGGGCCATGCCCCCGCAAGGGTACGACGGATCGCCGCCAGGGCCTACTTACTGGTCCCGGAAGCGCACGATCTTGACGAACTCATCGGCGTCCAGAGAGGCACCGCCGACCAGGGCGCCGTCGATGTCGGCCTGCGCCATGATCTCGGCGACGTTGCCGGCCTTGACGGAGCCGCCGTACTGGATGCGGACCCGGTCGGCCAGCTCCTGCGAGTACAGCTCGGCGATCTTGCCGCGGATGGCGGCGCAGACCTCCTGCGCGTCCTCGGCGCCGCAGACCTTGCCGGTGCCGATGGCCCAGACGGGCTCGTAGGCGATGACGACGGACTCGGCCTGCTCGGCCGGCAGGTCCTTAAGGCCGCCCTCGACCTGGGCGAGGGTGTGCGCGACGTGGCTGCCCGCCTCGCGGACCTCCAGCTCCTCGCCGACGCACAGGATCGGGGTGAGGCCGTGCTTGTAGGCGGCCTTGACCTTGGCGTTGACGATCTCGTCGGTCTCCGCGTGGTACTGGCGGCGCTCGGAGTGGCCGACGGCCACGTACGTGCACTTCAGCTTGGCCAGCATCGAGCCGGAGATCTCGCCGGTGTAGGCGCCCGAGTCGTGCGCCGAGAGGTCCTGGGCGCCGTACTTGATCTTGAGCTTGTCGCCGTCGACCAGGGTCTGCACGGAACGCAGGTCGGTGAAGGGCGGCAGGACGGCGACCTCGACGGCCTCGTAGTCCTTGTCCGCGAGGGCGAAGGCGAGCTTCTGGACGTGCGCGATGGCCTCGAGGTGGTTGAGGTTCATCTTCCAGTTGCCCGCCATGATCGGCGTGCGAGTGGTCATGCGGGGTCAGTCCTCCAGTGCGGCGAGGCCGGGGAGCGTCTTGCCCTCGAGGTATTCGAGGGAGGCGCCGCCACCGGTCGAGATGTGGCCGAACGCGTTCTCGTCGAAGCCCAGGATGCGGACGGCCGCGGCGGAGTCGCCACCGCCGACGACCGTGAAGGCCTGGGAGTCGAGGAGAGACTGGGCGACCGCCTTGGTGCCCTCGGCGAATTCGGGGTGCTCGAAGACGCCCATCGGGCCGTTCCAGAAGACGGTGGCGGCGTCGGTGATCTTCGAGGCGTACAGCTTGCCGGACGCGGGGCCGATGTCCAGGCCCATCCGGTCGGCCGGGATGGCGTCCGCGGCGACGGTGGTGGCGCCGGCCGCGGCCTTGGTCTTGAGGTCCGGGAACGCGGGCGCGACCACGGCGTCGACCGGCAGGACCAGCTCGACGCCGGTCTTCTCGGCGCGCTCGATGTACTCCAGGACCGCCGGGATCTGGTCCTCCTGGAGCAGGGAGGCGCCGACCTCGTGGCCCTTGGCCTTGAGGAAGGTGAAGGCCATGCCGCCGCCGATGAGGATGCGGTCGGCCTTGCCGAGCAGCTCGTCGATGACGGCGAGCTTGTCGGAGACCTTGGCGCCGCCGAGCACGACCACGTAGGGCCGCTGGACCTCGTCGGTGAGCTTCTTCAGGACGCCGACCTCGGTGGCGATCAGGTAGCCGGCGTAGTGCGGCAGCCGGGCCGGGAGGTCGAACACCGAGGCGTGCTTGCGGTGGACCGCGCCGAAGCCGTCACCGACGTAGACGTCGGCGAGGGCGGCCAGCTGGTCCGCGAACTCGCCTCGCTCGGTGTCGTCCTTGGAGGTCTCGCCCGCGTTGAAGCGCAGGTTCTCGATGACCGCGACCTGGCCGGGCTGCAGGCCGTTCACCGCGTCGTGCGCGGCGGGGCCGACGGTGTCCTGGGCGAAGGCCACGGGGGCGCCCAGGAGTTCACCGAGCCGCTCGGCGGCCGGGAGCAGGGAGAAGGCCGGGTCCGGGGCGCCCTTGGGGCGGCCCAGGTGCGAGGCCACGACCACCTTGGCGCCCGCGTCCGCGAGGGCCTTGACGGTGGGCAGCACGGCGCGGATGCGGCCGTCGTCGGTGATGCGGCCGTCGGCGAGCGGCACGTTGAGGTCGGCGCGGACGAAGACCCGCCTGCCGTCCACGCCTTCGGCGAGAAGTTCGTCGATCGTCTTCATGAAGGAACTCCTGGTGAGGGTGCTCTGATCGTACGAGAGCTGATCTGCACGTGAGTCAGGGCCCGGACGGCGCGTCCCTGCGCCGCCCGGGCCCTGCTCTCATGTCAAGGTGCCTGCCCTGTGGATCAGAGCTGGTTGCCGACGAAGACCGTGAGGTCGACGAGACGGTTGGAGTAGCCCCACTCGTTGTCGTACCAGCCGAGGATCTTCACCGACTTGCCCTCCTGGACCATGGTCAGGGAGGAGTCGAAGGTGCAGGACGACGGGTCGCTGACGATGTCGGAGGAGACGATCGGGTCCTCGGTGTAGGACAGGTAGCCCTGCAGCTCGCCCTCGGAAGCCTTCTTGAACGCGGCGTTGACCTCGTCCTTGGTGACCTCGCGCTCCAGCTCCACGACCAGGTCGGTGGCGGAACCGGTGGGGACCGGCACGCGCATCGCGATGCCGTCGAGCTTGCCCTTGAGCTGCGGGAGGACCAGCGCGGTGGCCTTGGCGGCACCCGTGGTGGTCGGGATGATGTTCTCCGCTGCGGCGCGGGCGCGGCGCAGGTCGGAGTGCGGGAAGTCCAGGATGCGCTGGTCGTTGGTGTAGGCGTGGACCGTGGTCATCAGGCCCTTGACGATGCCGAAGTTCTCGTCGAGAACCTTGGCCATCGGCGCCACACAGTTGGTGGTGCAGGAGGCGTTCGAGATGACGTGGTGGTTGGCCGCGTCGTACTTGTTCTCGTTGACGCCCATCACGATGGTGATGTCCTCGTCCTTGGCCGGAGCCGAGATGAGGACCTTCTTGGCGCCGCCGGCGATGTGCTTCTCGGCGTCGGCCTTCTTCGTGAAGATGCCGGTCGACTCGACGACGATGTCGACGCCCAGCTCGCCCCACGGGATGTCGGCCGGGTTGCGCTCGGACAGCACCTTGATGGTGTGACCGTCGACGGTGATCGTGTCGGCGGTGTGCGACACCTCGGCCTTGAGGCGGCCCAGGATGGTGTCGTACTTCAGCAGGTGCGCGGTGGTCGCGGTGTCACCCAGGTCGTTGACAGCCACGATCTCGATGTCAGCACCCTGCTCCAGCAGCGCGCGGAAGTAGTTACGACCGATGCGGCCAAAGCCGTTGATGCCTACGCGGATCGTCACGAACCGATCTCCTCGTTGGTACGCCGGTTGTGAGACCGGCGAGCTGTATGGGATGTCCCCGACCACCCCCGACCCTACCTCCCTGAGGCATCCGGAGTGACATCGAGATGCCCCATACACGGCAGGGCGTTCCGTACCCGCCAGTAGGGGTACGGAACGCCCCGGACCGAGAGCTGCGGTCACCCGGCACGAGCACGCCGGGTCACGCGCGGTTCACCCGCCGACGGCGGCGAGTGCCTTCTTCAGGAGGGCCGTGCGGTCGGCCGCCGCGGTGACGTGCTCCAGGCCGAAGCCCAGCAGCACGGTGTCGTCCGTGGTGACCGCGCCGTACGTCTTGAACAGTTCTCCGGTGCGCCCCCAGTCCCGGACGACCGCGGGGCTGCCCGCGGGCGGGCCGGGCACGCTCCAGGCGCCGAGCGAGGTCTCGAAGCCCTCGGTCTCGATGGCCTGGCCGCCGATGACCACGGAGGCGTTGTCGGCGAGGACACCGCGACCGCCGGAGCCCGGGTCGGTGATGTAGCTGAGGGAGACCTCGACCTTCTTGCCTGCGTACGCGGACAGGTCGAAGGAGACCTCCTGCCAGCCGGCCGAGGCTCCGGTGAGGCTGTTCCACTGGCCGCTGGTGCCGGTGGCCGTGCAGCCGCCGGCGCCCTGGGTCAGATAGCGCTTGAGCGCGGGATGGGCCGCGATGAAGAACCCGGCCTCGCACTCGGCGGGCACCGCGTTCGTGGTGGCGCCGCCCTTCTCGGGGAGCGTGGTCCAGTCCTCGGCCCCCACGGTGTGCGCCTCCAGGACGGCGTGGTCGTAGCCCTCCTCGGTGTCCCACAGCAGCCGGGTGCGCAGGGCGGGCGCCTGCGCGGCGGTGACCTGGGTGAGGTCGATGGTGCGGGTGAGACGGTTCCAGGCGTAGTCGCTGTGCGTGACGGCCGCCATGGACGCGCCCTCGTACGGCCCGTACGGGTTGGGCGTGCCGGGGTACGTGCCCGCTCCCGCGCTCGCGAACTGCGGGAAGGTCGCCACGGGCAGGTTGTCCGAGGTGACGCTGAAGGATCCGGCCCCGTCCAGCGGGTTGCCGGGGGCGGCGCCGAGGGTGCCGGAGGCCCCGGTGAGCCTGCCGGAGCCCTGGAAGGCCGTGGCGCCCGGCAGGGTCGTGCGGGTGTAGGCGCCCAGGTAGTACTGGCTGAAGTCGTTGGACAGCGTGCCGCCGCCCAGGTCGACGCTGCCGCCGGCCCGCTCGCCCGCCTCGATCAGCTTGCCGCCCTCGTTGAGGAAGGCGCGCAGCTGGAGCTGGGTGGGATTGCCGGGCACGGTCGCGCCCGTGTAGTGGACGACCGACCTGAAGTGGTCCAGCACCCCGAGCGCGTCGGGGGCGCCCTGGGTGGCCACGTTCCAGACGATCGCCTTGCGGCCCGCCGCCTTCAGCGCGTCCACGTACGTCTGCGCCTGTGTCGCGGTCGTGCCCTCCTCGGCGACCACGAGCACGTCCGCGCGCGGCCGTTCGGCCACCGTGTACGTGAAGTGCGCGCTGGAGGTGGGCTTTGCGCCCCTGGCCCGGCCGGTGAACCAGGCCTCGACCTTGTCGCCCGGGTCGGCGTCCTCGACCTTGGCCCGGTACTCGTCGAAGTAGAGGTTGTCCTCACCGCCGTAGGTCTCGCCGCCCTTCCAGGCCCTGAGGTCCCGGTCGTGCGTACGGCCGCCGTTGACGCGGTACTTGAGCTCCTTGTCGTGCAGGGACCTGCGGACGACGACGGAGACCTCCTGGTCGGCGCCGCGCGCGTAGGAGGTGGTGAAGGTCTTCGGGGTGAAGTCGGCGGCCTTCAGTCCGAGCGAGGACTTGGGCTGGTCGGGCCGGGCCGCGGACTCGGCGACGGAGAGCGCGAAGGGGATGTTCTTCTCGAACTCCTGCTGGATCAGCTTCTCGTCGTCGGGGAAGTTGAAGACCGACTGGCAGTCCGCCGCGTTCCACTGGTCGCCGGGGTCGAGGTCCGAGGCGGTCTGGCAGGTCGACATCTCGGGGGTGAACATCGCCAGGCCGTTGACGTTCGACGCGTGGCCGTCCGCCTCGCCGTTGGTGGTGTAGAGCTCCGAGGAGACCTGCGGGCGGTAGCCGGGGATCGCGGAGTTGTCCGGGGTGCCGGCGAGCGCCTTGTACATGACGTCGTCGGGCGTGTCGGTGGCCACCTGCCAGCCGACGCCGTAGAGCAGCAGTTCGGCGGCGGAGTGGTAGTTGATGCCGTACGTGAAGCCGATCCGCTTCTCGAAGGCGTCCAGGGCCTTGGTCTCGGGCTCCGAGGACGGGGCCGGACCGCGATAGGTCTCGCTGGTGGGGTTGGGCGAGGAACCCTCGTTGTCGTAGCCCCACTTGTACGAGAAGTTGCGGTTCAGGTCGACGCCGTCACCGACGCCGATCGTGCCGTCGCCGTTGTTGTCGCGCAGGTTCTTGCGCCACAGGCGGTTGTCGGCGTTCTTGAAGGTGTAGTCGTAGCCGTCGGGGTTGGCCGACAGGACGAACCACAGCTCGGTGGAGTCGACGATCTTCTTCAGGCGCTTGTCGGTCCGGTACCCGTCCACGTAGTAGTGGAGCAGCCGCCTGGTCATCTCCGGCGTGATCCACTCGCGGGCGTGCTGGTTGGACATGTAGAGGACGGAGGGTTTGGCTCCGTCCTTGGATTTCCTCGCGTTCTTGGTCAGTTTGAGCGCGAGGATGTCCTGGCCGTTCACGGTCCTGCCGATGGAGACGACCTTGGTGAGGCCGGGGTTGGCCCGGGCGGTGGCGAGGAGCTCCTCCCGGAGCCCGCCGCTTCCGCTGTAGGGCCGGAACACGCCCTCGGCCGCCTTGTCCACACGGGCCTCGGCCTTGGCGGTCAGGGTGTGCTCGGTGAGCTCGACACCCTTCTTCTCCAGTTTCCGAGCCTCCTGGTCGGTCAGGTAGACCTCGACCGTCGCGGTGCCCTTCGCGGGCACCTGCTCGCTCAGTTCGTGGCCGTCCTGCCCGGCCGCCAGCAGCAGGGGTACCTGCCCGCTGGTGACCTCGGCGCGGTAGACCTTGACTTCGTTCGGATCAGGAGAACCGGCGCTCTGCGCGGCATGGGCGACGGGCGCG
>NZ_RSAJ01000175.1 GCF_003933965.1 Streptomyces sp. RP5T
CGCCCATCCCGCGCGGACGCACCCGCCGCAAGTAACGCCCGTCCGGGGCGGCCTCTACCGCCAAGTATCCGCCGCCCCGGACGGCCCACCCATCCAGATCCAAAGGACCCGAAAGGGAAGTCTCATCATGCCCCAGCACGCCCCGAACACGCCCGTCTGCCGCGACTGCGACGGCTTCCCCACCGTCGCCATCACCACCGGCACCCGCAACCCGGACGGCACCCGCACCACCCTCGCCGTGAACTGCCCCGCCTGCCAGGGCACCGGCCGCCGCACCGCCACCGCCCTCATCCGGACCGGGAGGTGACGGGCATGTTCCGCAAGCTCCCCGCCAGCCTGACCCCGACCGAGGACAGCCCCGGCCTGCGCGTCAAGGCCGCCACCAAGTACAGCAACTCGCAGGGCGACTACCTCTGCGGCGGCTGCGGCGCTGAGGACCACGCCAACGGCAACGACGACGTCAAGGCCCTGGTCGACGACTACACCGCCCACCACGGCCCCGCCCACCGAGGTAGCCGCTGATGACCGACACCGCCACCATGGCGGGCCTGGACCCGGCCACCCTCGCCGACGTGCTGAGGCTGGCCGGGTCCACCGGCTTCGACCGCATCCAAGACCAGATCCGCCGCACCGGCGGCTGCTCCGACCCCATCCACCTGCAAGGCACCACCGTCACCCGCGACGCTGCCTCCGGACAGGTCCTGCACTCCTACTCGACCGACACCGAACCCGGCGGACGCCTCCGCATCGCGTGCGGCAACCGGCGGGCCTCCCGCTGCCCCTCCTGCGCCTGGACCTACGCCGGAGACACCTACCACCTCATCCGCGCCGGGCTCGTCGGCGACCCCGCCAAAGGCACCCCGCACACCATTGGGGATCACCCCAGGGTCTTCGCCACCCTCACGGCGCCCTCGTTCGGCCCGGTCCATAACCGGCCCGACACCGGCCGCTGCCGCTGCGGGACCCGTCACCCCGAGGACGCCCCCGAGCTGGGCACCCCGCTCGACCCGGCGACCTACGACTACGCGGGCGCGGTCCTGTGGAACAACCACGCCTCCGACCTGTGGCGCTACTTCACGATCTACCTGCGCCGCGAGATCGCCAAGCGGGCCGGGCTCACGCAGAAAGACGCGAAGGAACAGTCCCGCATCTCCTTCGGCAAGGTCGCCGAATACCAAAAGCGCGGGGCCGTGCACTTCCACGCCGTGATCCGCTTCGACGGACCGGACGGGCCCGACTCCCCACCCCCGGCCTGGGCCACCCTCGAACTCCTCACCGCAGCGATCCGCGCCGCCCGCAAGCGCGTTGCCGTCGACGTCCCCGCGGCCGGTGACCAGCCTGCCCGCACCCTGCGCTGGGGCATCAAGCTCGACGCCCAGCCGATCAAAGCCTTCGGCGACGGCGAAGACATCACCGAACAGAAGGTCGCTGCCTACGTCGCCAAGTACGCCACCAAAGCAGCCGAGACCACCGGCACCGTTGACCGCCGGATCGGCAACAAGGAAGCCCTGGTCCTGCTCGACGTGCCCGACCACCCCGCCCGGCTGATCGCGGCCTGCCTCGACCTGCACGCGCTCTACCCGGACCGCAAGCTGCGGGACTGGGCCCACATGCTCGGCTTCCGCGGCCACTTCTCCACCAAATCCCGCCGCTACTCCACCACCCTCGGCGCCCTCCGCCAGACCCGCGCCGACTACCGCGCCGCACAGCAACGCGAAGCCCTCGGCCTGCCCGACCCCGACGACGAAGAGGCAACCACGCTCACCCTCGCGCACTGGTCCTACGCCGGCCACGGCCACACCCCCGGCGAATCCTGGCTCGCCGCCAACATCCGCCGCGACATCCAGCACAACCGAGAGATCGCCCGCGAAGCGCTGGCCGACGAAAAGGGAGGTGACCTCGATGGCGCGTGAGGCTCAGCAGGAACCCCGCAAGTGCGTGATGACGAAGGATGAGTGGCTTGAGAAGCACCTCCGGCGTTGCCCGGCGAGGGATGACGAGTGGGTGCGTCGTCTGCTCGTGCTCCAAGGTAGGGCCTAGCCGTGGCCCCCAAGGTCGCGATTTATACGCGGATCTCCAGGGACGATGAGGGCGAGGGCCTTGGCGTTGCCCGTCAGCGCGAGGACTGCGAGCGGCTGGCTGACCTTCGGGGCTGGCACGTCGCGAAGATCTATGAGGACAACGACGTTTCTGCCTTCAAGCGGAACGTCCGGCGCCCTGAGTTCGAGTTGCTCCTGAGCGACCTTGCGGACGGGTTGATCGATGGTGTCGTTGCCTATGACCTCGACCGACTCGCTCGTCAGCCGAAGGATCTCGAACGCCTCATAGATCTCTACGACGAGCGCAAGCAGCGCGTGTTCGCCACCGTGACCAACGACGTAAACCTTGGCACGGCCGATGGCCGCACCATGGCGCGCGTCATGGTGGCGTTCGCCAACAAGTCGTCCCATGACGCGTCGCGCCGGATCCAGCGCAAGCACCTTGAGCTGGCACAGCAGGGAAAGTCGCATGGCGGTCCGACACCGTACGGCTGGAACAAGGACGGCACGGTCGACGTGGAGGCCGCTCAGCACATCCGCGCAGCGCAGAGGCAGGTGCTGGCGGGCGTTCGGATTGGAACCATCCGTACGGACTGGCATGAGCGCGGCTTGGGGCATCCCCGTACGGGGACGAAGCGGGTTGCTCATCACCATGTCGAGCACATGTTGACCAACCCGCGTCTTTGCGGATACCGCACTTACCGCGGCGAGATCCTCCTCGACGACGACGGCCAGCCGGTCATCGGCGATTGGGAGCCGATCAACACCGTTGAGGAGTGGGAAGCGGTGTGTGCGGCTGTCGCTGAGCGCAAGCGCAAGGATCCTGGTCGGATGCTCGCCCGGAAGTACCTGTTGTCGGGCATTGCGCGCTGCGGGCTGTGCCACGCCAAGATCCGCGGTCAGAACAACCGGCGGTGGAAGCCAGGGTCAAAGGCTTCCAAGTTCTCCTATCAGTGCTCAGTTGTGAACGGCGGATGCGGGCAGGTGGGACGCGTCGGTGAACCCGTTGACGAACTCATCATCAGCCTGGTTCTGGCTGAACAACGGCAGCGCGCTGCGACCACTGCCCTTGATCCAGTTGAGCAGTGGCCGAACCTGTCCGAGCTTGCTGCCGTCGAAGCTGACATTGCAGAGCTGACGCAGGCCGCGAGAGACAAGAGAATCACCGTCTCGACTCTGCTTCAGCTCCTGCCGGACCTTGAACGGCGTCGTGATGAGTTGAAGCTGGAGCGCGGTCGGTTCAACAAGGAGCGGCAGCACGCCGAGTCGCTAAGCGCTGGGATCGGCGAGGACTTCCGGTCCCTCCCGATCGAGCGGCAGCAGGCGCTGATTCTGCACAGCCTGACAGCGGTCCTGATCCATCCCGCCGGGCGAGGGAAGCGGAAGTTCGATCCGAGCCTGATCGAACCTGTATGGCGCTGATCCTGGCGCATGATCCGAGGGAAGGCCCGGCCAGAGTGCCGGGCCTTCTCGCTGTCCGCGTTCGGTCAGGATACCGACCACACCCGCGCTGAGCTGCGGAAACCGTCCGCTGATGACGTCACTCATAAAGTCACCTACGCCTGGTCGGTCCAACCGCCCGTGGTGAGGCGTACGGGCCAGGTTCTCGACGCCTGAGGGTCGGTGCGGATCGACGGAGAGGGCCCCCACCGGCCGTGGCTGGTGGGGGCCCTCTCCGTCGAGGTGGTGTGGGGACGGGCTACCGCGCCGCGTAGCCGAAGCGGTCGCCGGCTGCCGGGAGGCCGCCCGTGCCGGGCTGGTAGGTGGTGACGGGGGCCACCGTGCCGCCGGCGGTGACGTTGGACAGCGGCAGGGCGTACAGGGTGCCGTAGGTGCTCGGGCCCAGGGGCAGGCCGACGTACAGCTTGGTGCCGGTGTAGTGGATGCTGCTGCCGAGCTTCTGGCCGGCGCCCGGGGCGGTGGGGATGCCGTCGCCGTCGCCCGCCTCCAGCCAGCGGTCGTTGGCGCCGGGGCTGCCGAGCAGCGAGAAGGTGTGCACGGCGCCCGCGTCGGCCACCGTGTCGAGGGCCTCGTCGGGCACGCCCACGGCCAGCTTCATCGTCGCCGTGGTGCTCAGCGCGCGGGGAGCCGTGTTGATCGCGGTCAGGGCGGCGCCCATGCGGTCACCGGCCTCCGAGGCGCCGGTCACGTCATCGTCGCCGGTGCCCTGGGTGATGGTGTTGAGCTGGGTGAAGGTGCCCGCGGCGGTGATGCGGAAGGTCTGGGCCATGCCCGCGTCGGCCTTGGCGGCGCCGTCGACGTCGAGGTCCTCGCCGGGCGCGCCGACCGCGAGGATCGAGTCGGTGGCGCTGGTCGCGCCGGAGGGGCGGTACGGGGCCAGGGCGAGGGCGTAGGCGAACTGGTCGCCGGCCTCGGCGCCGCCGGAGACGGTGTCGAGGTCCTGGTCGAGACCGAACTTCGGGGTGGGCAGGCCCGCGGAGGTCAGGGTGTGGCTGAAGACCGCGAGGTTGCCCGCGCCGTCGTCGGCGCCGATGGCCTCGCCGGGCGCGCCGACGGCGAAGAAGTTGGCGTCGGCCGCGACCGAGCCGCCGAAGCCGTCGTTGGCCTCCGCGGCGCCGGGCACGTCGGTGCTGTCCTGGTGGAAGACGATGTTGGTGGTGCCGTGCAGGTAGAAGGCCACGCCGGCCTTCGCCAGGCCGCTGACGCTCTCGCCCGGGGCGCCGCTGACGATGAAGGGTTCACCGGCGGCGCTGACGCCGGCCGCGACGGAGTCGCCGAAGCGGTCGCCGGCCTGGGCGACCGCGGTGCCCAGGGAGCCGGTGCCGGAGCCCTCCTCGAAGTGGGTGTTCTTGACCGTGCCGGTGCCCAGGCCGCCCTTCGCGCCGAGCAGGACGTCGAGCATGCCCGCGTCGGCGGCGCTGCCGATGTCCTCGGCCGGGGTGCCGACGACGAGGTCGGTGCAGCCGTCCTCGTTGTAGTCGACGGTGGCCAGGGACTCGCCGAACCAGTCACTGGCCTCGGCGGCGCCGGGAACCCAGTCGAGGTCCTGGTTGATCTCCGCGGTGCCCTTGCCGCCGCCGTAGACGATCCGCACCAGGCCCGCCGCGGTGACACCGCCGACGGTCGCCCGGGGGTCGGAGATCGCGATGTCCTCGACGCCGTCGCAGTTGAAGTCGGTGACGCGGACCGCGCCGACGGTGGAGCTCACCCAGGAGGCGAGGTCGTCCACGCGCGTGACGATGCCGCCGGTACGGGTCTCGGTGGCGTCGATGCCGTAGCAGCCGCCCTGGTACGAACGGCTTTCCAGCGCGGCCAGTTGGGCGGTGCCGCCGCTGACCCGGACCAGCGGGCCGCCGGTGTCGCCCATGCACGCGGCCACGCCGCTCGTCCCGGTGACGGTGGCGTCGGTCGTGGCGGCGGAGTCCACGGTGAAGGTGCCGGTGTGCAGGCTCAGCGGGGACCACTCGGTCGCGGTGCGGCCGTAGCCGGCGAGGGTGAGGGTCTCGACCGCGGTCGGCGCGGCGGTGGCCAGGGCGATCGGGTTGACGCCGGTGACCGGGCGGTTGAGGCGGGCGAGGACCGCGTCGCGGTCGCTGCGCGGGACCAGTTCGACGATCTGGCGGGCCGCGCCGGCGGTCCCGGTCAGGTCGGAGCGGCCGATGACCGCGGTGGTCTTCAGGGCCGGCTTGCCCGCGGGCACGGTGAGGCTCGCGGCGGGGTCGTCGGCGAAGCAGCTGGCCGCGGTGAGCACCCATTCACGGTCGACCAGGACACCGGAGCAGCCGCGGTCGTCGTCGCCGACGGTGATCCGGGCGGTGTAGGCGTAGGTGGTGTCGGCGGCCGTGACGGCCGGGCCGGTGACGGCCGCGGCGGGGCCGGCCGCGAGTGCGGCGGAGCCGAGGGTCAGGGTGGCGGCCAGTGCGGCGAGGCGCACGGGTCTGGCGTAGGTCATGAAGTCGTTTCCCTGGTGGGTGGTGGCGGATCGGACAGGAGGGCTCGGTGGGGCGCTACTTGGCGGTCCTGAGCTCCAGGAGGGTCCACTCACGGGCCTGTTCGTCCGCGCTCTCGCCCACGGGCGTCCAGGTGTTCTTGGCGATCTCGTACGACTTCTCCTCGGTGCCGACGGTCATGTCGGCCTCGGTGGTGTAGTCGTTGCCCCGGATGAGGTAGACCGAGGGGATCTCCAGGGTCAGCCAGCCGGAGTTGCCCTTGACGTCGAAGCAGACCTTGCTCTTGTCCCGCGCCTGGACCTCCAGTTGGCCGGTGCCGCTCGCGCAGGTGGCGAGCGTGATGTGGCCGTCGCCGCGCTTGAGGAGGATGTTCCGCTCGGCGAGGATCTTGTCGGCCTGCGGGTAGTCGAAGTTCTCGACCGCGTATCCGGGGGCTTCGCCGGCCACCGGGGCCGGGTCGGCGGGGGCGCCGTCGCCCGCTGTGGCGGTCCACGCCAGGGCACCGGCGACCACGGCCGCCACGGCTGTGCCCAGGAGTCTTTTTCTGTGCGACCTAGACGGCATGGGTAAACGTCCCTTCATCACATGCATGGCTCATTGATCCAGGCTGCTAATAACCGGCCGGAAAATATTTCGCGCACGGGTGTGAAGGCACGAGCGATATATGCGCAGTCCCCCACTCCCGGCGATGAAATGGCCCTCTGAAAATCTGCCGGAAAACTGCTTGAGGGGTCTATGCAACCTTGCCCTCCTTGGCCTGTCCACCTCGTTAAATCTGGCAAAACGGACGAGTTGTGATGGCTCGATATGAGCTCTCTCACACCGGAGAAGGGTTGTATTGGCTTGTATCAAGAAACGATAACGAACGCACTGGGTGTCTCTGTCCGGAATGGTGAGTGAGGTGGTGTTTTGTTGGCCCGATTAGGTCAGGATCGAGTGAAAAGAGCCTGTGTGGGCTGGTCGAGAATGGTTCGGATCCAATATCAGGGCTGAATGAGAAAGTGCTGGAGCGCTGCCGTGGATCTGGTGTGAAAACTGTAAGGTGCGGTTAAAGATCGGCGATGGCGTCGGGAGTGTCCGACAGCTGGTACGGGGGATGTCGGGATGGCGTACGCAAATCTGTCACTCATGTCGATCCCCGTGCTCATGGCTGCTTTGAAATGAGAGATCCCATTCCGGTTGCTGACTGCAGTCACCGGAGTGCTTCCCGTCGAATGCGACCGAGCCGGATGGCAACGAAACGAGGGAGTAACACGTTGAGTGTCAGATTGCGAGCCGTGCCTGGTGGGCGCGGCTTCGTGGTGATGCTGATAGCCCTGGTGATGGTCCTGGGCGTCAATCTGCGCCCGGCGTCCGCCGAGGACGAGACATGGGTCTATTACAGATCTGATGTGCTGGAGGCCTGGGAGTACGGCGGTCCGGGCGTACGCGCCGCGGCCGAGGTGGCTCTGGCCGGTTCGGATGCTGACATCCAGACGTTCATGAGCGTGGACATGCCGCGGCTGGAGGTCGAGGACCTGCGGGTGCAGACGGCCACCTTCCTGGCGTCCGGCGGCCCGGCTGTGCGCAGCTCGGCCGACACCGCCCTGAGCGGTGGAGAAGAGGAACTGCACGCCTTCCTGGACAGCGGCTTCACCGCCGCCTACGAGGAGGACCAGCGCGTCGAGGTCGCCCGGATCATGGCCTTCGGCGGTCCGGGCGTGAAGAAGGCCGGCAACGCGGCCCTCAGCGGCACCGCGGACGACGTGAGTGCGTTCATCGAGGAGGGCCAGTACAAGGCGCGGGCCGACGACAACCGGGTCCAGGTCGGGAAGCTGCTCTACACCGGCGGCCCGAACGTGAAGCTGCTCGCCGGACAGGCCCTGGACGGTACCGACGAGGACATCCAGGAGTTCCTGGACGACGGCTGGGCTGTCGCGGCCGCGCGTGACCAGGAGACGATCACTGTCGCGCAGCTGGCCGAACTCGCCGACACGGCGCAGAAGCGGGCCAGGGAACTGACCGAGACCGCCAAGGACGAGGCGGCCAAGGCGGCGAAGGCCACGCAGGAGGCCAAGGCGGCGGCGCAGGTCGCCGCGGCGGAGGCGCAGGAGGCCAAGGACTCGGCCGGCCGGGCCGCTGCCGCCGCGTCCCGGGCCGCTGCCGCGGCCGACCGGGCGGCTCAGGCGGCCCGTACGGCGGTGTCCGCGGCCGCGGCGGCCAACGCGACCGCACGGGTGGCCGCGACCGCGGCCGCGCAGGCGGCCTACGCCGCCAGCCGGGCGGGGGGCGCGGCGTCCGCGGCCAGGTCTGCCGCGGCGGCGACGGCGAGTGACGCCGGTCGGGCCGAGCAGGCCCGTATCGCCGCGCAGAAGGCGCGTGACGCCGCTGCCGGTGCGGAGAAGGCGGCGGACGCCGCTGACCAGGCGGGCATCGCCGCCGACAACGCGGCGACGGCGGCCTCGGCCGCGGCCAGCGCGGGAGCCAACGCTGCC
The DNA here is from genome assembly GCF_003933965.1 of Streptomyces sp. RP5T. Classification (GTDB taxonomy): domain Bacteria; phylum Actinomycetota; class Actinomycetes; order Streptomycetales; family Streptomycetaceae; genus Streptomyces. The sequence continues at coordinate 8,425 of NZ_RSAJ01000175.1, forward strand.
GCCGCTGCCGCCGCCGCTGCCGACGCGGGCCGCTGGGCCGGCGAGGCCGGGGCCAAGGGCGAGCAGGCCGCCGCCGCGGCGGCCAAGGCCAAGCGGCTCGCCGACCAGGCCACGCGGGCGGCCAACTCGGCGCAGACCAACGCCAGGCAGGCCGCCACCGCGGCCCGCCAGTCGCGGGACGCGGCCAAGGACGCGGCCGCGCACGCCAGGGCCGCCGCGGTGGCGGCCGATGCGGCGGCGGACGCGGCGGGTGAGGCCGTGGACGCGGCCGCGGCGGCCACCGAGGCCGCGAACGCGGCCACCCAGGCGGCCAATCAGGCCACGACGGCAGCGGAGCGGGCCGCCACCGTCATCGAGCTTGCCCGTACGGCGGACGCCGAGCGGCTGGCCCAGCAGCAGGAGGAGGAGGTGCTGTCCGCCGAGGAGGCGAGCCTCGCCTACGACACCCGCGTCGCGGCCGCCCAGCACGAGATCGGCCGGCAGCAGGAACTTCAGGCGCAGACACGCCAGTTGCTGACCGATGCCGCGGCTGCCACCGACCCCGCGGTCAAGGCGGCCAAGGGCCGGCAGGCCGCGGTCAACCTGCTGCCCGGTGCCGGGACCTGGGTGCGGCAGGCGGCCGGGACGGCCCTGCAGGGCACCGACGAGGACGTGGCCGAGTTCGTGGACAACACGCTCGCCGTGGCCATGGAGCAGGACGACCGGGCCAGCGTCGGCCACATCGCCGCGACCACCGCCATCCCGGCGCAGCAGCAGGCCGCGCTGGACGTGATGGACAAGCCGATCGACCAGGTCCGCGCGTGGCTGGCCACGCGCGCCTACCCGGGCAAGGCGGACGACGACCGGGTCGCCGTCGCCAAGATCGCCGCCGACGGCGGTCCGGGGGTGAAGGCGGCCGCGAGCAAGGCGCTGGACGGCACGGCGGCCGACCTGGCGGAGTTCCTGGAGACCGGGCAGTACGAGGCGCGTGAGGACGACGACCGCGTCGCCGTCAGCGAGACCGTCGCCACCGGTGGCCCGGAGGTCAAGGCCGCCGCGCAGGCGGTGCTGTCGGGTCCGCCTACCGGGCTGCGTCCCTTCCTGGACTCCGGCCTGTACAAGGCACGCCAGCGGGACGCCAACGCCGCTGCCCACATCGCCGAGGTCAACATCCTGCTGCAGGCCGCCTACAAGTCGGCGGCGCTCGCGCAGAAGGACGCAGCCGACGCGCAGAAGGTCGCCGCGCAGGCCCGTAAGGACGCCGCCAAGGCCCTTGAGTGGGCCAACGCGGCCAATGAGTCCGCCAAGCAGGCGAACACGTACGCCGAGCAGGCCGACAAGTCCGCCGACCAGGCCGAGGACTCCGCCGCGGAGGCGGCCGAGTCGGCGAAGACGGCCAGGAACGCGGCGGCCTCCGCACGGCAGGCCGCCCAGTCGGCCGCCCGTTCGGCACAGGCCGCGCAGCACTCCGTCGGGGTCGCGCGGGGGTACGCCTCGCAGGCGGGCCAGTCCGCCTACCAGGCCAAGCTGTCCGAGATCGCGGCGGGGAAGGACGCAGTCGCGGCGGCCAAGGCCTACGGCGAAGCGCTGACCATTGCCGCGGAGAAGCTCGTCACCGAGCTGAAGGAGCAGATCGAACAGGAACTCCAGGAGGCCAGCAAGCCGATCACGGACCAGGAGCTGCGCGAGGAGCTGGAGAAGCGGCTGGTCACGTACCGTCATGCGAACTGGGGTGACATCAAGCCGGGAGAGACGCTTCTGGTCTGCGGTTCCGACGGAGCCGGCGGCATGGGCTGCATCACCAGCACCTACCTGGACCGCCTCATCGCCTGGTACGTCGGCGCGGACGAGATCGAGAAGTGCCTGACCAAGCCGGACGTCTCGTGCTTCGAGGGCCTCGCGATGTCGGCCCTGCACCTCAAGCTCAAGGGGCTGAAGGCGCCCTGTGTGAAGAGCCTGAGCGGCATGTCGACCATGTCGGTGTCCGCGTCGTCCGACAAGTGCAAGGTGTGGGACAACCTCGAACCCGACGACAAGATCATCCCGCTGGAGAAGGTGCCGCTGGAGAAACTGGACGACCTGCACGAGGCAACAGGACGGTTCGTGTACGTGGTTCTGCCGGGCGGTGAGCTGCGGGTCACCCGGCTCGGCAGCATCTACGGGCACGTCGACCTCGCACAGGGCCAGCAGGTCGTGGCCGCGGGCGAGCTCAAGCTCTACCAGGGCAGAATCAAGTCCATCGACAACAGGTCCGGTCACTACCAGCCCAAGGGCGAGGAGGCGCGGGCCGCCGCCGAGCAGGCCTTCCGTGACGCCGGGTTCGACGTCACCGACAAGAGTTACAAGGAACGGTGGTGACAGTGCCCCGACCGGAGCCGCAGCGGTTGGACGAGCTGCTCCTCGACGGGTTCCGTCAGGTGTCCGTGATCCTCGACGAGCGGAAGTCGACTCTCGTCGCGGATCCGGTGCTGGCGGAGCTGGCCGACCGGGTGGCGGCGGCGCCCGATCCGGAGTCGGACGAGGTGAAGCAGGCTCTGCTGCACGCCGTCGACTCCCGGGAGCTGTCCGGGGCCGCTGAGGCCGTCCAGTACTTCGCCCACCGGTTCCGGTGGGTCTGGCTCCGCGACGAGGTGGAGCGGCGGCATCTCGACAGCCTCACCCGGGTGGACCGCAGGCTCATGCGGCACTACGAGCGGATGCTGGAGGCGTTCTCCCCGGAGTGGGAGGACAGGGACCTGTTCCCGAGCCTGGACCACTGAACACAGGAAGGGGGCCGCGCCCGATCACGGAGATCGGGCGCGGCCCCCCTCGTTGTTCGCCCTCGTCCGGCTCGCCGTGCCGCCGCAGGGACCTAGAACGTCCCCAGCTTCACGATGGACAGCAGAGCAATCAGCTGGATCGCCGAGGCGCCCAGGGCCTTCGGCCAGGGCAGGTCGTGGGACCTGGAGACCATCAGGGTGAGCAGGGCGCCGGCCGCTACCCAGGTGGCCCAGCCCAGGAGCTGGACGAAGGACGCGTCGCCGCCGAAGAACATGGCCACGATCAGACGGGGCGCGTCGGTCAGGGACATGATCAGCATGGAGAGGCCGACCGTGGGCTGCCACGCGCCGTCGCCGCCGAGCTGGCGCGCCAGGGCGTGGGTGACGACGCCCAGGACGAAGGCCGACAGGACCATGGCCACGGCCGTGACCAGGACGATCGGGATCGCGTTCGACAGGGTGGCGTTGATGGCGTCCTCGCGGGCGCCCTCGAAGCCGAACACCGCGAGCAGGCCGTAGAGGAAGGTCACGACGAGGGCCGGGCCCCACATCGTGTAGTCCCGCATCTGGAGGAAGGTCTGCTTCGGCGAGAGCAGGATGCCCTTCAGGAGTTCCTTCCAGTGCAGGCGGGGGCCCACGGGGCCGGCCGGGGCCGACCCGGCGCGGTAGGTGCCGCCCGGGTTGTAGGGGTCCTCACCGACCGAGAACGCCTGGGTGTGGCCCGGGTTGTTCGCCGCGTACGGGTCATGGCCGCCCTGCGGGTGCGGGGCGCCCGAGCCGTCGCCGAAGTACTCCGGCTCGTCGTAGGCCCCGCCGCCGCCCTGGGTCCACTGGCCCGGGTGGGGCTGCGGCGCGGGGGGATAGCCGTACGGCTGTCCCTGGGGCGCCTGCTGCCCGTACGGAGGTTGTTGCGGTCGCGTGTGAGGAGCGCCGTTGTCCCGGCCGCGTCCGATCCTGAATCCAGCCACGTCTTCGAACGTACCTGGTCCTGGAGAGTGACGGGCGCGGCCGGGCGCTTCGGGGACGCCTTTGCTGCCGAGCTGTGACATCCCCTAAGGGACAGTCAGGGACGGTCGCCTCAGCCGATGAGCCCCGTGCCGAAGCCGCCGTAGACCCGCGGTCCGCCCACGCTCCCGGGCCCGAAGGTCCTTGCTCCCTTCGTGGTCACCCCGGTCAGGGCGGTCACCGCGCCGATGCCCTCGTCCTCGAACCCGGCCGCGGCCGTGAGGTCGGCGTGGCCGTCGCCGGTGACGTCCGACAGGAGCACGTCCGAGCCGAAGTAGTCCATCGCCTCCGCCGTGCCGGGGATGCCGGCGGTGTTCTGGGTGAACGTGCGGGCGCCTTCGCGGGAGACGCCCGAGGCCGCGCCGTTCATCACGATGGTCGCGCCGGCGTCCTCGGTCGTGCCCAGGTCCTCGAAGACGACGCCGATCGCCAGCTCGCCGTGTCCGTCACCGTCGACGTCGGCGATGGACACCGCGCTGCCGAAGCCGTCGCGGGCTTCGTCGGCGCCCGGAACTCCCGTGGAGGACTGGGTGAGTTCGGCCATCGGGGCGTCGCCGTTGACCGGGCCGCCCTCCGAACCGCGGATGACGACGACCCGGCCGCCCAGGCTGCCGCTGTGGTCGTCCTCCTCGCTGAAGACGTTGCCGAGGGCGATCTCGTCGTAACCGTCGCCGTCGATGTCGCCCAGGGCGATGGAGGTTCCGCCGTTCAGCGGGCGTGGCGCCGAGGTGTCCGGGCCGGAGGGCGAGCCGAGGTACGCGACGCCCTTGGACCAGCTGCCCGACGGGTCCGTCGTCAGGTCCGTGCGATAGGTGAGGACCAGGTCGTCCTTGCCGTCGCCGTTCGTGTCGCCCGCGTCCATCGCGTCGAGGGCGTACGCCTGCTCGGGCACGTCGATCCGTCGGGCGGAACCGGAGACGCCGCCGCTGATGACGTACGCGTGCGGGGCGTCGCTGCCCACGACCAGGTCGGCTCTGCCGTCGCCGTCGAAGTCTCCGGCGGTCAGGGTCCTGCCCCATGCGCCGTGTGCGGTGGGCGCGGGGTCGGTGACCCTGGTGCCGTTCGCGAGGCCGCCCGAGGAGCCCCACAGGACCGTCACGGAGCCCTTGCCGCCGTCCTCGCCGGGTGCTCCCACCGCGAGGTCGGTGTAGCCGTCGCCGTTGAGGTCGGCCGTAGCGAGCGCGGAACCGAAGGTGTCGTCGGTCTCCGCCGTGTCGGGCACGCCCGCGCTGTCCTGGCTGACCGTGGTGTGGTGGGCGGGGTCGAGGCCGGCCGGGCCGCCGTGCACCACGGCCACGTAACCGGCGAAGCCCTGGTCGCCGAGCTTCGCGTACGGGGCGGCCAACGCGACGTCGCCGTATCCGTCGCGGTTGAAGTCCGCCTGCCGGCGGCCGGTGTCCGCGGCCGTCGCCGGTGCGGCGGAGAAGGTGAGCAGACCGCCGGTCAGGGCGGCGGCGGTGGCCGTGGCGAGAGCGAGTCGCATCCGTCTGGGGTGCTGCTGGAGCATGCGGGTCCTCCTGCTCGGGTGCCGTTCCTTTCGGTGCCCCGGAAGACCCTCGCCGGTGCGTCAGGGTTGTACGGGGGTCATGAGCCGGTCAGGAACGCCGACGTGGAGAAGGTGATCGACGGCTCGGCGGTGACCAGCCCCTGCTCCGCACCGGAGAACACCGCCACGACGTCCTTCGTCTCGCTCTGATACGTCCGCACCGCCAGGTCCGCCCGGCCGTCGCCGTCGAAGTCGCCGACCGCGACGACCCGGGTGGTGCCGGTGCCGGGGGGTTCGACGGTGACCGTCGCCTCCGGGGACAGGCCGGCCGTACGGCCCTGGAAGATCCGAAGCCGTGAGCCGCTGGAGACCAGTTCGGACCGGCCGTCCCCGTCGAAGTCGGCCGCGTCGAGCACCGAGCCCGCCGCGGCCAGGCTCCCGTGCACGGCGGTCGGCAGGTCGTAGCGCAGGGACGTTCCGCCCATGGCGCCGACCGCCGCGTCCAGGGCCCTGCCCCGCCCGAAGGAGCCGAGGGCCACGTCGATGCCGGACGGCAGGACGGCTCCGGTGCGGGTGGGGCCCGCCGGACCGCCGAGCACCACGGAGGAGGGGCCGGTGCCCTGGGCCGTACGGACGATCAGGTCGTCGTAGCCGTCGCGGTCGACGTCGGCGGCCGGGCCCGTGGGGACCTCGCCCGGCGCGACGATCGGCGCGCCGGCCCTGCGCGGGGCGCCCTCGCGGGTGAACGGGCCGCGCAGGTAGGTGAGATGACCGCCGCTGGCGTGCAGGACGAGGTCCTTCGCGCCATCGCCGTCGAAGTCGCCGCAGACCGGCTGGTCGGGCCAGTCGTTGCCGACCCGGGCGGCGGCCGGGACGGTGAGGTGGACGGCCCTGCCGGTCAGCCCCTCGGGGGAGCCGAAGAGGATCTGGAGCGGGACCGGGGGTCTGCCCCGGCCGTCGTAGGGCGGGTCGGTGGAGACGACGAGGTCGGTGAAGCCGTCCTTGTCGAGGTCGCAGGTGGCCTCCGCGTCGAACAGGGCGGGGAGTTGGCCGTCGGTGGCCGCGCCCTGCCGGTCCGGGGCGATCAACTGCCGGGTGCCCGGGACGAGTCCGCGCGCGCTGCCGTAGACGATGCCGATGCCGGGGTCGTCGGCGTGCGCCTGCTCCTTGGCCAGGTCGCCGAGGACGAGGTCGCGGTGGCCGTCGCCGTTGAAGTCGTCCGGGGTCCTGCTGCCGTCGCCCGCCGGGACCGGCAGCCGGGCGGGGGCGTCGGCGACGCGTGCCGGGGTGTGGTCCGCGGAGCCGGTGTGCCGGGTGGGGCCGCAGCCGCCGAGGAGGAGGGCCACGGCGAGGGCGGTGAGCAGGCTCCGGCCGCGGGGCGCCGTCCTCATCACGTCTCCCCGCACGATCCGCACACGCACCGCTCACCCCGTCAGCATCATCGACAACGACCCCGGTAATGATGCACGTGTTCGAC
>NZ_RSAJ01000176.1 GCF_003933965.1 Streptomyces sp. RP5T
GGTGTCAAAAATACCCCCGGGGGTACTTGTGTTACCTTCGAATGTATACCCCCCGGGGTAATTATTCACTCGAAGGGAGTACAGCGTGTTCTTCGTCGACACGATCGAGGTGTCGGGACTCGGCAACCGCAGCTACCTCGCCGGCGGTGAGCGGACGGCGGTCGCGGTCGACCCGCCGCGTGATATCGACCAGGTGATCGCGGCGGCAGCCCGGCGCGGCGTGCGGATCTCGCACGTCGTCGAGACCCACGTGCACAACGACTACGTCACCGGCGGTCCGGAACTCGCCCGCGTCACCGGCGCCGCCTACCTCGTTCCGGCGGAGGCACGGGTCTCCTTCGAGCGGGTGCCCGTGCACGACGGTGACCGGACGCCCGTCGACCCCGACGACGGCCTGGTGCTGCGCGCGCTGGCCACGCCCGGTCACACCCCGCACCACACCTCCTACGTGCTGGAGGAGGACGGCGCGGCGGTCGTGGTGTTCACCGGTGGCTCGCTCCTGATCGGTACCGTCGGCCGCCCCGATCTGGTCGAGCCCCGGCTGACGGAACGGCTCGCGCGCGCCCAGCACGCCTCCGCGCACCGGCTCGCCGCCGAACTGCCCGACGAGACGGCCGTCCTGCCCACCCACGGCTTCGGCAGCTTCTGCTCGTCCGCCCAGTCCGAGGGCGGCGACACGACCATCGGCAAGGAGAGGGTGTCCAACGAGGCGCTCACGCGGGACGTGGACGCCTTCGTCGCCGACCTGCTGGCCGGCCTGGACGACGTCCCCGCCTACTACACGCACATGGGCCCGGCCAACGCCGCCGGACCCGCGCCCGTCGACCTGACCCCGCCCGCCGTCGCGGACGCCGACGAGATCGCCGCGCGGCTGGCGGCGGGGGAGTGGGTGGTCGATCTGCGCAACCGGGTCGCCTTCGCCGAAGGGCATGTGGCGGGCTCGTTCAACTTCGAGGCCGAGGGACAGCTCGCCACGTATCTGGCCTGGCTGGTCCCCTGGGGCAAGCCGGTCACGCTGCTGGCCGAGACTCCCGGGCAACTTGCCTCCGCCCAGCGCGAGTTGGTGCGGGTCGGCATCGACAGGCCGGCCGCCGCGGCCACCGGCGGGCCGGCCGAGTGGGTGCGCGCGGGCGAGAGCCTGGCCTCCTTTGCGCGGGCCACCTTCGCCGACCTGGCGGCTCGGTCCGCGGACGTCGTCGTCCTCGACGTGCGCCGCGCGTCGGAGCGGGCCGACGGCTATGTCGAGGGCTCGGTCCACATCCCGGTCCACACCCTGCACCGCCGTCTCGGCGAGGTTCCCGACGGCGAGGTGTGGGTGCACTGCGCGGGCGGCATGCGCGCCGCCATCGCCGCCTCCCTGCTGGACGCCGTCGGCCGGCACGTCGTCGCCGTGGACGACTCCTTCGACTCCGCCGAGAAGGCGGGACTCACCCTCCGGACCCCCTGACGGCGCCGGCCGCCGCAGAGGCGCGCCGATCTTCCCTGACGACGTGACGCAAAGGAGCCAGAAACCGAGATGAGCATCTTCCGACGGGCCCGGGGCGGCCCTGGGCGCGTGAGCGTGCGGGAGGCGGCCGTACGCACCGGGCACGACAGTGCCGACGGCGGCGGTGACGCCGTGCTGCTCGACGTCCGCGAACCCTGGGAGTGGCAGGCCGGGCACGCCCCGCGCGCCGTGCACCTGCCGCTGTCCGCGCTGACCGCCGGCGCCGGACTGCCCGGCCGGGCGCAGGCGCGGCCCCTGATAGTGATCTGCCGCTCCGGCAACCGCTCCCGGCAGGCCGCCGAACTGCTCGTCGCGCGCGGCGCGCAGGCCGTCGACGTGGTCGGCGGGATGCGGGACTGGGCCGCGGCAGGGCTGCCGGTCGTGGACACCCGGGGACAGAACGGCACCGTCGCGTGAGCGCACTCGTGCTCGCCCTGGCCGCCGGAGCGGTCGTCGGCCTGGCGCTCGGCGCGCTCGGGGGCGGCGGCAGCGTCCTGGCCGTCCCGGCCCTGATCTACCTGCTCGGCTTCAGCCCGGTCGGCGCCACGACCGCGAGCCTGGTCATCGTCACCCTCACCTCCGTCACGGCACTCGTCGCGCACGCTCGCGACGGCCATGTGCGGTGGCGTACGGGGCTGCTGTTCGCGGCGGCCGGGATCGGCCCGGCGATGCTGGGCGGCGCGCTCGCCGACCGGATCCCGGCGGCCGTGCTGACGGCCGCGTTCGCCGTGGTCGCGGGACTGGCCGCCGTGCGCATGCTGCGCTCCCGGCACGCCGCGGAGAGCCGCACGCCGGTGCGGCCGGGGCGGGCCGCGGCGGCGGGTGCCGGGCTGGGCGCGGTCACCGGTGTCCTCGGCGTCGGCGGCGGCTTTCTCGCCGTACCGGCGCTGGTGGGGGTGCTCGGGATGCGGATGCGTGACGCCGTGGGCACCAGCCTGCTGGTCATCACCGTCAACTCGCTGGCCGCGCTGTCGATGCGCGCCGGCACGGCCGGGGGCCTGGACTGGGCCGTCGTCGGGCCGTTCGTCGCCGCCGCCGTGCTCGGCGCCTGGGACGGGAAGCGGCTCTCCGCGAAGGTCTCCGGGCGCACGCTCCAGCGGGTCTTCGCGCTGGTGCTGCTGGCGGTGGCGGGCCTCATGCTGATCGACGCGCTGCTGTGAGGGCCGCCGTGGCTGGTGCCTCTCAGGCCAGGGACAGGAACAGCTTCTCCAGCCGGGCGCGCATCGCCTCCGGGTCCTCGCCGTTCTTACGGCCGGACTCCATGTCCGTCACGCACTGCTGGAGCCCCGTCGCGATGATCGCGAAACCGGCCCGGTCCAGCGCACGCGAGGCGGCGGCGAGCTGCGTGACGACGTCCTCGCAGTCGCGTCCCTCCTCGATCATCCGGATCACTCCGGAGATCTGACCCTGCGCACGGCGCAGCCGGTTCAGCACGGCCTTCAGATCCGCGCCCTCAAGCTCCAGTTCCACGATCACTCCTCGAAAAATACCCCTAGGGGTACTGTACGTCCCGATTCGGGACGGTGTCGACCATTAAGGATCACATCTGCCATGACCAACTCCCCCGCCCCCGTCGCCTTCGGTGTCGACCAGGCCCGCACCCGGCTGCACGAACTGACCGTCATCGACGTGCGCACACCCGCCGAGTACGCCTCCGGCCACCTGCCCGGCGCACTCAACATCCCCCTCGACCACGTGCGGCGGGCGCTGCCGGAGATACGGCACGCGGCCGGCCGGGGCGACGTGCTCGTCGTGTGCGCCTCGGGCGCCCGCTCGGAGAACGCCTGCAAGCTGCTGGCCGAGGAGGGCGTCACCACGGCCACTCTCACCGGCGGTACCGGCGCCTGGGCCTCGGAGGGGCACGATCTGCACACGCCCGCGGCCTGCGACACCCGCGCCGGCTGGAGCATGGAACGCCAGGTCCGGTTCACGGCCGGGACCCTCGTGCTCCTGGGGCTCCTGCTCGGCGTGCTGGTGCATCCGGCCCTCCTGCTGATCTCGGCCGGCATCGCGGGCGGGCTGGTCTTCTCCGCCCTCACCAACACCTGCGGCATGGCGGTCGTCCTCGGCAAGCTGCCGCACAACCGCCCGCGCGCGGCCGACCTCGACGCCGCCCTGGCCGCTCTCCGAGACCGCTGACCCGGCGTTCCGGGGCGCCCTTCCCGCTCCACGGGCGCCCCGGTCGTCAGTTCGCTTCCGCTGGTCCGGCGGCAGCCTCGCGGCGCACGTCGTCCATGTCGACGGCGCGGACCCTCCCGATGAGTTCCTCCAGCGTCCGCGGGGGCAGTGCGCCGGGCTCCGAGTACAGGACGGTCCGGTCGCGGACGGCCATCAGTGTGGGGATCGAGGAGATCCGGAAGGCGGCGGCGAGTTCGGGCTGGGCCTCGGTGTCGACCTTGCCGAAGACGATGTCCGGGTGGTTCTCGGCCGCCTTCTCGTAGACGGGGGCGAACATGCGGCACGGTCCGCACCAGGCGGCCCAGAAGTCGATGAGCACGATCTCGGAGCCGGTGACGGTCTCCTCGAAGTTGTCCTTGGTCAGTTCGACGGTCGGCATGGGTCTTCCCTCCGCTCCTGTATACCCGGTGGGGTATCTGTGACGGATTCAACCGGTGCCGGTACGGCTTTGTTCCACGCAGCCGGGCGGCAGCGGGAACCAGCGCATGGACTCGAAGTCGGCCGGCAGCCCGGTGGGGCCGTCGTCGAGACGGTCCGCGCGAGCGGCCAGCACCTCGCGGGCGCGGTCCAGCTGGCCGGCCAGCGCCTCCTCGCCCAGCCGGTGCCGGCGCGGGGAGGGGGTGGTGAGCCGGCCGTCGGCCGCGAAGCGCACGTCGGTCAGTCGCAGCGGGGGCTCTGGGGATCCGCCGCGGTGGTGCCACTGGCCGGTGTGCGGATCGAAGCGGTACTCGGGCAGGAGCCGGTGTCCGTGGCGGGCGACCAGGTCGACGGCGTCGATGAGGTAGTCGCGGACGGTGTCGCTGATGAAGTAGTTGAAGTTGACGCGGATCCAGCCGGGCTTGATGCCGTCGCAGCCGCGGTCGATCTCGTCGAGCAGGGCGTGGGAGGTGACCGGGTCGATGGCGAGCAGGCGGTGGCCGTAGGGGCCGGCGCAGGAACAGCCGCCGCGGGCCTGGATGCCGAAGACGTCGTTGAGCAGGGCGACGACATAGTTGTGGTGCAGGTAGGTGTGTCCGCCGTGGCGGACGCGGAAGGAGACGATGGACAGCCGACGGGCGTGGTGGTCGCCGAGGATCTCGATACCGGGGTTGCGGTCCCAGTGTGTGAGCGCCTGTCTCCAGTGGCGCTCCTCGGCGGCCTGGATGACGTCGGTGCCGACGGCCTGTTTGAGGGCGAAGACGAGTCCGGCCCGGATGGACTCGACGATCGCCGGGGTACCGCCCTCCTCGCGGGCCACCGGGTCGTCGAGGTAGCGGTGGCCGAGCGGGCCGACGAAGGCGACCGTGCCGCCGCCCGGGACGGTGGGCACCCGGTTGCGCACCAGCTCGCGCCGCACCACGAGCACACCAGGGGTCTGGGGACCGCCGACGAACTTGTGCGGGGACAGGAACAACGCGTCCTTGTGGTCCCCGGCGCCCGGAGCGCTCGCCGCCATGCGGACCGGGACGTACGGGGCGGCGGCCGCGTAGTCCCAGAAGGACAGGGCGCCGTGCGCGTGCAGCAGTGCGGCGATGCGGTCGGTGTCGGTGAGGATGCCGGTCACGTTCGAGGCGGCGGAGAAGCTGCCGATCAGCAGCGGGCGGCCGGCGTACCGTCGCAGGGCCGCTTCGAGCCGGACGGGGTCGATGTGGCCGTCGGCGTCCTCGTCGATGACCACGACGTCGGCGACGGACTCGCGCCAGGGAAGTTCGTTGGAGTGGTGCTCGTAGGGGCCCACGAACACCACGGGCCGCTCGTCCGCCGGCGGTCGGCCGGGGCGGCGCAGCTCCAGGATGCCGACCAGCTTGTTGACCGCGGCGGTGGCGCCCGAGCCGCAGAAGACCACGAGGTCGTCCTCGGTGCCGCCCACCGCGTCCCGGATGATCCGGCGGGCGTCCTCGCGCAGCCGTGTCGTCCGCAGGCCGGTGCTGGAGCTTTCGGTGTGGGTGTTGCCGTACCCCGGCAGCACCTGCTCGCGGACGAAGTCCTCGATGAAGTCGAGGGAGCGCCCGGAGGCGGTGTAGTCGGCGTAGACGATCCGCTTCGGGCCGAACGGGCCCTCCAGTACCCCGTCGTCACCGATGAGGCCGCTCCGGATGCGGTCCAGCAGTGCCGAGGAGACCGTCGGCGGGGAGGTGCTCATGGCTCCAGCTCGACGTCGACCTCGGGCGGCTGGTGCAGGGTGTTGTGGACCGTGCAGCGCGATGCCACCGCCAGCAGGGCCGCGCGGCGCCGCTCTGGCAGCTCGGGCGGTGGCACCACGACGAGGCGCACGGAGGCGACGCGCGGCGGTCGGTCGGAGGCCATGGTGAACTCGGTGCGGACCCGCAGGCCGGTCTGGGGCAGGCCGTGCCGGTGCAGGTAGCGGCCGGCGTAGTAGGCCACGCAGGTGGCCAGGGACGCGGCGAACAGTTCGGTGGGGGTGGGCGCGGTGTCGGTGCCCCCCGCCTCCAGGGGCTGGTCCACCCGGAGACGGTGCTCGCGGACGTCCACGGTGTAGGCGTCGCCCTCGACGTGGACGACCTCCAGGCGATGCACGTCCATGGACCCGGTCCGGTCCGTGTCGAGGGTCTGCGGTGCGCTGCCGCTCATGGCCGATCCCTTCTCGCTGGTGTCCGCTGTTCCGGAATCCAGTCGACCGCAGGGTGCGGTGGAGGGCGAGGGGCGGACGGGGTGCGCCGGGGGCCGTTCGGCCCTCGTGCCCGGGTGCGCCGCGATATACCCTGGCGGGTATTTTATCGGGCGGTTCCCACCGGTCGCAAGCGGGCCGTGGGCCGGTGGGCCCGGCCGAGGGCATACCCAGGTGGGTACCCGGCCGGGCCCACCGGCCCATGCCCCGCTCCCATCTCCCGCACGACAGTGGGGACATGGGCAAACACATCGTGATTCTCGGCGGCGGAACCGCCGGCACCATGACGGCGAACCGCCTGTGTCGCACGTACGACCGGAGCCGGTGCAGGGTCACGGTCGTCGACCAGGACGACGACCACCTCTACCAGCCCGGCCTGCTGTTCGTGCCCTTCGGACTCGCCCGGCCCGACCACCTCGTGCGCCCCCGCCCGCGGCAGCTCGATCCCGCGGTCGACTACAAGATGGCGCGCATCGAGCGGGTCGACCTGGACGCGCGGACGGTGCACCTCGGCGGCGGTATCCGCCTCGGCTACGACGTCCTCGTGGTCGCCACCGGGGCCAGGCTGCTGCCGGAGGAGACCGAGGGGCTCACCGGCCCCGGCTGGGGCGAGAAGGTCTTCACCTTCTACGACCTGCCCGGCGCCGTGGGTCTGCACCGGGCGCTGGACCGCTTCGAGGGCGGCCGACTGGTGGTCGACGTCGCCGACCTGCCCCTCAAGTGCCCCGTGGCGCCGCTGGAGTTCGCCTTTCTGGCGGACTGGTACTTCCGGCAACGCGGTGTCCGGGACCGGGTCGAGCTGACGTACGCCACCCCGCTCGACGGCGCGTTCACCAAGCCGGTCGCCGCGAGGGCGCTGAGCGGGCTGCTGAAGGAGAAGGGCGTCGAACTGGTCACCGAGTTCACGCTCGGCGAGGTCGACGGGGCCGGGGGTCGGCTGGTGTCGTACGACGAGCGTGAGGTGCCGTTCGACCTGGCGGTCGTGGTGCCCCTGCACGGCGGCGCCGCGTACGTGGAGCGCTCCGACGGGCTGGGCGACGAACTGGGCTTCGTGCCGGTCGACCCGCACACCCTCCAGCACCCGGACCGTACGGAGGTGTTCGCGATCGGGGACGCGGCCGGACTGCCCGCCTCCAAGGCCGGCTCGGTGGCCCACTTCGAGGGTGAGGTGCTGGTGCGCAACATCGGCCGCCACCTCGCCGGAGAGCCGCTCGACGCCTCCTTCGACGGACACGCCAACTGTTTCGTGGAGACCGGCTTCCACAAGGCGCTGCTGATCGACTTCAACTACGACACCGAGCCGCTGCCCGGCCACTTCCCGGGACCGGTGGGGCTGCCGCTGCTGAAGGAGTCGCACGCCGCCCACCTCGGCAAGCTGGCCTTCGAGTGGCTGTACTGGCGCAGCCTGCTGCCCGGCCGGGAGCTGCCCGGCATCGGCTCGGCGATGCCCGAGCACGGCAAGCGCAGCGTCTCCCGCTGAAAGGAGGGGACCGTCATGCCCACCGTCACCTACGACAACACCGACATCCCGGTCGACGACGAGGGGTTCTTCACCGACCCGGCCCGCTGGACCGAGACCATGGCCGAGCAGATCGCCAGGGGAGCCGGCATCGACACGCTGACCGACCGGCACTGGATCGTCATCCGCTTCATGCGCGAGCAGTACGCGGCCAAGGGCACCGGGCCCACCGTGCGCGTGCTCGGCAAGACCTCGGGCGTGAGCGTCAAGGAGCTCTACCAGCTCTTCCCGAAGGGCCCGGCGAAGACCGCCGCGAAGATCGCCGGGATCCCCAAGCCGCGCGGCTGCATCTGAGGAGCATGCCTGCCATGGCCGACACCGCCACGATCGAGAAGGTCTCGATCATCGTCTCCAAGGGGTCCCTGGAAGGGATCTACCCGGCCCTGATCATGGCCAACGGCGCCCGCGCCGAGGGCATCGAGGCCGATCTGTTCTTCACCTTCTTCGGCCTCGACGCGATCACGAAGAAGCACTGGGAGCACATCAAGCTCGCCACCGTCGGCAATCCCGGCCTGCACCTGCCGACCCTGCTCGGCGGCATGCCCGGCGTCCCCGACCTGGTCACCCGGTACATGGAGCGCAAGATGGACCGGCTCGACATCCCGCCCATCCCCGAGTTCATCGAGATGATCGCCGACACCGGCGCCGGCATCTACGCCTGCAAGGCGTCCGTCGACCTCTTCGAACTCGCCGAGGACGACCTGGTCGAACAGGTCCAGGGGATCATTACGGTCGGCGAGTTCTACGAACACGCGGCCGGCGGCCAGATCATCTACACATGAGATGACCGGCAGCGGGTCCGGTGTGCCGGACGAGGTGCGGCGCGTGCTGGCGGTGGTCGCCCATCCCGATGACGAGTCGTTCGGGGTGGGCGACCTGCTCTCCGGGCGCACCGTGCCCACGGGGCTGCTCTGCTGCATCCATGGGGGAGGCGTCCCCTGCACGGCAGCCCCGGCGACCTGTACGTCTCGGCGCCGACGAACTCGCCTGCGCCGTACGGGAAGGGGGCGCCGATCGCGGGGAGCCGGCCGGGCCCCCGACGGCGGCCTCGACGTCGTTGCGCGCGCCTGTCCGCGGGGGTGCCGCCTGATCGACGAGCAGCGTCCAGCCGCTCGCTGGTGTCCGACAGCGGCGGGCGTCGCCGGGCACCAGGGCCACCGGCGAGCCGTCGCCTGACGCGCACGTCATTCGTCGGGCAACCCGGTGCTCTGGTGCCCCCCTGGCACTCCTCGGCGACCGGCAGCTTCCGGCGACCGCGGTCCGGACCGGCGGCGGAGTCAGGCGGACGGGGAACCCTGTCGTGGCGGCTCGGTGGGTGTGGTGTCCTGTTCCACCAGGCCGGCGTGGAGCAGGAGGAGTCGGGCCAGGTCGCGGGCCTCGTGGGCGGTGAGGGCCGCCCACGCTCCCGGTTCGCCGCCCTGGTCCCGGCCGACGTCCAGCGTGACCCGGCCGATGGGCCGGTCCGCGGGCACGAGCCGCAGGCGCCGTACGGCGATCCTGCGACCGCAGGCCGTCACGAGAGAGGTGTCCTCGGCCGCGGGCGGCCGGTCACGCCCTGTCGTCGTCATCGTTCTCACACTCCTGGGCCGCAGGACGGCGATCCGGGCGGACACCGTCTCGGACTCGTATACCCGGCCGGGTATACGTAGGTGTAAGTCACAGCGTCACGCGAACCCGGATTGTTCCCTGTGCGCCCGGCGTCCGGACCGAGGTCACCGTACGTCGGCGGACGCCGGGTGGGTGAAGACCGCCGTGCCGGACCGCAGCCGCCGGATGAGCTCCCAGGTGCGCGGGGCGAACTCGGGCGCGTAGTTGCTGCTCACCCGGTCGTGTCCGACGGCTTCGGCCAGGCCCGGCACGCCGTCCCAGTCGAGTTGCAGGCCGGGCGCCGCCACCAGGTGCTCGTAGGTGAGTTCACTGTCGCCGGACAGGGACACCGTGCGGGCCCCGGGGTTCACGGCCAAGGCGCGGCGGCGGATCCAGCGCACACCGTCCGGTATCACCGACCCCTCGGGGCGGCGGGTGGTCCGCAGGGGTGCCTGGCCGCCGCCGACCAGGGTCCACAGCGGCTGGTACCAGTGGGTGTCGGAGGGCTCGATCAGGGTGATGTCGCTGACGCCGGCGCGGCGCAGGCGGGCGGCGACGCCGATGCCGGCGCTGCCGCCGCCGATGACGGCGACGCGGTGACGGCCGGAGATCGGAGTGTCGGTGGGGGAGGGTGTGGTGGCCAAGGCGGTGCTCCTTCCCAACTGGCCGGTGTGCGGGACGAGGACGGAGGTCAGGCCGCACGCTCGGACGAGCCGGAGGCGATCGGGCGGCCGCCGCGGGCCCAGGCGAGGGTGCCGCCGGTCACGGAGTAGGCGTCGATGCCCCGTGAGGTCATCCAGTCGGCCGCGCTCCTGCTGCGGTTGCCACTGGCGCAGATGACGAACACGGTCCGGTCGGCGGGCAGTTCACCGCAGTGGGCGGGCACGGTGTGCAGCGGCATCAGCCGGGCCCCCGGGACGTGTCCGGCCGCGTACTCGTCGGGCTCTCGTACGTCGACGACGAGTGCGCCCTCGGCCCAGGCGGCCGCGACCTCGTCGACTGGTGCTTCACGGGCCATTTCGTTGCCTCCTCAATTACCCCCGGGGGTATCTTGCCGACGAGGGTAGGGCGGCTCGACGGGTGACTGAAATACCCCTGGGGGTATTTGCCTCGGAGGCAACCCGCGTACGCCACAGGTAGGAAAGCGAGACGGTCCCGGCCAGTGGGTGGCCGGGACCGTCTCGGTTCGTCGGGGGTTCGTCGGAGGGGAGCAGCCGCTACGCGGCGGCCCTCGGGGCCCCCGCACGCGCCCTGCGGCGGCGCAGGGTGAACAGCGTGGTCATGGCTCCCGCGGTCACGACGCCCGCGCCGATGGCGATCGGCAGGGCCGGGGAGGCGGAGGTGTCGTCGGCGACGTTCTGGGCCTTGAGGTCCTGGACGTACGCCGGGTACGGCGCGTGCGCGGCGGCCGACGACGCCGCGTGGGCGTAGTGGCGCGGGATCGGCCGCACGGACCTGACCGAGCCGTCGGTGTTCAGCAGCACCTGCTTGTTGTTGGGGTGCTTGAAGTCGAACATGCCGGTCAGGCTGCCGGCGCGCTCGTCGAAGGAGGCGTCGCCGATGCGGCCGGTGTGCCAGTTGTCCTCGATGAACTTCGTGATCGAGGTCTGCTCGGTGGCGGTGTGGTCGACCGAGTTCACCTTGCTGTAGGGCGAGATGACCAGCAGCGGCTGACGGGTGCCGGGCCCGCAGCGGTCCGCGTAGCCGCCCGCGGCCGCCGGACCGGCCTGGCAGTCGGGGCCGTCCAGGGCCTTGCCGTTGGAGCCGGTCGTGGAGTCCTTGGAGCCGTTGAGGACCTTCGAGGTGACGTGGTCGTACCAGCCGTCGGAGTCGTCGTAGGCGACCACGACCGCGGTCGACCTCCACTCCGGCGACTTCTGCAGCGCGTTGATCTCCTTGACCAGGAAGTGCTGCTCGTCCGTCGGGTCCGAGTAGGCGGCGTGACCGTCCTGGTACTCGGCGGCCTTCAGGAAGCTGACGGCGGGCAGGTTGCCGGCCTTGAGGGCGGCGTCGAAGTCCGTCAGGTCGTAGTTGTGGTTCGCGCGCCCGTTGTGGCCGATCTCGGCGATGTTCTTCGGCGCCAGGTGGTGCGGGTTCGAGGTGGACCTGTAGTACTGGAACGGGGAGTGGTGCGGGCTGTAGTCCACCACGGCCGCGCCGCCGACGTTGGTGTGCGTGGCGCCGCCGCACTTGGCGTAGTCGCCGCTCTTGCCGTCCCACGCGGTGGAGGGACGGAAGCCGCCCTGGAACCAACCCCAGCTCACATGCCGGGAGTTGAGGAGGTCACCGATGTTCCTGCCCTGCAGGGCGGCGAGGGCGTTGGTGCTGGTGTGGTCCTTGTCGGAGCAGTCGTCGTAGGCCGGGTCGGGGTCGTTGACGACCGTGCCCACGCCCTTGGCGTCCGGGGAGAGGACGGTGTACGGGTCCGGCGTCGGCGTCTGCTGCGGGTGCTCGGTGCCGGAGGCCGGGTCCACGGAGACGGCGCCGTGCGTCTGGCCGGAGATCAGGTTGAGGGCACCGGGCGTGGAGGGGCCGTAGACCGAGCTGAAGGAGCGGTCGCTCATGGCGTAGTGCTGGGCGTAGTTCCACAGGCCGGTGACGGTGTTGCCGTCGTAGTAGTCCATCACCAGGCCGGGCTCGCCGAACAGCCCGGTGCACTTGCTGACCTCGGTGTTCTCGACGTACTTGTCGGCCTTGCCGCCGTTCGCCGCGTACTGCTCGGGGCCGTAGGAGTGGTTCTGGTCGCAGGTCATCGCCTGCGCCGGGGTGAGCCGCTTGGGCGTGTACAGGTTCGGGTTCCTGGTCAGCAGCCCGGAGTTGAGGAGGTTGTCCGCCTTCGGGGTGTGCGCCGCCGCCTTGAACCTGGTGCCGTCGGTGTTGGCGGCCTTGGGGTAGGTGGCGAAGTAGTGGTCGAAGGAGACGTTCTCCTGGTAGAGCACGACGATGTGCTTGATCGGCGTGGCGGTGTGCGTGCCGCCGTGGCCGTGGCCGTGGCCGCCGTGCGCCGAGGCCGCCGCCGGGACGGCTCCGCCGGCCGTGGCCAGGGCGGCCGCGCCCAGCAGGGCGCCTACGCGCGTCAACCGGCGTCGCGCGCCGGAGGTCCTTCCGCTGCCGATCATCTGTCTTGCCTTCCGGGAGCACCGAGTTCCGCTGCCACGCCCATACGTGGCGTGATGTCCATGGCCGAATCGTGTGCCATGGTGGCGGCCCGTCGGGGGAGCGGCAATGACCGGCGAGCGAACGAATGGTCAGAAGATTCTCATGGTGTCTTGACCCGGTCTTGGTCCGGCGGCCATACGGGCGCGGTCACGCCAGCAGGCCGCGTCCCAGCCAGTCGGAGGTGTCCCGCACCCCGGGCAGCGCGAAGAAGTAGCCGCCGCCGAACGGCGTGACGTAGTCGACCAGCGGCTCGCCGGCCAGCCGCTTCTGCACGGCTTCGAACTGCCTCGCCAGGTCCTGCTGGTAGCAGCAGAACAGCAGCCCCATGTCCAGGTTGCCGTTGCTGTCGGTGCCGCGGTCGTAGTGGTAGCCGCGGCGCAGGATGCGCTGGTCGTCGGTGGCGCTCGTGCGCGGGTTGGCGAGCCGGATGTGGCTGTCCAGCGGGATGACGTCGCCCTTGGGATCCTGGGCATACTGCGGGGTGTCGTGCTCGTGCCGTCCGTCCAGCGGGGCGCCGGTGTCCCGGGCCCGTCCGAACATCCGCTCCTGCTCGGTGATCGAGACCCGGTCCCAGAACTCCACCAGCATCCTGATCAGCCGTACGACCTGGTAGCTGCCGCCGGTCGCCCAGGCGGGCTCGTCGCCGTCCGCGCCCACCCACACCAGGCGGTCCGTCTCCCGGGCGCGGGTGACGTCCGGGTTGGAGATGCCGTCCTTGAACCCGAAGTGGTTGCGCGGGGCGCCGGAGGGGCGGGGCGGGCCGATGAACCCGTCCATCCGCCAGCGCACCTGCATCCCGCCGCGGGTGTGCCGGGTGAGGTCGCGCAGGGCGTGCAGCACGGTGTCCGTGTTGGCGGCGCACAGCTGCACGCTCAGATCGCCGTGGCACCAGGCGGCGTCGAGGTCGTCGTCCGGGAAGGACGGCATCGAGGTCAGCCGCCGGGGCTTGCGGGCGGCGAGTCCGTAGCGGTCGTCGAAGAGTGCGGCGCCGACGCCGACCGTGACGGTCAGCCGGTCGGCGGGCAGGTCCGGGCCGAGCGTGCCCGAGTCCGCGGGCGGGGCGGTGATGCCGAACTCGTCCGGGCTGCCGCCGGTGGTGAGGAAGCGGGCCCGGTCGGTGAGCGTGCGCAGCAGCTCGGCCAGTTCGGCGCGGTTCTCGGCGGTCGCGTCGAAGGACACGAAGGCGGTGGCCCGCGGCGCCGGTGTGAGGATCCCGGCCTGATGGGCGCCGTGGAAGGGGACGCGGGTGCTCTCCTCGGCGGGCGAGGCGGCGGCGAGGCCGTGGTCGGCGGCCACCAGTCCGGCCCCGGTGACCGCGGCGGCGCCGGTCAGGAATCTCCGGCGGCCGACCCCCGGGGGCTTCACGCGGTCCTCCGTACGTCGGTCAGCGCGGCCACGTCGGCCAGCCGCTCCACCAGCTCGCCGAGGTCGGCGTCGGCCTTCTCCCGCTGCGCCCGCGTGAGCCCGGTCAGCGGCGTCCACTTCCCGCCGTGCCGGAAGGAGTCGAGCGTGCGCTGGGCACGGTCCAGCCAGGCGTAGAGCCCGGTCAGGCCGCTGTCCCGGGTCCTCAGCAACGGGCGCAGCCGGCCGAGGAGGACCCGGGTGCCGTCCAGGTTGGCGCGGGCGGTGGCCAGGTTGGTGCCGCTGCCGTAGTCGGTGCGGCCGGTCAGCTCGAACTGCACGGTGTTCTCCAGGATCTCGTGGGCGCGCAGCCCGACGTCGGCCGGGTCCATGCGCTCGCCGGGCCAGCTGTCGCGCAGGGACCGCACGGCCTGGTCGAGACGGTCGGCCGGGCCGCGCAGACCGCTCGCGGACTCGCCGTGCCACAGCCCGTACTCGACCCGGTGGAACCCGGCGAACCCCGGGTCGCGGACGCCGCCGGACAGCCCGGCCGTCGTCCCGTTGATCGCCGCGTCGGCGTCCCCGAACGTGCCGTAGGCGGCGCCCATCCGCTCGTACACGAGATGGGCCGGCAGCCAGGCGGCACGGGCCGCCGCGAGGTCACCGCGGTCGACGGCGTCGCGCAGCACGTCCGTCCTCCGCACCAGCTCGACGGTCCGGCCCCGGATCCACTTCTGGTACGCGAGCGTCGGCGGGATGAGGTCCTGGAGGCTCACCGGCACGGCGGCCGGACCGCTCCGCACCTTCGCGCCGGTGATGCGGACGGTGGGGCCGGTGACGGCGTCCGCGTCGTCAGGCAGGCACTTGAAGGCGTACGTGCCGTTGCCGAGCGTCACCCGCAGTGGGCGGACGGTGCCCGGGGCGAGCCCTTCGACCTCGCCGTAGACCGCGCCCGTCCGCGGGTCGGTCAGATACACCTCCGCGGCCGTGCTGGAGGTGTTGCGCAGGTCGAAGACCTGGCTGCCGGGCTCGCCCCGGGTCCAGCCGTGTCCGCAGTCGGCGGTCGTGACGCCGACGGTGGTGTGCCGCAGGCCGTCGGCCGCCGCTTCCCGAGGCCGGCCGGCGCCGGAGCCCCCGGCCGTCAGCAGACCCGCTCCCACCGCGGTGGCCGCCACCAGGGCGGCACCGGCGAGGAACAGGGGACGCCGTCGGGCGGGGGG
>NZ_RSAJ01000177.1 GCF_003933965.1 Streptomyces sp. RP5T
TGATCGGCCAGCTCTACCACTGCCTGCAGACCCGGCAGCACTTCGACGAACAGCATGCCTTCACCTCCTCCTCGGCGGATCTGGCCGTAGCGGCTTGACTTCTTAGGCACGTGAGATGTCTTTCAGCGGGCCGGAGTCGGGTGGAAGCGGCGGCGGTACTCGGAGGGAGCCGTGCCGAGGGCTTTGACGAAGGCGCGGCGCATGGCCTCCGGGGTGCCGTAGCCGCTGGCGCGGGAGATCTCCTCGACGCCGTCGGAGGTGTCCTCCAGGAGGCGGCGGGCGTGTTCGAGCCGGACCCGGTCGACGTACCGGCCCGGTGTCATGCCGGTCTCGGCCTGGAAGGCACGGGCGAAGTGACGGGGCGAGAGGCGGGCCCGCGAGGCGAGGGCCTCGACGCTCAGGTCGTCGGCCGGATGCTCGGTGATCCACAGCTGGACCTCGCGCAACGGCTCACGCTGCGCGGTCTGGGCGGCGAGCTGGGCGCTGAACTGGGCCTGGTTGCCGGGCCTGCGCAGGAAGACGACCAGGTGGCGGGCGATGGCGAGGGCGGCGTCGCGGCCCAGGTCCTCCTCGACCAGGGCGAGCGCGAGGTCGATGCCCGAGGTGACGCCGGCGGACGTCGACACCGGTCCGTCGCGCACATAGATCGGGTCGGGGTCCACCTCGACGGCCGGGTGGTCGCGGGCGAGCTTGTCGCAGTACGCCCAGTGCGTGGTGACCCGGCGGCCGTCCAGGAGCCCCGCCTCGGCGAGCCGGATGGCGCCGGTGCACACCGAGACCAGGCGTGCGGCCCGGGGGCCGTGCTCGCGCAGCCACGCGGTGAGGAGCGCGTCGGGGTGCCGGGTGCCCTGGCCGCCGGGCACGAGGAGGGTGTGCGGGGCGCCGGCCCGTGCGAGGGCTTCGTCCGGTACGACGGTCAGGCCGCTGGAGGTGCGCACGGGAGCGCCGTCCAGCGAGGCCGTACGGATGCGGTAGGTGCCCGGGGTGTGCTGCTCGGCCCCGGTGAAGACCTCCAGGGGGCCGGTGACGTCGAGGCTCTGCACGCCGTCGAAGAGGACGAAGAGAACGGTTCGCTGGGCCATGTCCCCGATTCTTGGGCCGGGGCCCGAGGGCCGCAATGACGAGTTCCCCACCTTTCCTGCCATGCGGGGCCTGCCCGTAGAGGGGATACCAAGCGGTCGGTAACCTGCACGACATGACTACTGCCGCCCTGGAACCGCGCGCCGGCCGACGCTGTCAGAACCAGCTGAACTCCCTGCACGCCACGCACTACTTCTCCCCCGACCTGGGCAAGGAGCTGGCCGCGATCGGCGTGACGCACCCGAGGGCCGTCAACTTCGCGGTGCGGGCCGCCGCGCTGGGGCCGGTCGGCCCGGGGGCGGTGACGGCCGCGTTCTACAACTACAAGCACGACCTGGTGGCCGAGCACGTGCCCGCCGTATGGCGGACCGCCACGCCCGAACAGGTCCTCGCCGCACGCACGCGTGCCGTCGACACGACCCTGCGCCGCCTGCTCGGCGAGGACGCCGTGACGTCGGACGGGATGGCCGAGGCCGCGCGGCTCGCGCTGCGGGCCGCTCAGGGCTGTTCGCGCGCCGCCCGCCCGCTGTACTCGGCGCACGCCGACCTGCCGGTGCCCGAGGAGCCGCATCTGGCGTTCTGGCACGCCGCGACGCTGCTGCGCGAGCACCGGGGCGACGGACACCTGGCCGCACTCATGTCGGCGGAGCTGGACGGCCTGGAGGCGCTGGTGACCCACACCGCGACGGGCCGGGGCATGACGCCGTCCTGGGTGTTCACCACGCGCGGGTGGAGCCGTCAGGAGTGGGACGCGGCCGTCGGACGGCTGCGCGGGCGCGGCCTGCTGGACAGTGAGGGTGAACTGACCGAGCGGGGCGCCGCCCTGCGGGAGGAGATCGAGGCGGAGACGGACCGGCTCGACCGGGCCCCGTACGAACACCTCGGGGCCGAGGGCGTCGGACGGCTCACGGAACTGGCGGGCGGATTCGCTCGGGCCGCCCTGGCGGCGGGCGCCTTCCCCGCGGACCTGATCGGCAAGGGCTGATCTCCCGGCATCACGAAGATTGCCGGGCCGCTTGGGAGGTACCCGTTCCTCTCCCGGTCGTCGTGGCCGGGAGAGGAAAGGGGATTCACATGTTCCGCGCGATCGCAGACGTCCTGCGCCAGATCGGTGGCGCCATCGCCACCGTGGTGACGCTGCCCTTCCGGGCATTGGCCCGGCTCTTCGGCGGTGCGTCCGGTTCCACGCGGAGCCGCAGGGCCTGAGGACCACGCCCCGATGACCGCGCCCTGATCCCCGACTGTCGGTGCCGCCTGCCACAATTGCCGCGCAACCTCAGTGAGAAGGCGGTACGGGATCGTGACGACACCCGGGTCCAGCGGGTCCACCAGCGCAGGGTCGATCGAAGGCAGGATCGCCGAGGAACTCGGCGTACGGGAGCGGCAGGTGAAGGCTGCCGTGGAACTGCTCGACGGCGGTTCCACGGTTCCCTTCATCGCCCGCTACCGCAAGGAAGCGACCGAGATGCTCGACGACGCGCAGCTGCGCACGCTCGAGGAGCGGTTGCGCTATCTGCGGGAGCTGGAGGAGCGGCGGACCGCGATCCTCGACTCGGTGCGCGAGCAGGGCAAGCTGACCGAGGAGCTGCAGGCGCGGATCATGGGCGCCGAGACCAAGGCGCGTCTGGAGGACATTTATCTGCCCTTCAAGCCGAAGCGCCGCACCAAGGCGCAGATCGCCCGCGAGGCCGGCCTGGAGCCGCTCGCCGAGGGCCTGCTCGGGGACCCGGGTGTCGCGCCGCTCGCCGCGGCCGCCGCGTTCGTCGACACCGACAAGGGCGTACCCGACGCGCAGGCCGCACTGGACGGCGCCCGCGCGATCCTCACCGAGCGCTTCTCGGAGGACGCCGACCTGATCGGCGAGCTCCGCGAGCGCATGTGGGTGCGCGGGCGGCTGGCCGCGAAGGTGCGGGAGGGCAAGGAGGAGGCGGGCGCCAAGTTCGCCGACTACTTCGACTTCGCCGAGCCCTTCACCAACCTGCCCTCGCACCGGATCCTGGCCATGCTGCGCGGCGAGAAGGAGGAGGTCCTCGACCTCGTCCTGGAGCCGGAGGAGCCCACCGAGGGACCCTCGTCCTACGAGGGCATCGTGGCCCACCGTTTCGGCATCGCCGACCGGGGCCGTCCCGGCGACAAGTGGCTGAAGGACACCGTCCGCTGGGCCTGGCGGACCCGCATCCTCGTGCACCTCGGCATCGACCTCAGGCTGCGTCTGCGGACGGCCGCCGAGGACGAGGCGGTCAACGTGTTCGCGGCCAACCTCCGCGACCTGCTGCTCGCCGCCCCGGCCGGCACGCGCGCGACGCTCGGCCTGGACCCCGGCTTCCGTACGGGCGTGAAGGTCGCCGTGGTCGACGCGACCGGCAAGGTGGTCGCCACCGACGTCATCCACCCGCACGTCCCGGCCAACCGGTGGGACGAGGCGATCGCGAAGCTGGCCCGGCTGGCCAAGGAGCACGCGGTCGAACTCATCGCGATCGGCAACGGCACGGCGTCCCGCGAGACCGACAAGCTCGCCGGGGAACTGATCACCAGGCACCCGGAGCTGAAGCTCACCAAGGTGATGGTGTCCGAGGCGGGCGCCTCGGTGTACTCGGCCTCGGCGTTCGCCTCGCAGGAGCTGCCGGACATGGACGTGTCGCTGCGCGGCGCGGTCTCCATCGCGCGCCGGCTCCAGGACCCGCTGGCCGAGCTGGTGAAGATCGACCCGAAGTCGATCGGCGTCGGGCAGTACCAGCACGACCTGTCCGAGGTGAAGCTGTCGCGTTCGCTGGACGCGGTGGTGGAGGACTGTGTGAACGGCGTGGGGGTCGACGTGAACACGGCGTCCGCCCCGCTGCTGGCCCGGGTCTCCGGGATCACGTCGGGCCTGGCCGAGAACATCGTGTCGCACCGGGACGCGAACGGCCCCTTCACGTCCCGCACCGAGCTGAAGAAGGTGGCCCGGCTGGGCCCCAAGGCCTACGAGCAGTGCGCGGGCTTCCTGCGGATCCGCGGCGGCGACGACCCGCTGGACTCCTCCAGCGTCCACCCCGAGGCGTACCCGGTGGTCCGCCGGATGGTGAAGACCGCGGGGCAGGAGGTCGCGTCCCTCATCGGGAACACCGGCGTGCTGCGGTCGCTGAGGCCGCAGGACTTCGTCGACGAGACCTTCGGTCTGCCCACCGTGACCGACATCCTCAAGGAGCTGGAGAAGCCCGGGCGCGACCCTCGGCCGGCCTTCAAGACGGCCACCTTCAAGGAGGGCGTGGAGAAGATCTCCGACCTGGTCGCCGGGATGGTGCTGGAGGGGGTCGTGACGAACGTGGCGGCGTTCGGGGCCTTCATCGACGTCGGCGTCCACCAGGACGGGCTGGCGCATGTCTCCGCGCTGTCGAAGACGTACGTCAAGGATCCGCGGGACGTGGTGAAGCCCGGGGACATCGTCAAGGTGAAGGTGCTCGAGGTCGACATCCCGCGCAAGCGGATCTCGTTGACGCTGCGGCTGGACGACGAGGCGGCGGCCAGGACCTCCGGTGGGGAGCGGCGACCTCAGCAGCGGGGCGGACGTCCGCCTCAGCAGCGGCAGCAACCTCGTCAGCAGGCGCCTGCTCCGGGCAACAGCGCGATGGCTGACGCCCTGCGCAAGGCGGGGCTGCTCGATCCGAAGAACGGCAGGCGCTAGTACAGGTCGTGGGGAACTGCGGGCTCGTCGTGGCTGGTCGCGCAGTTCCCCGCGCCCCTAACGGGTTTCCGTCACCTTGCCCGATGAGAGCTCCAGGCGGCGGTTCACCCTCACCGCGTCCAGCATTCTGCGGTCGTGGGTGACCAGGAGCAGGGTGCCCTCGTAGGCGTCCAGCGCTGACTCCAGCTGTTCGATCGCCGGGAGGTCCAGGTGGTTCGTCGGCTCGTCCAGGACCAGGAGGTTGACGCCCCTGCCCTGGAGAAGGGCCAGCGCCGCCCGCGTCCGCTCTCCCGGTGACAGCGTCGCCGCCGAGCGGGTGACGTGATCAGACTTCAGGCCGAACTTGGCCAGCAGGGTGCGGACCTCGACCGGTTCCGTGTCGGGGACCGCCGCGCAGAAGGCGTCCAGCAGGGACTCCTCGCCGTGGAACAGCTTGCGGGCCTGGTCGACCTCGCCGATCAGGACGCCGGAGCCGAGGGATGCCTGGCCGGAGGTGAGCGGGACGCGGCCCAGCAGGGCGCCGAGCAGGGTGGACTTTCCGGCGCCGTTGGCTCCCGTGACCGCCACCCGGTCCGCCCAGTCGATCTGGAGGGACACCGGGCCGAGGACGAAGTCGCCCTGGCGCACTTCGGCGTCCCGTAGTGTCGCCACGACCGCGCCCGAGCGGGGGGCCGAGGCGATCTCCATGCGCAGTTCCCACTCCTTGCGCGGCTCGTCGACGACGTCGAGGCGTTCGATCATGCGCTGGGTCTGGCGGGCCTTCGCGGCCTGCTTCTCGCTGGCCTCGCTGCGGAACTTACGGCCGATCTTGTCGTTGTCGTTGCTCGCCTTGCGGCGGGCGTTCTTGACGCCCTTGTCCATCCAGGAGCGCTGCATCTGCGCCCGGTCCTGGAGGGCGGCGCGCTTGTCGGCGTACTCCTCGTAGTCGTCCCGGGCGTGCCTGCGGGCGACCTCGCGCTCCTCCAGGTAGGCCTCGTAGCCGCCGCCGTAGAGGGTGATCTGCTGCTGGGCCAGGTCGAGTTCGAGGACCTTGGTGACCGTGCGGGTGAGGAACTCGCGGTCGTGGCTGACCACCACCGTGCCGGCCCGCAGGCCCTTCACGAACCGCTCCAGGCGCTCCAGGCCGTCCAGGTCGAGGTCGTTGGTGGGCTCGTCGAGGAGGAAGACGTCGTAGCGGGAGAGCAGGAGGGAGGCGAGGCCGGCCCGGGCCGCCTGGCCGCCGGACAGGGAGGTCATCGGCTGGTCCAGGTCGACCGCGAGGCCGAGGGAGTCGGCGACCTCCTCGGCGCGTTCGTCGAGGTCGGCGCCGCCGAGGTCCAGCCAGCGCTCCAGACTGGTGGCGTACGCGTCGTCGGCGCCGGGGGCCTCGTCGACCAGGGCCTGGGTCGCCTCGTCCATCACCCGCTGGGCCTCGGCGACTCCGGTGCGGCGGGCGAGGAAGTCGCGCACGGTCTCGGCGGGGCGCCGCTCGGGCTCCTGCGGCAGGTGCCCGACGGTGGCCGTCGGCGGGGAGAGCCGGAGTTCCCCCTCCTCCGGTGCGAGCAGGCCCGCGAGCATCCTGAGCAGCGTGGACTTGCCCGCGCCGTTGGCCCCGACCAGGCCGATCACATCTCCGGGCGCGACCACGAGGTCGAGCCCGCTGAACAGGGAACGGTCGCCGTGGCCGGCGGCGAGGTTCTTGGCGACGAGGGTGGCAGTCATCAGACCGTCGATCCTAATGGCCGCCCGGGACCGGACGCTCCCGCGTTTCTCAGCGGGCCATCGCCTCCACCAGCACGCTTCCCGAGGTCCGCGCCACCACGAACGACTCCCCCCTGACCGCCTTCGCGTCCAGGGCGATCCGGTGCCTGCCTGCCTCCAGGACGCCGTCGAAGACCTCGTGGGCGTGGGTGCGGTACAGCCGGTCGAGGCGGTACGCCGTCAGGCGCACCCGGCACGGCGAGGTGACCTCGACGCCGGCCTCGCCGTCGGCGGCGACCAGGCGGATCAGCCGGCGCTGTGCGACCGGCCTGCGGTCCAGGGCGTGTTCTATCTGGGCCACGAGGAGCGGGACGATCGGGGCGAGCCCGTCGACGTAGGCCACGTCCACGCCCGCGCGTGCGAAGGAGTGGCGTACGGCGGCGCGTTCCTCCTCGGTGACCGCGCGGCCGAAGGCGACGGCGCCGTAGCCGCGCAGTTCGTCGGCGTGCACGGCTGCCACCTCACGGGTGATGTCGGCGCCGATGCCGATGGCGCGCAGCGCGGCGGCGAGCTTGGCGAGGACGGCGACGCGGGCGCCGATGAGCAGGACGCGGCGGCGCCCGCCCTCCGTCTCGCCTGCGTCCTGGAGCAGGGAGGTGAGCGCCGCGCGGTACTCGGCGCCCCGGAACCGGAACGGCCCGATGCCGTGGTAGCCGTTCAGCCGCAGGTCCACGGACTGTTCGGTCTGCCAGGCGAAGTCGCGCCAGATGACGTCCTCGCCGTCCCGCTCGATGGCGGCGGTGACGGCACCGCAGGCGAGGTCCTCGCACTCGGGGCAGCCGTAGATGACGTGGCGACCGCTCGGAAGCGGGGCGTCCGTCTCGCCCAGGAGGCTGCGGACCTGGGCGGTGAAGATCGCGGGTGGGACGTCGGAGGCGAGGGGGGAGACGGCGTCGAGGTCGGAGAGCTGGAAGAGGAGCGGGCGGCCGTCGACGATGAAGTCCACGAAGTCCCGGTGCACCTGGAAGTCTCCGTTGGCGAGGACTCCACCGGCACGCATCGCCGGTGCCAGGCCGAAAGTCGCGTATGCGGCGGACATGGGGTGAGTATTCCCGGCTTTGGGCCGGTCTGAGCACGGTCTGCGTCATTTCCGCTGCCGTGGGGTGGCGCAATCGCCCGACGCGCGCGGGGAGTTGGCGGTGCGGTTTGACGTCCGCGGCGTACGCGTGCTCGAAGGGGGACCGGTCGGAGAGGGTGTGACCGGGGCCCGGAGGAGGCGGACGGGCTCGCCTCCTCCCGGCGTGGCGCGTGCTCAGCTGTGGTCGTGGCCCAGTGGGTCGCCCTCCGTCTCGGTGCCGGGGCCCGGGCCGATCTGGATGCCGAAGTCGCCGTCGTACTTGCGGTGGCCCTCGATCACGGCGAGTTCGACGGCCTCGGAGCCCATCTCGCCGCGCACGATGAGCGGGTCCCGGCGCAGGTCGCGCATGAGGGCCACGCACATGCCGATCATCACGAGGACGAAGGGCGCGGCGGCCAGGATCGTGAGGTTCTGCAGTCCGGTGAGCGCGTCGCCCTGGCCGCTGCCGACGAGCAGCATGATGGCGGCGACGGCTCCGGTGACCACGCCCCAGAACACGACGACGAACCGGCCGGGTTCGAGGGCGCCCTTCTGGGAGAGCGTGCCCATCACGATGGACGCGGCGTCGGCGCCCGACACGAAGAAGATGCCGACCAGGATCATCACGAGCAGGCTGGTCACGGTGGCCATGGGGAACTCCTGGAGCACGCCGAAGAGTTGGCCCTCGGGGGTGTCCTCGCCGCCGAGCGCGCCGCCCTCCTTCAGCTTCATGGCCGTACCGCCGAAGATCGCGAACCAGACGAGGCTGACGGTGCTGGGCACGAGGATGACGCCGCCGACGAACTGCCGGATGGTGCGGCCGCGGCTGATGCGGGCGATGAACATGCCGACGAAGGGCGTCCAGGAGATCCACCAGGCCCAGTAGAAGACGGTCCAGCTGCCGAGCCAGTCCGCCACACCCTTGCCGCCGCTGGCCTCGGTGCGTCCGGCGAGCTGGGGCAGGTCGCCGAAGTAGGAGAAGAGCGAGGTGGGCAGCAGGTCGAGCACGATGATCGTGGGGCCCGCGACGAACACGAACACGGCGAGGATCACGGCGAGCACCATGTTGGTGTTGGACAGCCACTGGATGCCCCGCTCGATGCCGGAGACGGCCGAGAGCACGAAGGCCAGGGTCAGCACGGCGATGATCGTGACGAGCAGGCCGGTGCTGACGTCGTCCATCCAGTCGAGCTCCTGGAAACCGGAGCCGATCTGGAGGGCGCCGAGGCCGAGGGAGGCCGCGGAGCCGAAGACCGTGGCGATGATGGCGAGGACGTCGATCACCCGGCCGACGGTGCCGTTGGCGTGCTTCTCCCCGATGAGCGGGGTGAAGACGGCGCTGATGGTCTGGCGTCGGCGCTTGCGGAAGGTGCTGTAGGCGATGCCGAGTCCGACCACCGCGTAGATCGCCCAGGGGTGCAGCGTCCAGTGGAAGAGGGTGGTGGCCATCGCCGTCTCCATGCGTTCACCGGAGTTGGCGGGGCTGGTGCCCGGGGGCGGGGTCGTGTAGTGCGAGAGCGGCTCGCTGACGCCGTAGAACATCAGGCCGATGCCCATGCCGGCGCTGAACATCATCGCGACCCAGGACACCGTCCGGAACTCGGGCTCCTCGCCCTCGGCGCCCAGGTGGATGCGGCCGTAGCGGCTCATGGCGAGCCACAGGGCGAACACCACGAAGCACGAGGCGGCCAGCATGAAGGCCCAGCCGCCGTTGTGGATCAGCCCGGTGAGCAGGGTGGTGGAGACGTTCTCCAGGGAGTCCGTCGCCGCCCAGCCCCAGATCACGAAGGCCAGGGTGATGACGGCGGTGACGCCGAACACCACCCGGTCCGTCTCGTGGCCGAGAATGCTCAGGGAGCGTTCCCGGCCACCTCTCTTCTTCAGGTCTTCGGTCATCTGCGGCACCTTCCCCTGGGGCGGTGGGTACGCCGGTTTTCACACATTTCCCCAGGACCTACCACAGGTACCGCAGATCTCGACCGATTCAGCAGCCGGTGTCGGGCTCCCCGGCCGTCAGGTGGTACGGCGCGCGGGCGTCGAGCAGCAGCGGGACGAGGGCGCGCAGGGGCTGGCGCAGCGGGACCCAGGTGCCCTCGGTCCGCACTCCGTGCAGGGCGAGTTCGTCCCGCACCTGCGCGTACTGGGCCTCGGTGAGCCGGTAGCCGCAGGGCGGGTCCTGGATCACCTCGGCGGGCTCGGGCGGGTCGTTGTCGGCGCCGCCGAGGAAGACGGGGCCGGTCGAGGGCTGGTGGCGGGCCTCGGCGGTGGCTTTCTCGATCCGGTCGCGGCGCTTCTCGGTGAACCCGAACAGGCCCTTCAGGGCGGCCAGTTGGGAGTGCACCCGACGGCGGTTGTTGCTCGCCGGGTCCGGGTCCGCGAGCGGCTCGACCCTGCTCTCGATCAGCAGGCCGATCGCGTGCTTGACGCCGGACATGTTGCGCAGGATGCGTTCCTGGCCGTCCCCGGCGACCTGCCTGACCGGGTCGCCGGTGACCGGGTCGGTCCAGATGCCGTACGTCCCGGTGGTGTACCCGGCTTCCTCGGCGGCCGGTCGTACGTACGCCCGGGACAGCGTCTCGGCCTCGTCGTGGACGGCCTCGTCGGTGTTGAGGTTGCGCGGCCAGAGGTCGAAGAGGTCCTTGTCGTAGTACCGCGGTGTGGCGGAGTACTCGTGCAGGTCGTAGATCACGTCGGGCTGCCGGTCCCGGACGACCTTCGCCATGGCGCGGGCCTCGGCGGTGGCCAGGGCGAGGTGGTCGCGGTTGATGTCGACGCCGTCGCTGTTGCCGCGGGTGTCGGCGGCCCGGCCGTCCGGGTTGGCGGTGGGCACGACGAGCACGGTGGTCCGGTCGAGGAAGCGCCGGGTGCGGGCGTCCTTGGCGTACGCCAGGTCGCGCACCTTGCTGAGGCAGGCCTCGCGCCCGGAGGGCTCGTCGCCGTGCTGGCTGCACACGAGGAGGACCTTGTTCGGGGCGTGGCGGGCGCCGACCTGGACGAGTTGGAGGGGGCGGCCCTGTTCCGTCGTACCGATGCGACCGAGAAGGACCCGGTCGCTCGCCCGGTCGACCCGGGTGAGGAAGTCCTGTTCCTCGGACTCGCTCGTCCAGCGGGCGCCCGCCGTCCTCTCGAAGCCGGTGCGGGGCGGGGCCTCGCCGGCCTCGGCCGGTGCCGCGATCAGGGACGCGGCGAGCGCCGCCACGCTCGCGGTGAGCGCTCGGATCATCGTCCCTCCCCCGGGACGCGGTGCGCGGTGTGCGGAGCCCGGACCCCGTCGAGGGCACGCGCCTCGTGGGGTACGGCCGTCCTGGCGCCCTTCGTCGCGTGCGCGAAGGCGGCGGAGCCGCCGACCAGCGGGACGCGGGCCGAGGTGCGGGCCAGGTCGATGGTGAGGGTGGGCCGGGTGGACGGCGGGTCGATGAGGTCCTTGTCGGTGCCCGCGACGATCAGGGCGAGACGGTGGCCCGCAGGGACGACGTGGTCCGTGGCGCCCAGGTCCAGCGTGATGGTGTAGGCCTTGCCCGGGGTGAGCGGGACACCCTTGCCGGGGTCGACGGACGTGCCCAGGTCGGCCCAGCCGCGGCTGACCACCGTGTGGTCCACGGCCGTGGTCCTGGCCTGCGTCTGCTTGAAGCAGGCGCTGTCACCGGCGGTGCTCGCGCCCCAGCAGGTGCGGTCGGTGAGCGTGGTGATGCCCTCGCCCGAGGCCGCGTAGTCGCGGATGGTGTCGGGGCCGAGGTCCACGAGGACCGCGGAGAGATGGGCCGTCGAGGTGGTCGGCGTCGCGGTGACGGTCACCTTCGAGGAGCCGGACAGGCGGAGGTCCCTGCTGAGGGTGCCGGTGGTGAAGCCCGCCTTGTCGGGGGTGGAGGTGTCGATGCGGGCGGCCCAGTCGGTCTCGCTGAGGGCCGGGTCGTCGGTGACGGTCTCGGTGCCCTTGGCCCTGGTCAGGCCGAGGGTGCCCACGCCCGGCCGGGAGCCCTTCGCGGGGCGCAGTGTGACTGCCGACGTACCGCGCGGGGGCCAGGACGTGGAGGTGACCCACTGGTCGGGGTGGCGTTCGATGTCGGCCATGGGCTCGCGGTCGATGCCGTTGTCGTAGCCGAGGAGTTCGTGGTCGAACCAGCGGTGCAGGGTGTCGACCCATTCCGCGCGCCGGAAGTCGAAGGGGTCGACGTGGCCGGTCTGGGAGAGCCAGATCTTGCGCTCGACGCCGTTCTTCGCGAGGGCGTCCCACCACGGGCCGACGTGCTGGAGGCGGACGTTGAGGTCCTGCATGCCGTGGACGAGGAAGACGCTCGCCCTGACCTTCCTCGCGTCCTTCACGTAGTCGCGCTCGGTCCACAGGGGGGTCAGGTCGCCGGTGCGGGGTGCCTGGTCGACGAGCTTGTGCTGGACGGCGGCGCACCTGGCGCGGGCGTCGGGGCTGTCGACGTAGTTCGAGAGCCAGTCGGGGCCGGAGTCGTAGAGCGGGGCGCCCTTGGCGAAGTAGTAGTCGTACCAGGTGGAGATGGCGCTGATCGGGACGATGGTCCGCAGGCCCTTGACACCGGTGGCGGCGACGCCGTTGGCGATGGTGCCGTCCCAGCTCTTGCCGATCATGCCGGTTCTGCCGTTGGTCCAGCCGGCCTTGGTCCGCACCGTGCCCGTGCGGGTCGTGTAGGCGGTGGCCCGGCCGTTGAGCCAGTCGACGACCGCCTTGGCGGACTGGATGTCGGAGCGGCCGCCGACGTCCACGCAGCCGTCGGAGCGGTTGGTGCCGGCGAGGTCGACGCCGACGACGGCGTAGCCGCGGGGCACGAAGTAGTTGTCGTAGAACAGCGGCATCCGCACGATGTCGCCGTTCGCGTCGTACGTCTTCAGCTGGCTCTCGTTGCCGCGGCCGCAGCAGGAGTAGTACGGGCTGGCGTCCATGATGACCGGGACCTTGCGGCCCTTCTGGGCGGCCTCGCGGGGCCGGACGATGTCGACGGCCACGCGGTCGGTCCTCCCGTCCCCGTCGCCGTCGAGCCGGGTGTCCACCCAGACGGCCTCGCGGACGGCGTTCTCGTACGAGTAGACGGGTTGGCTCTCCCTGGGGCCTGCGGCCTGTGCGGTCGCGGGTGCGAGGAAGGTCGCCAGCAGGGCGGCGGTGGCCGCGGCGGCGGTCGCGAGCGGTCTCCAGGT
This sequence comes from Streptomyces sp. RP5T, assembly GCF_003933965.1. Lineage (GTDB taxonomy): Bacteria > Actinomycetota > Actinomycetes > Streptomycetales > Streptomycetaceae > Streptomyces. The sequence continues at coordinate 12,705 of NZ_RSAJ01000177.1, forward strand.
CGTGAAGCGCGTGCGTATCGACATGCGCGGACGGTACTGCGGTCAACTCCCGCACAAAAGAGGGCCCCTTGAGTCCGTGACGGCCGAATGGCGATCGTGTGACAGGGGTGGCCGTGGACACATCCAGCTCACAGATGGTGAATAGGCTGCGAACAGACTTCGGACCCCCACGACTTGGAGTTCTCGTGCACCGCAGACTCATCGCACCGGGCGCACTCGCGGCGGCCTCCCTGATGCTGGCGATCCCGGCGTCGGCGGCGGGCCTCTCCCCCGGCGCTCCGGGTATCGGCGACCCCTACTACCCGGCCTACGGCAACGGCGGATACGACGTCTCCCACTACGACCTGCGGCTGAAGTACCAGCCGGCCACGGACGAACTGGAGGGCACCGCCACCCTCCTGGCGCGCACCACACAGGATCTGTCCCGCTTCGACCTGGACTTTCTGCTCGACGTGAGCGAGGTGCGGGTCAACGGCGCGAAGGCGTCGTTCACCACGTCCGGCGAGCACGAGCTGGTGATCACGCCGAAGTCTCCGCTGGCCGAGGGCACTTCCCTCACGGTGGTGGTCCGCTACCGCGGGGTCCCGTCGTCGAAGCAGGCGTACGGCTTCACGAGCTGGCACCGCACTCCCGACGGCGGGGTCGGGGCCAACGAGCCCGAGGCGGCCTGGTGGTGGTTCCCGAGCAACGACCACCCGCTCGACAAGGCCACCTACGACGTGTCGGTGCTGGTGCCGGACGGCAGCCAGGCGATCTCCAACGGCACGCTCCAGTCCACGAGTTCGCGCCTGGGCTGGACCCGCTTCAACTGGCGCTCCGACAAGCCGCAGGCCACGTATCTCGCGACCCTGGCCGTCGGGAGGTTCGACCTCACGACCGGGACGACCGACGGCGGCATTCCGATCGTCAACGCCTACAGCAAGGACCTCGGCGCCAACTACGGTGCCGCGCGGGCCAGCGTGGAGCGGACGGGGGAGATCGCCGACTGGCTGAGCGGCTATTTCGGGCCGTATCCCTTCGACGCGCTCGGCGGCTATGTGCCGAACACGAACACCGGGTACGCCCTGGAGACCCAGACGCGGCCCTTCTACAGCCCGCGCCAGTTCGCGAACGGCTCCAACGCCTCGGTCGTCGTGCACGAGTTGGCCCACCAGTGGTACGGCGACCTGGTCTCCGTGCACGGCTGGAAGGACATCTGGATCAACGAGGGCTTCGCGCGGTACGCGCAGTGGCTGTGGTCCGAGCACGAGGGCGAGGGGACCGCGCAGGAACTCGCCGACTACGTGTACGCCTCGCATCCGGCCGAGGACCCGTTCTGGACGGTCCGGCCGGGTGACCCCGGGCCGGAGAACCAGTTCGACATCGCCGTCTACGACCGGGGCGCGCTGGCCCTGCAGGCCCTGCGGAACGAGATCGGCGACGAGGCGTTCTTCGCGGTGCTGAAGGGCTGGCCGCAGAAGTACGCCTACGGCAACGCGTCGGTCGCCGACTTCCAGCGGTACGCCGAGGAGGTCTCGGGGCAGCCGCTCGCCGCGCTGTTCGACACGTGGCTGTTCCAGCCGTCGAAGCCGGGGGCGCCCGCCGCGCGGGGTGCGGCGATCGCGCGGACCGCGGAGGCGTCCGTGCAGCCGAGGTCGTGGAAGAGGATCGCGGCGACGAACGGGGTCCACGCCGACTAGGGGATGCGGCGGCCGGCTCGGACGGCGGAACTCTCACCCCGTCCGGGCGCCCTGCTCCTCCTCCTTGAGGAGGGCGGCCACGCGGGTGAGGAGTGCGTCCTCGGTGATCTCGTCGGTCTCGGTCGACGGCACGGTGCAGGCGTGGGCGCCGGCCACCGCGCCGTACAGGGCGCACCGGTGCGGGGGCCGGCCGGTCAGGCGGCCGTAGAGGAAGGCCGCGGCGAAGGCGTCCCCGGCGCCGTTGGAGTCGATCACGGGGCCGGGGGGCGCGACCGGCGGGACGTGGGTCAGCTCGTCGTCGGCGAGGAGGTACGCGCCCTCGGCGCCGGCGGTGGCGACGACCACCTCGGCGCGGCCGCGGGCGGCGATGTCGCGCAGGGTGCCCTCGGGGTCGGTGAGGGCGGCCGCGGACAGGAAGACCACGTCGGCCGCGAGCGCGAACGCCTCGTGGTACGGGTTGTGGCCGTCCCAGTCGTGGAGGTCGGTGGAGAGGGTGACGCCGGTCTCCCGGAGGAGCGGGAGGGCGTGGGCGCACGGGTGGGTGATCGAGACGTGGACATGGCGGGTGGCT
>NZ_RSAJ01000178.1 GCF_003933965.1 Streptomyces sp. RP5T
CACCCCCACCAGCTCTGCACCATCCGCCTCCCGATCATCGGCCCCCCAGCAGCCACCACAGGCCCACAGCCCTGGTGGGCGTGGACGTAGGTAAGGCCTTTCCGGAAGCCCAGCGTGTTCGTGCCCGTCTGCGGGACTGTAAATCGTTCGGCCCTGTCTCACATTCGGTGGTGACGGAGAGTTGTCAGGGTCGTTGACCTTCATGTGATAGGTGTCAACGAGCTTGTGCAGACGGTGTTTTCGGGTCTGTCCCCACTGGTCATGGAGGATGTGGTCGACGAGGGTGAGCGGATCGTGGTGCGGGCTCGGACGCCGCTGGACACTGCGGTCTGTCCGGTGTGCGGGGCCTCGTCGGGACGGGTGCACGGCTATCACTGGCGGACGGTGGCCGACGTTCCGGTCGACGGGCGACGGGTGGTGGTCCGTGTGCGGGTGCGGCGTCTGGTGTGTCCCACGCGAGGCTGTCGCCACACCTTCCGCGAACAGGTGCCCGGGGTGCTGGAGCGATACCAGCGACGCACCGCTCGTCTGACCAGGCAGGTCAAGGCCGTGGTCAAAGAGTTAGCGGGCCGGGCGGGATCACGTTTGCTGGCGATACTCGCGGTGGGCCTGTCCCGTCACACGGCTCTGCGCGCCCTGCTGCGGATCCCGTTGCCCACCGGGCGGGTGCCCCGCGTGATCGGCGTCGACGATTTCCCCCTGTGCCGGCGGCACCGCTATGCCACCGTCGTGATCGACGCCGAGACCCACGAGCGGATCGACGTGCTGCCCGACCGCACGGCCGACACGCTGGAAGCGTGGCTGCGCGGGCATCCGGGCATGAAGGTCGTGTGCCGCGACGGCTCAGCCACCTACGCCGAGGCCATTCGCCGTGCTCTGCCTGACGCGGTGCAAGTCGGTGATCGCTGGCATTTATGGAAGAACCTGTGTGAAGCCGCCCTGAGCGAGGTGAAGGCACACAGTGCCTGCTGGGCCACCGTACTGGACGTGCCGATCTACGACGGGCCCCGCGCTCAGACCACCCTGGAACGCTGGCATCAGGTTCATGGCCTGCTCGACCAGGGTGTGGGCCTGCTCGAAGGCGCCCGTCGCCTGTAACTGGCCCTGAACACCGTCAAACGCTACGCCCGAGCCGACCGGCCCGAGCGCATGCTCCGCGTCCCCAAGTACCGTGCCAGCCTGGTCGATCCCTACCGCGAGCACCTGCGCAAACGCCGGACCGAGGATCCCGGCGTCCCCGTCCAGCACCTCTTCGAAGAGATCAAGACCCTCGGCTTCACGGGCTGCCTGAACCTTCTGCACAAGTACATCAACCAAGGCCGCGCCGACGCCGACCGCAGCCATATCTCGCCACGTCGACTCGTCCGGATGCTGCTGACCAGACCCGACAACCTCAAGCCCGAGCAGCACGAGCTCCTGGCCAAGCTCACCGCCGCCTGCCCCGAGATGACCCAACTGGCCTCAGGTATCAGAGACTTCGCCCCGCTCCTTACGCCACACACCGACAACACCGATGCGCTCACGCACTGGATCGCCCAAGTCCGAACAGCCGACCTGCCCCACCTACACGCCTTCACCCGGGGCCTGGACCGGGACATCGACGCCGTGATCGCCGGGCTCACGCTTTCGTACAGCAACGGCCCCACTGAGGGGGTCAACACTAAGACCAAACAGATCGCGCGCCAGATGCACGGACGAGCAGGCTTCACCCTGCTCCGGCACCGCATCCTCCTCGGATAACAGCACGCTCCGTCACCACCGAATGTGAGACAGGGCCGTTATATTGACACACCCGAGAGTCTCACGCAGCCCTCGCTGCGGGCGGCTGTCAGACGGCGGCGGACGGGAGCGGTGACGGTTACTGGTCGGGGTGGACGGCTTGGACGCCGGTGCCCGCGTACGCCTTCGGTGTCAGGGTGAGCAGGAACCGTCCGCTGGGGTGGGTGGCGGAGGGGCGGGCGGCGTGTATGGCGTGGACGGCGGCCCAGGAGTGCCCGAAGCGCAGCAGTTCGGTGGCGGTGACCGCGGCGTCGGTGTCGAACGCCTCGATCCGGATGAACCGCAGCCCTTTGATGTAGCCGAGCAGGCCCGGCCGTTCGGCGTCGCCGGCGGTCAGGGAGAGCACCGGCGCATACAGGTTGCCGAGTCCGCCGGAGGCCTGGACGTAGAACGCGGCGACTGCCTCGTTGAACGGATCTTTCGGGTCGTACAAGGCGGCGGCGGTCGTGTGGTCCAGGACGACCGAGATCGACGCCACTACGCGGCCGCCTGCGGGCCGTGCGCGGCGGCGCCCAGGCGTTCCAGCAGGGCCCGGGCCTTTGCCTCAGCCTCCGGGCTGGGGGCGTGGCCGAGGGCGGCAGCGAGTTCGGCTCGGGCCAGTTCGGCCCGCTCGGCGTACTCGGCCTGGGTCGGAGTGCCCTGTGCGAGGTCCTCCACCAGGCTGCGGATGGTGGTGCCGTGCTCGGTCGCCAGCTGGGCGAGCCGGTCCCGCGCTGCCGTGCTCACCTTGATGCTCGTCTCGTCTGCTGTCATACCCCTACTCTACCGCCCTCCTCTACCACTGGTAGAGGACTTTTGGCGTGGTGTGGAGCCGCCGGCCGGTCGTGGACGCGAGGCGGCTTCGGCAGGCGCATGACGCGGTCGGAACGGACCCGGCCGACCAGCTCGACGGGCAGGTCGCGCAGGACCCAGGCCAGGCGGGTGACGTCGTAGCCGGCGTCCATGACGATCACGATGTCCGGGCCACCGGGCTGCCACTGGCCTGCGGCGATGAGCTGCTCGATGACACCCCGCAGCTGGGAGGCCGTGACCGCGGTCGCGTCGTCCGCCGGGCCGAGCCGGACCGCGTCCAGGATCGCGGTCCAGGACGTGGCACCCGGCTCCAGCACGGCCACGAAGGAGTAGGGCCAGCCCGGAATGAACTGCGATGCCGTCTTCGCGCGGCCATAGACGTGACAGAACAGCCGCTCTGCTGAGCACGGCGCGTCCGAGCGGAGCCACGGCGAGATCGCGTCCCATGAAGTGGTGTAGGCGGGCAGGGTCCCGGAACGCGCGGGTGTCTGCCCGGGGCGTGCATCCGCTGGCGGTGCATGCTCCCTGAACAAGGGCAGGCCATCGCGCAAGTCTCCCTGGTGAACGGGCAGTTCGACCGGAGGAGCACGCGATGGTCTTGTCCCAGTCTGAGCTGATGCGACTGCTTGAGTCACTACGTAGGGCCGATGGAGTTGAAGCAATCAGGGTGGTGTGCGAGCGCATCCTGCAGGAGCTGATCGAGGCCGAGGCCACCGAGGTGATCGGTGCCGCGCCGCGCGAGCACTCCCAGACGCGCACGACCTGGCGCAACGGACACCGGGACAGGCTGCTGACCACGCAGGCCGGCGACCTGGACCTGAAGATCCCGAAGGTGCGGAGCGGGTCGTTCTTCCCGTCGCTGCTGGAACGCCGGCGACGGATCGACCGGGCGTTGTTCGCCGTGGTGATGGAGGCATACGTGCACGGTGTCTCGACCCGCTCGGTCGACGACCTGGTCAAAGCACTTGGTGCGGACAGCGGGATCTCCAAGTCCGAGGTCTCCCGCATCTGCGGCGAGCTGGACGAGGAACTGACCGCGTTCAAGGAACGGCCGCTGGACCACACCGTCTTTCCCTACGTCTTTCTGGACGCCACCTACTGCAAGGCGAGGGTGAATCACCGGATCGTCTCCCAGGCCGTGGTCATCGCCACCGGTATCTCCGCCACCGGCCACCGCGAGATCCTCGGGCATGGGGGTCCCCCCGCTCGAGCGGAGCCGAGAGTGGGGGAGGTCGGCGACAGCGAGTCGAAGCCGTTCTGGACGAAGTTCCTGCGCAGTCTGCGGGCCCGCGGCCTGGAGAACGTCCAGCTGGTCATCTCCGACAGCCACAGCGGACTGGTGACCGCGATCCGCACCGTCTTCCTCGGCGCGGCCTGGCAAAGGTGCCGGGTCCACTTCGTCCGGGACGTGTTCTCGGTGATCGAGCGGGGCTCCGGGGAGATGGTCGCCGCGACCATCCGCACCGTCTTCGCACAGACCACCGGCGATCAGGTCCGCACTCAGCTGAACGTGGTCGCCGACATGCTCGGACGGCAGTTCCCGCAGGTCAAGACGATGCTGCTGGATGCGGCAACGGACATCACCGCGTTCGCTGACTTCCCGCCGGCGCACTGGAAGAAGATCTGGTCGACCAACCCGCTGGAGCGGCTGAACCGGGAGATCAAACGACGGGCCAACGTCGTCCAGGTCTTCCCCAACCCCGCCGCCCTGGACCGGCTCGCCGCCGCGGTCCTGGCCGAACTCCACGACGAGTGGCAGGTCTTCGACCGCCGCTACCTCTCCGAAGCCTCCATGGCTGAGCTCTTCACCACCAAACCAGCCGAACCTGAACCGCAGATCACTCCACAACCGGAACCGAAACAGCTGCCCTGACTACACCACTCCGCGGGACGTGACCGGTGCTCCGATGCGACTGTGGGTGCACTGTCGGCGCTGATGCCTCAGGGGCGTGAGTCCCCACCTACAACGTGGACGTGGCCAACCCGCAGCGACTCGTCACTTGACCGTCCCCTCCAGCGTCCCGAATGAGATGATCACGTTTGCCTGTGCGTGATCGGCTCAGTGGGAGGGAGCACAAAGGTGCTCAAGGACTCGTCGTTGCGGGGCTACTTACTGGAAGAGTCGTTGGCCTGGCTGCTGCGCTTCAGCGGCTACCGGCTTCTCGTCCACGAAGATCAGGATCCGGTCGAGTTGGTGACGGAGGGCCAGACCCTCCGAGTCCGAGGGCGGGGCGCGCTCCACCAGGTCGACGTTCTAGGGGAGTTCGCCTTCACGCCGGCGTTCTCCATGCCCGTGCGGCTGTTTCTCGAAGCCAAGTACTACCAGACTCGCTGCGAGTTGGAGGTCGTCCGGAACGCCCACGGTGTCGTGCACGACGTGAACGAGAACTTCATGACGGCTGCCGGGTCTCGGCCCCGGCAGCGGTACAAATACTCATACGCATTGTTCTCCGCGAGCGGGTTCACCCCCGACGCCCAGAAGTACGCGCTCGCCCACCAGATCTCTCTCGTGGACCTGTCGGGTGCCTCCTTCGCCTGGCTGCTCGGCCACATCGGAGCAACCGCGACGAGTCTGTTCGCGGCACAGCAGCATCTGCCGAAATCGGCTTCATTCCCGCTGAATTGGATGCGATCCCAGCTACGGAAGGCTCTGGAGACATCTTCGCTGGACCTGCCACCTGTCTCCATCCCCGAGGGGAAGTTCAAGCAGGTCGCTGGCACCGTGATCGAGGACTTCGCCACGGTGCTCCGGCAGCACAGCGACGCGGAGTTGCTCCTCGGTTTCCCCGCCGCGCCATTCATCCTGCCGCTCGCCGCCGATGATCACCGAGGGTTCCTGGAGTACGTCGAGGCAAAGCCCGACCATAAGGTCCGGCTCAGGCGACGGAGCACGGGGACCGCGGCAGAGTGGACGCTTTCACCGGCAGACGCGGTTGGCGCCTACGAGTTGGCCTTCAAGCTCCCAGAGCACATCGAGGAATGGATCAGCGGCATTGGGGAGAAGGAACGCCATCGCACCGTTCAGGTCAAGGAGCAGTTCCTGTCCGCGATCACGCTCTACCGCATGAATGGCGCAGGCGTACGTTCCTACCAACTGCGCTACGAACCGAGTTCCCTCTCCCGGGCCGGAGCTTCATAAACGGCTGCCGACCCAGGTGCGCCACAGGCTCCTCAGATCGGCAGGAAGGGACTGGGCTTGTCGTGCCAGCTGATGTTGAGGGCGTCGCGAGCACGGGTGGCGGCGACGAACAGCAGAGAGCGGGCCTTGCGCCGTTCGCGCTCGTATCGGGCTGGGTCCTCGGTGCGGTACCGCTCGATCACGCTGGTACGCGGGATGATGCCGTCGCTGGCGCCGACGATGGCGAGCCGCTGGTACTCCAGGCCCTTGAAGCGGTGCATGGTGCCCACGTGGATCTCACCGTCGCCCTTGGGGCCTTCCTTGGTGAGCTCGGCGCAGGTGATGCCCGCCTTCGTCGCCAGGTAGTACATGGTCTGACTGACCATGTCGCGGTCGGCGACGCACACAGCGATCCGGCCGCTGGGATCGAGAGGCGCTCCGTTCTCGTCGGTCGACAGCTCTGCACGCCAGGCCGTCAAGGTGGCCGCGAGACCAGCGAGTTCGTCCTCCCAAGTCGCGTACGGGACGAAGCCCGGCTTTGGGCCATGGAGCACGGAGCGATATCCGGCGAGGTTGTCGGTGCCATCGTCGAGATCGTCGTAGGTGATCGTCCCGCTGTTCTCCTTGGGCTCGACGACACGAAGGGCCTCGGCGAGGATCTCCTTGGTCGTGCGGTAGCTGAGAGTCAGGCGGGAGGCTCGGCCGCGGATGTTGATGCCGAGGGCGCCGAGGGCGACCTGGTGGTCGTAGATGCGCTGATGGGTGTCGCCGGCGATGAAGAGGTCGTTGGGCAGGTCGGGGTCGGCCATAGCGCGCAGCATCTTCCAGTGCGCGGGGCGCAGGTCCTGGGCCTCGTCGACGACGATGTGCCGGTAGCGGTGGCCGAGGTAGCGCATGCCGGAGCTGTTGTCGCGGTGGATGAGGTCCTTGCCGCCGATCTCTTCCTTGTACTCGCGGCGGGCCCGGATCTTGGCGGCGCGCTCGATCTCGTAGCGGGCGGCGCGCTCGGCGGCCTGGCCCCAGGTCTCCACGCCAAGTTTGTCGAGGCGGGCGGTGAACTGCTCGATGAGCTTCCAGACGTGGTTGCGTTCGGGGCGGGTCAGCGCCCGGCCACGGCCGGCCCGGCGGGCCTTGAAGTAATCGGAGCGAGTGGTGACCGCCTGGCCGAGGATGACCTGCTCCCACTCCTCCAGGAGGAACTCCGGCTCGAAGCGCCGGTCGTCGAGTTCGGCCAGTAGTTGGCGCATCTCATTGAGGGCCACGTGGTCGTACACGCGCTGCTTGCCGCGGCCGGGGGCGGTGTTCTCCCCGAGAACGCGCGCGGCGAGCTGGTCGATGTGGGCGATGTCGACGCGGGCCAGGAGCTCGGGTTCGATCAAGGAGGCGAGCCTGAGCCGCAGATCGGTGGTGAGGTTCTTGGTGAAGGTGGTCAGCAGGATCGGCTTGCTGTGACCGGGAGGCAGTTGCTCGGCGAGGTGCTTGACGCGGTGCAGGGCGACGATCGTCTTGCCAGTGCCAGGGCCGCCGGAAACCCGGGCGGGGCCTTTGTAGTGGCGGTGGACCAGCCGTTCCTGCGTCGGGTGAAGGAAGACCTTCCAGGCGCGGAAGTCGCCTTCTTCGATGGCGTCACGTACATCGTCGTCGACCGTGGTCACCTTCGTGCGCGACAGGGCGGCGGCGAAGTCGTCGAGGTCGGGGCGCTCGTCGAGCTCGACCGGCGCGGTGATCTCGCGGCGTACGTCGTCGATGTCCATGCCCGCGGCGAGGCCGTAAAGGACGTCCTTCGACAGCAGCGGGGCACCCTCCAGGAGCCGGTCGAGCTCCTCGCTGGTGGTCACGATCAGCGCCAGCTCGATCAGCTGTTCCGCGACGCCGAGCTCGCGCAGCTGTCCGGCGTCGTACGCGGACAGCAGGGCCGGTGCCGCGGGTACCGGCTCGGGGGCAGGCTCCACGGCCCGCGGCTTCGCCTCAGGCTCGGGCTCCGCCGGGGTCAGCGTGATGCCGGCCCTGCGCAGAGCACTCTGGCCTACGACCGACAGGTCGACAAACTCGATCTCACCGGTGACGCGGTTGACGGCTACCTGAAGCTCTTCATAGACGTCCTTGCGGTGCCGGACGGCGATGAGCAGCCAGCTCTCGATACCGTCCGCGTCGACGCCGGTGGGGGTCAGCAGAGCACGGTAGTCCTTGCTGACGCGGGCGGACCAGATACGTGAGTCGCCCTTGAGCTGCTTCTTGCGCAGACCCGGCAGCTCGGGGTTGTCCCGGAAGTGGTGGCAGAAGTTGTAGAAGTCCGACTTCACCGAGCGGTCGAGCTTGTACAGCTCCTGTTCGGCCTTGCGGTACAGGCGGAGCCGGGCGGTCATCGGGGAGTGCCTTCTTCCGTGTCGGGGAGCTGGGCGATCAGCTCGTCGAGATGGTCGAGCCATGCGGCCGCGGTCCGTATGGTCCAGCCGTCCGCGGTGTAGGCGGCATCGCGCCGGTGTGCCTCGTCATCGTCCTCGCTCGCGGGAGCGGAGACCACGGCGATCTTCACACCGGAGGTGTGCCACGCGAAGTCGGCCGGCCAGCGGCTGGTGCTGCCCAGCTCGTAGCCGAAGACCGGCGCTCGCTTGCCCCGATCGGCGAGCAGCTCGGCGAGGCGGAGCAGGTCGGGTGCCTCGACGGGTTCCTCGCGCAGGATGTCCAGGATCTCCTCGTCCCAGGCGGCGTCGCGAAGGAGCCGGGCGACGGCCTGCTCGGCCGGCGAGTCCTCGTCCGGGCTCGGATCGGCTGGCTTGACCGGAGCTACGGGTACGCCGAGCAGCGAGTCGAGTTCACCAAGTCCGCCGCAGACGGCCAGGGCCTCGACTTCGAAGTCTGCGGCTTTGCTGGTGGCGAGCTGCACGCCGTCGCCACCGGCCGACGAGAGGAACTGGGTGAGGTTGCTCCAGTACAGCCAGGACCGCCAGCGTTCCTTGTGCTCGTCGGTGTCCAGTACGGCGTCGCTGTCGTCGAGGACAGTGAGCGCGGTCCACTTCAGGTTCTCGGCGTCGGCACCGTCCACCGCGAACACGATCGGCAACCCGGTGTCGTCCTGGGTACGGAAGACATGCACGGGTCCGATGCCAGCGGAGTCCGGGACGACTGCCTTGTCGCGGCGCTCGGCGGCGGAGAACGTGGCCAGTTGGCCGCGCAGGGCGGCGACGAGTTCACTGCGCCGTCCGGTCGCTGCGACCGGGGTCGTGCCGGGCTGGGCCGTCAGCCCCGTGACGAGCGCGCGGGCCCGGCGGGTCCAGCGCTCGGGGTCCGGGTCGCGCAAGTAGGCGATCAGCGTTTCGATGGGGTTGGCGAATACGGCACCGGCGAAGTGGGCGCGCTGCCCGCCGTACTCCTCGTACGCCGTCTTAGCTCCCTCCTGCGCAGTGCCCCGGTAAGGCGGCCAGACAGGCCTCGTGCGGGTGGGCCGGTTCTCGAACAGGTCGATGTCGGCCCAGGTGACCTGGAAGACGATCTCTCCGTCAGCGCGCAGGCGGGTGCGCTTGGCTGCGTCGGCGGCGATCTGGTTGTGCTCGCGGCTGGCGTGGAAGCGGAAGCCTTCGAGGTAAACCTTGACGCTCTGGGCGGGGCCGTCGACACGGGTGAAGGTGAAGTCGCTGACGGTGCCACGGAGTTGCTGCTGGGCGGTGAGCCGCCAGTGCATCACACCGGAGCCGCTGGATTCGCCGGCACTGCTGGTGAAGCGGAGGTGGCCGCTGGCGTGGCCGTCTTCGTCCAGAGACGCGTCGTCGGTGACCTTCACCCAGTCGCGCAGGGCGGCCAGGAAGCGGGCCTCCAGGTCGGACTCCACTTGGGCGTCGAGGCCGACGAGCCCGGTGTGCTCGACGTCGTCGATCTCCCATCCGTTCTCGCCGTCCTTCGTGAACAGCAGGGACTCCAGCATGGTCAGCGCGGACTGGCGCGAGACGATGTCCTGGAAGGGCTCCGGCGTGTAGCGGTGCAGGCAGCGGTGGCAGGCGCGGCGCTGTTCCTCGGCGCACGGGCAGTTCTTCAGCGTCTCGTACGCCGCCAGGAGGGTGTCGCGGAACGCGTCCCGGTCGGTGAGCCGGTCCAAGTAACCGGTGCCGCCGGGCAGGGAATCGAAGAGGACGAGGAACCAGCGTCGCTCCCCGCTGCCGGTGTCCGGCATGGAGGCGACCGTGGTGGCCAGGTGTTGCGGGTCGCCTCCGAAGTGCAGGTCCACTCCGAGCCGCAGTGCGGCCCGGAAGGAGTGCACCTTGGCGTCGACGTCCGCGGTGGCGGCCGGGATCAGCACCCGCAGCGCCTCGGTCTGCAGCTGGTGGGCGAGCAGCACCGGCTCCTCGCGGGCTCCGGTCTTCTTGCCCCGGCGCAAGGGGCACCACGGGCGGTGGTGCTTGAGGCGACCACTGCGCGCGGCCAGGGAGTCCAGCTCGTCGGTGTCGTGGTCGAAGACGGGCTGTCCGTCGGCGCTGGCCGCGCCGCACGCCGTGCACACGTGGAACGGGTTGAGCCGCACCAGGTGGCCGGCGAAGTCGTCACGGGACTGGGCGTCGTAGCGGACCGGCCCGACGTTGATCCGCCGGATCACGGCGCGGCGGCAGTAGTCGACGCCGAACGTCTGGTGCCTGTGTCGCCACGAGCCGGGTTCGATGTCCGCCTCCGGGATATCCACGGCGTCCACCACGGCGTAGGAACGGCGGTCGCGGTCGTCCTTGTCGTCGCGGATCCGGGCGTCCTCCCGCTTGTCGCGCGAGGTAACGGTGGCGGGTTCGACGATCTGGAACAGGCACGAGCCGTCGTCGGCAATGTGCGCGGTCTTGCACCGCAGGCACGGTGAGCGGTCCTCGGCGGCGTTCTCGGTGCGGACGTAGCCGCAGCCGGGGCACACCCGCCAGGTACGCCACTCCTGCTTGCCGCCGGTGGCGATCTCCAGGCCGCTGATCTGGTGCTTGTAGCCGTTGACGTAGAAGGTGTTGCCGGGCGCCAGTTCCTCCAGCGCGATACGCCGGGGCCGCTCGTAGGCGTAGGTGTCGGAGGTGTACTTCGTCATCTTCGTCTCGGGGTCTACACCGTCCTCGCCGTACAGGGTCGCTGACAGGACGGTCGTGGAATCGATCAGGGCGTAGTTCGGCAGCAGCCCCAGGTCGCACAGCGCGGTCTGCGCCGGGGTCTCGCCCAGGTTCATCAGACGCCGCCCGACACCGCGCCGTTCGGCGTCGAGTTCGGCCTTCTGCCGGGCCTGGTCCGGGTCGGAGTCGTGCAGCTCGTCGTGGGCCTCGTCGATCTCCTTCAGCCGGGCCCGCAGGGCGCGTTCGCCCCGGAACCACTCTCGTTCGGCCTCCTCGACCTTGCCGCGCAGTTCGTGCGTGGCATACCTGATCAGGTCCTCCTTGGCCTGGTCGCTGACACCGGTGGGGAACAACTCCAGGAATTGCTTGGCGAGTTCTTCACCCTGGGCGAGGGCCAGTTCCACCAGGTCGACGAGATACCCCGACGGGCCGAACAGGCGCGGCGCCTTGTGCGGCAGGGCCCGCAGCACGATCCCGTCTGCACGCACCAGCCGCCCGGCGGCGGCGTGGTCGAGCAGATGGGCCAGGTACTGGCGGCGCAGGATTTCGATGGCCGACAGGTAACAGCCCGGGGGTACGATCGTGCCCGCGATCAGGTCCTTGGGACGCTCCAGGAAGTACAGGTCCCGGCGCCTGCGGTCCGGGATGGTCAGCAGGAACGCGTTGCCCGTACGGCGTCCAGCTCGCCCGACCTGTTGGGCGTACGAGGCCGAGCGGCGCGGCAGCGCGGCCAGCACCACCGCCGACAGGTCACCGATGTCGATGCCCATCTCCAGCGTCGGCGTGCAGGACAGCACATTCGGGTCTTTGAACCCCTCACGCCGCTTGAAGGCCTGCTCGACCTGCTCGCGCTGCGGGCGGGTGAGCATGCCGGTGTGCTCGGCGGTGACCACCTGATAGGTGCCAGCCCGGCGGTAGAGGCTCCGGTAGTAGTCGCGGGTGTAGTCCCGGTCGCGGTGGTGGACTCCGAGCCCCTCGGGTCGGTCGCCGGCGACCAGACGGCCCCGGCGGCAGCGGTACGAGGGGCAGGGCTGCTCGTGCCACTGGTCCAGCAGCGACGGATGCACCGTCTGCTCCCAGAAACACACCGGGCAGCGCACATAGGCGTGCCGCACCTGTTCGTCGTCCAGCAGCCGGGCCTCGATGTTGCCCGGCTTGAGCCCGTAGACCCGCAGCGACGTGTCCTGCGGAGTGCGTACCGACAGCAGTCCTAGAGCGGCCAATTCGGGCAGCAGCTTCGACCAGAACTCCGGTGCCAGCTCACGCGGTAGCTCCAGGCAGCGGCCGGCCCACCGCTCGTACCAGGAGAGCCGGCCGGTGGCGAAGTCGAACTCGCTGCCGTTCTTGGGCTGATTGAGCAGGAACACCGGGGCGGCCACCCGCTTGGGGAAAGCCTTCATCCCTGGCTCGCGCCCGCCCCAGACGAAGTACCGGCTGGTACCCGCCTCGTCCATGTACTTGTTCAGCCACTTGTGTGCGACCGCGCCACGCGTCCGCAGCCGCTCCAGGAAGATCCGTACGAACGCCAGGTAGCGGGCATCGTCCTGGGCGACCAACGGCACCCCGTCGCGCACACACTCCTCATGGATCCGCCGGACCAACGCAACCACGGCCGCCGTGTTGTCGATCCGCACGTGCGCGGCGGCGGTACGGGTCAGCTCCAACGTACGACCGTTTCGGGACCTGAACCCGAACTCCATCAGCGCCTCGAAGGCGAGCCGCTGCCCGATCAGCCGCCACACCGGCATGCTGCCGCCACGACCCTGACCGGACAGCAACCGGTCAACTCCCTTGTAGACGTGCAGGTCGGGTGGCACGACGGCAGCGAGCGTGTCCTTGTCCGTGGTGGCCTCAACGACATTCGCGATGAGATCGTTGAGCGCGGTCGGCTCGTCGTGGCTCAGGTGCTTGACCAGTAGCGCGCGCAGCGAGAACGTGTACGACCGGTTCGCAACGAACCCGGCCCGGTGCGCGGCATCCTGCACCGAGTCGTTGAACATCAGCGTCTTGTTCTCGTGCAGCTCCCTGTCGAGCTCCCCACCCGTGAACAGCTGCGTGATCGAAGCCGCGGCCATCGCCGCAGACCCGGTACCCAGGAAGCGGATCGCGTTGCGCTCACCGCACGCTGGGCACCAGTCCTCTCGAGCCGCGGTGTTGGCGACGGTGCCACCGAAGTGAACCAGCACGAACGCCGAGTCGCGGGCCGTAAGCCGCGGCTCCTTGGTGTTCTTGTCGTAGTCGTTGAGGGGGTCGGGCAGCCGCAGCCGCTTACGCGCGCCGTCGAGCACCATGAGTAGCCCGCCGGCTCCCTGCCCTGCCGAGGCACCGTTCGTACCCCTGCCCCCACCAGCCATGGGCGCCGCGCCGGATCCTTCCCGCGCCTCCCGCTCCGTCGCCGCGATCAGGTTCCGCACGCGCGCCTTGTCCTGGCCGAGCGAGGCACGCCGGATCTTGAAGGTGTCGAACTGGACGTCGTGGTCATCGCTCTCTGGGGAGAACACCGCCCAGCCCGACCGCCCGCAGTCACGGCAGTAGACGGCCGGCAGAAAGAGGTTGGCGTTCTGCCCCGAGGTCGCCGTCGTCACGGGAGCCGGACGCCCGCTGTCACTCGCGCTCGCGTCGGCCAACCCGGCAGCGTCCCAGCGGAACTCCGCCTTCGGCCACGGCAGTACGCCACGCAGCAGCCTCGACACTGACCGGGCCCACTGGTGCACCTCGACATGCACGAACGGCCGAGGCTCCCCCGGCGGCGACTTCGGATCCCGCGCGTACGACAACAACGCCACGAACCTGGCCAGCGCCTCGGCCGCTTTCTCCGGCTGCCGTGCCACCGCCTCGGCCCAACCGGCCGCACCGGCGCGCCACATGACGTCCAGCACCTCGGCGCTGTTCTTTACCTCACCGTCCAGCGCCTGCATCACGGCTCGGGTGAACAGGTGTCGCTTCAGGTTCTCGCCGAGGAGGAGCGGATCCTTGTCGCGGATGCCGGTCACGGACTCGATGAGGTCGAGCAGAGCCTCGTCGCCGGAGGCAGGATCGGGCAGCGCCAGCATCTCGTCCGGCGTGGGAAGGCCCTGCATCTTGACGTCCGTGAGCGGAACGAACTCCTCGACCGACAGCCGGTTCTCCCCGACGATGGACTCCGCCGTGAACTCGGTGCCGAAGACATCGGTGGCCACGTCGAGCAGCCGCGCCATGCCGTCGTCGTCCGTCCCCGACGCGAGCGTCGCGGAGGTCGCCACCGGGCAAATGGACCCGAGCGGGCGCCCCTCTTCGGACACCCCGACGGCAGAGGCGAGCCGCCGCAGCAGCATGGCCACGTCGGTGCCCTGAGCGCCGTCATACGTGTGGAACTCGTCGACCACCACGTACCGGATGTCCGCCCCCTGCCACAGCGGGGCGTCGTCCTCACGCTGCAGCAGCAGGTCCAGCATTTTGTAGTTGGTGATCAGGATGTCCGGCGGCGACAGCTGCATG
Organism: Streptomyces sp. RP5T; assembly: GCF_003933965.1. Taxonomy (GTDB): domain Bacteria; phylum Actinomycetota; class Actinomycetes; order Streptomycetales; family Streptomycetaceae; genus Streptomyces. Next base: position 14,236 of record NZ_RSAJ01000178.1, read on the forward strand.
TCGGATCGCCGGGTGCGTACCCTCTCGTACTTGGTCGCCGCACGGTCCCCGATGTACAGCCCCGCCCACAGCTTGCCGAGCCCGGCCTCGTTCTGCGTGAGCAGGTCGTTTATGCGCTGCGCCTGGTCGGTGGCAAGCGCGTTCATCGGGTACAGGAAGACCGCCTTGACCCCGGTCTTCCCGGCCTCGCGCTGCCGGCGGCAGTGGTCGAGTACCGGGTAGAGGAAGGACTCCGTCTTGCCCGAGCCCGTGCCGGTCGTGACAAGGGTCGGCTGCGGGGTGTGCCCGTTGGCGGAGGTCAACCGGGCGAAGGCGAGGGCCTGGTGGGCATACGGCGTGAATCCCTCGCGCTGCCATTCAAGGTGTTCACGCCAGCTGTCGTCGGCCGTCGTGAAGGGCGTACGGATGCGGAGGTACGGGCCCCGGAACATCCCCGACGTCTCGTCCCCGAGGAACCGATGCAGGGCTTCTCGGGCGCCCTCGTCGGTGAGTGCGTACGTCGTCGACAGGTACTGCAGCAGGCTCTCCTTGAGCCCGCGCGCCTGGAGAGTCGGCCTCACGGGTTCGGTACCTCCTGCTTCACCGGGTCCCACTTGCCATCGGCGACCGCTTCGTCGAGCCTCTGCTTGAAGTAGGCGTGCGCCTCACGCATCTCTTGCTCGCGGTCCGCCCTGTGGAAGGGGAGGGTGTAGCCG
>NZ_RSAJ01000179.1 GCF_003933965.1 Streptomyces sp. RP5T
GACCCAGAAACGTCCCGACTGAGGCCAACAGTGCAGACCCGTGCACTCGTGCACGTCAGAGCAGTGTTAAGAAGCGCTTCCTCCCGGGCGTGAACGCCCGGGGTTCCGCGCTAGATCATGCTGAAGTGCAGCTCCCACATACCGGTCCAGGGACAGAGCTGACGGAGCAGGGGCTCGGCATGAGCCACCAGTACCAGCTCGGCGAACGCAGCGAAGAGCGGCGATTCTTCCGGTGGGCGAGCTTCACCCGCGGTGGTCAGGACCTGGTGCCAGGCTGCTTCGACAGTTCTGGGCATGCCGTGATTGTGCGGGTCCAGTTGCCGCGCCGTCAAAGATCGCCTATGGGCAGGGCATGGTCTGATGCGCCGACATGAACGCAGCGACCAGGAGCTGAAGACGTTCGTCCAGAGGCGGCCGACCCAGTCGCAGGCATCAGGCGTCACAGACCCACGACACGGCCCACGAAGAACCCGGCGATGAGCAGGCACCCGAACACGATCAGCCCCAGCCAGATCCTTGGGTGTTCCCAGATGCCGCCGTCTGCCCGTTCCTGGTGGGCATCGGCGGTCGATCCTTCGACGGCGGGCGTCTCGTTCGGCGGGACGAGGGGGTCGGTCATGGGTGGGTCTCCTCAACGACGAGTTTCCGAGCAAGCGCCGGATATGTGACTTATTGAGTGTTCTGTGTGGACTCCCCGATTGGATGCACTCGGCGCCGGAGGGTTGGATGCGTGAGGTCGGCATTCGGGTATCACCATGACTACGGTGAGTAGTCTTTTCGTGGGCCGTGAGCACTTTGTACGTGAACGATGGGGAACCTGACCGGAGTTGTGCACGGCATTCTTTGATTTGGTCACAGGAAGATCACTAGGGTGGCCTGGACCCCTCGCTTGGAGGGTTGCTCGCAACAGGCGGGTGACGGCGGGTGGTTGGAGGAAGAAGGAGCTCGTCTTCGTGGCGTCCCACCGTCGACCGAAACAGCCCGGCCGAGCCCGCGTGACCGTACTGACCGCGACCGCCGCCGCTGCCGTGGCCCTGGCCTCCCAGTCCGCCAACGCGGCCCCCAAGGCCACCAAGGCCGAGGTCAAGGAGAAGGTGGACAAGCTCTACGAAGAGACCGAGCGCGCCACCAACCAGTACGACGAGGCGCAGGAGAAGCAGGACAGGCTGGAGAAGGAGATCGGCCTGTTCCAGGACAAGGTCGCCCGCGAGCAGGGCGAGCTCAACGAACTGCGCTCGGAATTCGGTTCGATGGCCAGTGCGCAGTACCGTTCCGGCGGTATCGATCCCTCGCTCCAGCTCTTCCTCTCCGCCGACCCGGACGACTACCTCGACCGGGCCTCCACTCTCGACTCACTGTCCGCGCAGCAGGTGGAGTCGCTCAGGAAGGTGCAGACGAAACAGCGGGAGCTGGCGCAGGAACGCGCGGAGGCTTCGGAGAAGCTCAAGAACCTCGCCGCGGCTCGCACTACGCTCGGTGAGAAGAAGAAGGAGATCCAGGCCAAGCTCAGGAAGGCACAGGCGCTGCTGAACTCCCTGACCGCCGTGGAGCGTCAGGAGATCGCCGACGCCGAGCAGCGCGCCAGCCGCTCCGCCGCGAGCCGCGTCGACCTCGGCAGCGAGGTGGCCGCTTCCCCGTTCGGCGCCTCTGCCCTGAGCGCGGCCGCCTCGCAGGTCGGCAAGCCGTACGCCCGCGGCGGAACGGGCCCCAACTCCTATGACTGCTCCGGCCTCACACAGTGGGCGTACGCGCAGGCGGGCGTGCAGATATCCCGGGTCACCTACACCCAGGTCAACGACGGAGCCCACATCGGCATGAGTGCACTCAAGCCCGGCGACCTCGTCTTTTTCAACAACACCGAGCACGTCGGGCTCTACGCGGGCAACGGCCAGGTGCTGCACGCGCCTTACCCGGGCGCCTACGTCCGCTACGAGTCGATGAGCACCATCGGTTCGTTCCAGTTCGGCGTACGCGTCGTCGGCTGAGGAAGTCCGGGACCGTCCCGACGGAGACGGCCCCCTGTACGCGTGCGTGTGCAGGGGGCCGCGGCTTGCGTGGCTCAGCCCGTGGGCAGGATGACGGCTCTGCCGTTGATCTTTCCGGCGTGCAGGCGTGCAGGCGTGCAGGCGTGCGGGCGCTCGTAGGCGAGGGGAGCCTTGTCCAGGGAGTGCGTCTCGGTGTGCACCGAGACCGCGACCGAGCGCGCCAGGCCCAGCACCTCGATCAGCTCGCCGCGGCTGCGCCAGTAGGGCGCGGTGACGGACATTCGAACGGCAGGGTGCCGAAGCCGACCGGAAGACTGGCTCCGCCGATGCCGACGATAGCGACGTCGGCCTCCACCGCGGCCACGGCCGCCGCAGTCCGCACGGTGGGCTCGGACCCGACGAAGTCGAAGACGGCCTCCGCGCCCAGGCTCCTGGTCAGGGCGCGTACGGTGGCGCCCCGCGGCGGCGTCGGAGAACACCGCTTCATGGGCGCCGACCTCTTTCGCCAGGCGCAGCTCGTCCTCGCTGACGGCGAGGGCGATCACCTGGGCCGGCGTGAGCGCCCGCAGCAGCTGGATGGCCACGTGCCCCAGGTCACCGTTGCCGATGACCACAGCCGTCGAACAGGGGACCAGCTTCGGCAGCGACCGCTTGATCGCCTGGTACGCAGTCAGACCCGTGTCGGGCAGCGGGACCGCGGTGACCGGGTCCAGATCGTCCAGCGGTACGAGGCGCCGCGGGTCGTCGGCCAACGGGTACTGCGGGTACACGGCGATGACGCCCGGCGAGCCCGGTCCGGGCGGCCGGATGCCGAGAGCGTCGCGCGCAGGGAGGAGTTCTCCTTGCCCTCCGCGCACTTGACGCAGATGCCGCAGCTCCAGAGGGGCCGTACACGGCGACCGCGTCGTCCCCCCGGAGCCCGCTGATACCGGAGCCCATGGCGGCGACCGTGCCGACGCCCTCGTGGCCGAGGGTGAGCGGAAGGTCGTAGGGGAAGCTCTCGGCGGTCCGGCGCATTACCGCGCTGTCGGAGTGGCAGACACCGGCGGCGGTCACCTTCCGCAGGACCTGGTAAGGGCCGGGCGGCCCTGTCCCTGCGCGGCTGTGTGCTGTCCACCGTCAACCGCCGGGTGCTGGCCGCCTTCGCCGCCCAGACGGCCGTAGTCCTGGATCGCCAGCGCCTGCAGTGTGAGGTCGGCCGGCCCGAGGAACTGGCCGAGGGCAACCGCATCCGAACTGCGCTGACCGCCGCCGTCAGCCACTGGGCGGTTGTCAGTTCGCCCCGGGTGTGGGGCCGGTGTCCGGGATGACGGCGTGCAGGCCGACCGCGAGGGCTGTCAGGAGCAGCTTCAGCCGTGGGACGAAGTCAAATGCGACGTGGCCCCACTCGGGCACTTGCTCGTAGAGCGCGGCGAGGGTGGGCGTCGGGTGGGACACCTGCCACCCGGTCGAGGCCAGCGAGAGGGTCGCCGCGAGGAGTCCGCGCAGCTGGTCCGGGGTCATCGAGCTCACGAGGCCGAGCTGGTCCACGATCGCGTCGTACGCGGCGAACGACGCGGCCTTGTAGCGGCGCGCGCGCTCCATGTTGACGTCGCCCTCCAGCGTCAACGTGACATGGGTGAGAAGGTCGCAGAACACCGGGAGCCTGGTGATCGTGTCCGTGATGACGCCGGCGACGTCCTCCGGGCCGAGGCCGGTTCGCTGGGCCACCGCCTCAGCGATCCCAGCCCGCCACTGGCCCCAGCCGCGCTCTGCGAGCTCGAGCAGCAGCTCTTCTCTGCTCGAGTAGTACCGGCGCACACCGGTGCGGTGCAGGCCCGCCCGCTCGGTGACCGCCTGCACAGTGATGAACCGGACGCCACCGAGCTCCGTCGCCAACGCCTCAGCGGCGCGCAGCAGATCCTCCGACCGCTGTGCTTTGTCCTGCGCGGACCGTGCTCGCTCCTTCATGACCGGAACTATAACGCACGCCGTGATGCGCTAAGTGGATGACCCGTGCTACCGTCCGTTTAACGCATCACGAGGTGCGTTAAATCGGCAGGCGACAGCCACCCCCTGGAAGGGAAAGATTCATGCAGGCAGTACAGGTCAAGCAGTTCGGTGGACCGGCCACTCTCGAACTCGTCGCTGATCTTCCGGACCCGACTCCGGGCCCCGGAGAGATCGCGATCGACGTCTCGCACTCCGCGGTCGGCCTGATCGACGTGTTCTTCAGGCAGGGCCGTTACAAGGATCAACCCGGCATGCCACAGCCACCGTTCGTACCCGGCCTGGAAGTGGCCGGCACGGTCCGCGCACTCGGCGACGGCGTCGTGGGGTTGACCGTCGGGGAGCAGGTGGTGGCTCTGTCGCCAGGCACCGGCACCGGCGGGTACGCCTCCGTCTACATCGCCAAGGCTGCGCTGACCGTCTCGATCGAAGGGCGCGGCATCGACCCCGCCCTCGCCGTATCGGTGATTCCGAACGCCGCGATGGCCCACGTGGCGTTGACGCAGGTCGCGCATCTGGCCGCCGGCGAGAGAGTCCTCGTGCATGGCGCTCTCGGCGGCCTGTCCGCCGGCTTCCCGGGCGTCGCCAAGCAGCTCGGCGCGTCCCGCGTCGTCGGCACGGTCCGGCCGGGCAAACTCGCCGCCGCCGAGGCGACGAAGCTTCCCTACGACCGGATCGTGGACTCCACAGACCTGCACAGCGCGCTCGGTGACGAGAAGTTCGACGTGGTCATCGACCCCGTCGGCGGAGCACTGCGCACCCAGAGCCTCGACGTGATGACCCCGGGCAGCCGTCTCATCGCCGCGGGCAACGCGTCGGAGGACTGGGGCCATCAAGTGGACACCAACCAGCTCTGGTTCCGCAGTATCACCGTCAGCGGCTACAGCGCCGGCGCGTTCCTGCCCACCCATCCACAGGTCGTTCCCGCCGCCCTCGCCGCGGCCGTCGAGGCGGCCGCCGGCGGCCTGGCGAACACCGACGTCGAGGTACTGCCGTTCAGCGAGGCCGTCACCGCCCACCAGCGGATGGAAAGCCGCGACCTCGCCGGCCGCGTCGCGCTCACCCCGGAGGCCTGACCATGACCGCGATCGGACGCCTCGCGGAGCGCATGGCCCCGCTCCCGCCCGCCACCTCACGCCGGGTCCACGTCGAACGCGGCCTGAAGATACCCATGGATGACGGTGCCACGCTCGTCGCCGACCACTGGGCCCCCCGCGACACCGGTGGACGATCACTCAGTGAGGTGCCGGTCGTGGTCGTCCGCACCGCCTACGGGCGCGGCGGCCCCCTCGGATGGCTCTACGGCCCCGTCCTCGCCGAACGCGGACTGCAAGTACTGATCGTCAGCACCCGCGGCACGTTCGGATCCGACGGCGAGTTCCTGGCCATGCGCAACGAGCGCGCCGACGGCCTCGCGACACTCCGGTGGCTGGCCGACCAGTCCTGGTCCAGCGGCCGGGTGATCCTCGCCGGATCCAGCTACTTCGGCTACACCCAGTGGGCCATCGCCGACGCAGCCCCTGTCGAGGTCAAGGCCATGGTCCCGCACATCACCTCCTCCCGGCTCGCTCTGAGCCTCACCCGGCCCGGCCGCGTCGACCTGGAGACCATCACGAACTTCTCCTGGAACACCGCACCGCAGTCCCGCAACGGCTCAGCTCTGCCCGCCGCACAGGAACAGCGCGGCTACCTGCTCCGGTCGATGGCCGGCGCGGACCAGCGACGTATCACCAACGCCATGAACACCTTGCCCATCACGGACGTCGACCGGGCGTTGCTCGGCCGGACCTCGCAGTTCTTCCAACAGATCGTCAACCACGACCAGAACAGCACCTACTGGAAGGACCTGGACCGCAGCGGTACCGTCCCGGACGTCACCGTGCCGGTCAGCTCGGTCACCGGCTGGTACGACATCTTCCTCGCCGACCAGCTCCGGGACTTCACCGCCCTCGTCGACGCAGGCCGCGAGCCCCGGCTGACCGTCGGACCGTGGTGGCACGCCGACCCCCGCGGCATGGGCGCATCCGTCACCGAGGTCGCCGAGTGGGCCTCCGCCGTCGCCACCGGGCAAGAGCCGCCCCACCGGGACCCGGTGCGGTTGTACGTGATGGGCGCGGACGAGTGGCGCGACTTCGAAGCATGGCCACCCGCCGGGTACGAACCCCAGCGGCTGTACCTCCGCACCGACGGCACCCTCACCGCCACCGCAGGATCCGCGGAAGCGCCCTCGACCTTCACCTACGACCCCCACGACCCCACCCCCTCCCTCGGTGGAGCGAAACTCACCCCCGCCGGAGCGGGCCCCGTCGACAACCGGAAGTTGGAAAAGCGCCCCGACGTGCTCACCTTCACCGGCGCACCGCTCACCGACGACCTTGAGGTGATCGGCGAGGTCACCGCAGACATCTGGGTGCGCGCCGACCGTCCCAGCGTCGATGTGTTCGTGCGGCTGTGCGACGTCGCCCCGAACGGCAAGTCGCTCAACGTGTGCGATGAACTCGTCCACCTCGACGCCGGCGATGACGCCACCTGCGCGACGGTGCGGCTCTCACCGACCGCCTACCGCTTCAAGAAAGGACATCGACTCCGCGTGCAGGTCTCCGCCGGAGCCTTCCCGCGATTCGCCCGCAACCTAGGCGGCAGTGAACCCGTCGAGAGCGCAACAGCAATGCACCAGACGGAGATTGATGTCTTCCACGACGAAGCGCACCCCTCGGCGGTAACCATCCCGGCACGATGAATGATGATCGCCGCGGCGCTCCAACAATGCTCAGCGGCAAGGAGGACCACGCAGCGCCCGCGCACGGCGTGAGCGGAGCCCCGGGGGACTGCAAGGGGCCCCGGGCTGTGGCCAAGAGCAATTGGGTTACCGGCCCTGGTTACCGCCCGGCTCACACGATGGTGCCGGATGAGCCGCTCGTAGTGCCGGGCGCGACGGCTCTGGAATCGCCCGTGGTCTGAAGCCGATCTGCACGGTGCCGACCTTGTAGTTCTACTTCTGGCCGATCACATGCTCCGCTCGTGCACGCACGTGCGTCAGTGTGGAAGTTCCGGCTTCGGGTCAGGCCTGCGGGTCGGGAGCGTATCTGGCGAGCATCGTCTGGACGGCCTCTTCGACGGCGTTGTGGATGTCGGAAGCTGCGGGGTTCCAGCCGGTCAGCAGCATGCGGGGCCACAGGACGTAATTGGCGATCATGCCGAGGAACTGGTTTGCGGCGCTCTCGGCGTCGGGCACATCGGCGTTGCCCGCCTCGTGCTCGGATTCCAAGTAGTGCTGGACAGAGGCGAAGTAGGGCAGTTTGCCGAGCTGGAACTGCATCCGTCCCAGCTCGGGAAAACGAGGCAGTTCCGCGATGACGATCCGGAACAGGCCTGCCATGCGCGGCTGGCCGATCAGGTCGGCGTAACGGTGACCGATGGCTGTCAGCCCTGCGCGCAGATCTCCGGCCGGTGGCCGCGCGGTGGTGTCGCCGGCGTCGCGCTGCCAGCACTCGGTGACGATGGCCTCGAAGAGGGCCGCCTTGGTGGGGAACTGCTTGAACAGGGTGGACTTCGAGACGCTGGCTGCTTCGGCGATCCGTGCCAGGGACGTGCCGTCGTAACCACGGTCCAAGAACAGTTCTGTGGCCGCGGAGGTGATCGCCTCGCGCTTCTGCTGGGCGAGCCTGCGGTGATGCGCGGGGAGTTCTGCTGCCATGCGGAGAGTATGCCGCAGCCCCGAGGCGAGTCACTTGACTCGCCTCTGGGGTCCGCCTACTGTGCACCAATAAGGCGAGTCGGTTGACTCGCATCTGATCTGTGGCACCTGGGCCCATCCTGGTTGTCGCGCGGTGGAGGAAATTCATGACAGTCGACAAGACCGCTTTGGTGACCGGTGCGAATCGCGGCCTCGGGCGCAGCGCGGCTATCGCCCTGGCCGCGCGCGGGGTGCGGGTCGTGGTCACCCACCGCGGTGATGAGGCCGGGGCTGAGAAGACGGTGGAACAGGTACAGGCCGTAGGAGGGACGGCCGCTGTTCTCCGGCTCGACATCAGCGATGTCTCCTCCTTCGCGCCCTTCATCTCCGAACTGGGCGCGCAGTTGGAGCGCTGGGGTACGTCACGGCTCGACATTCTGGTCAACAACGCGGGAGTAGGAGTCTTCGGGCCGCTGGAGACTGTCACGATCGACGACTTCGACACGGTGATGGGCACCAACGTCCGGGGCACGTTCTTCCTCATCCAGTCGCTCGTGCCGCTGCTGGCCCAGGGTGGCCAGGTCATCAACGTCTCGACGTCACTGACCCGCCACACCAGCCCCGCCACCTCGGTCTACTCCGCATCCAAGGCAGCCGTCGAAGCCCTGAGCCGCACCCTCGCCGCAGAACTCGGACCCCGCGGCATCCGGGTCAACTCCATAGCCCCGGGGCCGACCGCCACCGACTTCAACGGCGGAGCGATGCGGGACGACGCCGGAATGCGGCAGGTTCTGGCCGGACAGACCGCGCTCGGCCGCGTCGGCGAACCTGAGGAGATCGGCGACGCCATCGCCACGCTGGCCTCCGCGGGGCTGCGTTGGGTCACAGCTCAGCGCATCGAGGTCTCCGGCGGCGCCCTCCTGTGACGCCGGGCGACGGCCTGGAGGGAGGCAGGCAGTGACGGCTCCGACTCACTGCGAGCCGACCGACCTGTCCTCATCTCGTCCTGCTCCGGCGCATCAGGGCCCCGAGGCGGGCACAGAGCGTCGGCGGCCGGAATGCCGGCCATGAAGCCGTAGCGCCGAACAGATTCAGGTTCTCGTGCTTGAGGGGGAGAGCGGGTGATGTCTTCTTCGCGGATCCTGTGTCCCTCTGCCCAGAGGTGGGTGACGGCGACGTCGATGCAGCGGGTCGTCCAGATCACGATGGAGTTGAAGCGTGCCGAGCGCGCCGAGCTGGTCCCCGCCCCCGTCGCGGTAAGCCTGGTGGATGAGCAGCGCGAATCGGTGTCGTAGGCCGCCGTACTGACCCTCATCGAGCGAGCGCCTCACACCGGCCGAGCGGGCCGCCTACGTCCTGCGCGAGGCCTTCTCGTACCCCTCCTGCACCGAGCAGTACCCGCCGCCCGTGCCCCCGATCGGCTACCGGGCATCCTGAAGGATGTCCGGTAACCGCTGGCGGCCGGAGGGCCCGGGCCACCCACACCAAGGTGAGCGAGGAGAACTGGGGCGGCCTGGTTCAGCTCTTGCTCACCGCTCCTGAATGAGGGAGGAGTGACAGCGGCCGTGAGGCGGCTGGCCCAGCAGCCGCCTGCGCCGGTCGGGTAACTGATCCACGTTCACGCCCCGGTGGCCAGCCAGACGGTCACCGCCGCAGCGGCGAGGAGTCCGAGATTGAGTGTGATGCGGCGGTCTTCGCCGGTCAGGTGAACGGCGACCGCACCGATCTGCAGAAGTACGAAGCCGATGGCTGCGGCAGGCGACAGCCAGGGAGCGATGCCGGTCAGCTCTGGCAGGATCAGGCCGACCGCGCCGAGCACTTCGACCGCCCCCAGCGCTCTGAGGGCAGGCAACGGCACGCGGTCGACCCACGCCATCATCGGTCGGAGCTGATCGCGGTTGCGGATCACCTTCAGAGTGCCTGCGTAGAGGTAGAAGAGCGCGAGGAGTCCCGCGACGATCCAATAGGCGATGTTCATGATTCCCGTTCACGAGGGCCCCCGGTTACGGGGGCCAGTCGATTGCGTCGAGTGCCGGGCAAGCCTGTGGAGACGGCCGGTCCGTCTCCCGCCCCTTCGGCTTCAGGCGAGGTCGGTGGCGGGCTGGGTCGCGTAGCGGCTCATCGCGTCGATGTTGGCCTGTGGCGTCAGCGGCCGACCGCCGCCGAGCACCTCCTGAAGGTCTCGGAAGTACTGCAGGTACAGGTCCGGTGTGAAGGTGCTCAGCATGACGGCGGGTTGGTCAGTCAGGTTGGCGAAGGTGTGCGGGGTGCCGGGCGGAACCATGACGAGCGTGCCTGCGGTGGCGTCGTACTCCTCGTCCCGGACGGTGAACCGCACGGTGCCGGAGAGAATGTAGAAGCCCTCGTCGTGCAGACCATGGCGGTGCTGCGGCGGACCCTGCGTGTGCGGGGCCAGCACGGACTCGGCGATCGCGAGGCGGTGCCCGGTGTTGCTGCCGTCCTCGAGAACGCGCATGCGCGTGGTACCCAGAACGATCATCTCGCCGTCACGGGGACCCACCACGGATACGGCGGGATCGGTCTGCGGCTCGCTGTTCTTCGCTTCTTCGGTCATGGTCACAAGTGCACCGCCCGGACCTCGCCGGTGTCCAAGACCCATTCAGCAGAGCCGATACCTCATGGGTATCGTTGCAGCGTGGAGCTACGAACCCTGCGCTACTTCGTGGCAGTCGCCGAGGAACTCCACTTCGGCCGGGCCGCCACCCGACTGCATATGAGTCAGCCGCCGCTGAGCCGGGCGATCAAGCAGTTGGAAGCCGAGGTCGGGGCTCTGCTCTTCGCACGCTCGACCACCGGCGTCACGCTCACTTCGGTGGGTGCGGTGCTGCTCGACGAGGCGCGAGCCCTACTCGACCACGCCGACCACGTCCGGGTACGCGTGCGCGCAGCAGCCGGCGTCGCGACCATCACCGTCGGCATCCTGGGCGACAGCACCGACCCGGGAGCTGCCAGGCTGGCCGCCGCCTACCGCCGGAAGCACCCCGGAGTCGACATCCGTATCCGCGACACCGATCTGACCGACCCGACGTGCGGACTGCGCGTTGGACTGGTCGACGTCGCTCTCACCAGGGCGCCGTTCGACGAGACCGCCCTGACGGCGCGAGCGCTGCGGAGTGATCCGGTCGGTGTGGTCCTGCGCGCCGACGATCCACTGGCCCGCCGTGACGGACTGCGGCTCGCCGAGTTGCGCGACCGCCGCTGGTTCCAGTTCCCGCAGGGCACCGACCCCGTCTGGCAGTCGTACTGGAACGGTGGGAGGCCGCGCGAGGGACCAGTGGTACGCAACGTCCAGGAATGCCTGCAGGCTGTGCTGTGGAACGGCACAGTCGGCCTGGCCCCGCTCGGGCACGACCTGCCCGCTGAGTTCACCGTAGTGCCGCTGCTCGACATGGCGCCCAGCCGGGTGGTGGCGGTGTGCAACGAACGTGACACCAACCCGTTGATCCGGTCATTCATCGAGATCGCGACAGCCGCCTACCGCCACTGAGCATCGACAACGGCGCTGCTGTAGCTGGTGAACAAAGCCAGGCAGTACTTCCTTCGGGTGCGGTCAGGTGCGGTCAGGTGCGGGCTCAAGGAGAGCATCGGCCCTGCGGCAGAAGCAGATTGAGGCGCAGTCAAAGGCTGCCAACCGACTTCGGACGGCGAGCGGGGCGTAGCCCTAGCGGTTGGCGATCTGAGTGCACGACAGGTCCCTGTCTTGCACAGACCGTCCGTAGAAGGAGATCGTCAGCCTCCGTGGATCGGTGCTGCTGGCGAAGAGATGGGGGAGGGGTCCCGCATGCGTGCTGGGTCCTCCGTCCCGCCTGCGTGGCCCAGTGGGACGACCCCGCGCACCGCCCGGCGCCGCAGTCGCGGTGTGCGCGGGCACGCCCCTGGCAGGGAAGGAACTGCCCCAGGTGGCAACGCACTTGGTGACAGCCGGAGACACCGATGTGCGCTTCGAAACGGAGCGGATCGGTATCCACGGCTGCTCCCGCCACAGAACTTCGCCCAGTGCGCAGCGCACCGTTCAGCGCCGATCCCCGCCCCTAACCGCTCCACCAGCAGGCCCAACTTGAGGGATTCAGTGGTTCAGCAGTGTGCCGCTCTCCCGCTGCGCTGTGAAGGTCACGGGTAGTACGGGGTGTACGTGATCGACGAGACCTTCAGATACCGTGCGCCGTCCGCCGTGGCCCAGGTCGAGCTGTCGGGGTTGCCCGGCCAGTCGCCACCGACGGCGGTGTTGACGATGAAGTGCATTCCCACTCCCGGTGCCGTGGTGTACCACTTGGTACCGGTGATGGTGCCGTCCACGGCGAAGTCGATGTGATCGGGCCACCAGGTGAACGAGTACGTGTGGTAGGCGTTGGTCCAGCCCGCTGAGTTCGTTTTCGAGAACTGGGCCTGGGCGTTGTTGGGGTCGTGGAAGGTCTGGTAGACGGTGTTCGGGTTCTGGCCGACGATTTCGGCGGCGTCGAACTCAGGGAGCCACGGACTCAGGTAGGCCGCCCATACAGCGGGCAGGAGGCCCCGGCCGTTGGGCATGTTCGCGGTGAAGCTGTAAGTGCCGTAGCCGTACAGGGCCTTGGACTCCACGCGCCCCGAGTAGTAGGTGTTGCCCGACTTGTAGGTCTTGATCACGAGGGTGCTGCCCTCGTACCACACGCAGGCCGGAGTGTAGGTCTCCAACTCGTTGTTGGCGGTCCACCGTCCGTTGATGGTGTTCCACGAGTTGATGGTCTGCGGAGTGCCCCAGGACGCCGCGTCGGCTTGTGGATGTCCCAGGAGAAGCAGTGAAAGGGTCGCCAGGGCGACCACCATCAGGCGTCCCGGTCCGGGAATTGCGGATGGCATCGCGGCTCCATAGCTCGGATGACATGGGGCGTGGGAGCGGTCCCACGCCACCTCTGTCACCGGACTGTAGGAGTCCGTTCAATGTCTGACAAGACGTGCAGCGCGCGTCGTTCGCTGCCTTCCGGAGTTGAAGACATCGCGTGGCACACCATCGTGGATCTTCCTTCCATCGATCCAGGGCGGCACCCGAGCCAGGTCGCGGCCCCGTCCTGAGTGTTCAGCCGCTCTCGTCCTTGCCGGCAGATCCCGGCTCGGCCATGTTGCGGTGGGCGGCGGCCTTGGCCGTGTCGGGCAGGGCCTCGTTGGCAAGTTCCTGTGCTTTGGTTTTGGCGGAGGCGGCTACGACCTTGTTCTTGCCGGCCAAGAGGACGTCGAGTCCTTGCCGGGCGACTTCTGCCGGGTCGTCCTCGTTCTGCCGGCCGATCTTGGTGTCGTCCCTTTCGGCGCAATGGAAGGCCCGCTGGCCGATACGGCGTTCACCGACGACGAACACCTCGAACGCGCCCTCCGCTGGGGCCCGCGCCACATCCGACTCCGCCCCGACCTGATCGACGGCTGTCTCGCCGGCACCGGGCTCACACTCACCGAGCAGCCATGCCAACCCAAGAGCTCAGACGTCGTCCTTGTGCACTGCGTCGGTCAAGACGTCCGCTGGAGCGCTGATCAACTGCTGGAGGTGGTGAACAAAGTCAGGGTCGTCGAGACGGGAGTCGGTGACACGGTCGCGCACATCGGTGAGGAACCATTCCACCAGTGCCGTGGTGGCGTGGTACTCGTTGTGGAACCCCAGGCTCAGGTCGGTGATCTCGTACTCGAACAGCACGTCGACCACCAGGTCCGCCAAGTGCGCGTCGGCGGCCGGGGTTCGGATGGCGGTCCACATGTCCAGCCAGGGGCGCAGGCTGTCGGTGGCGACGGTGATGAGGGCGAGGGTGTCCCTGATGCACACCGGGCTGGGGTGGGTGTGCAATGTGGCCTGCCACCATGCGGTCCAGACGTTGCGAAGAGCGTCGGCCAGGGGCGCGTCCCAGGTGCTCCAGCCTGCCTCGACCAGGCGGGTGGCGATCAGCTCCTCGGAGACGGGGAACTGACCGGCGACGAGGGGGCGGATGATGCGCGGGACGAGACGGCGGTAGAGACGTGGGAAGTCGTCCCAGTGGCTGGGCACCTCTCCGGCAGCCGCGGACACCATGTCCTCGGGTATGAGGTGCAGCGGCCTGGAGAGTTCGGCGAGTCCCTCTTCGCCGTAGCAGTACGTGCAACCGCCGACAGGGAACCGCTCTTCAGAGGCGAAGGCCCGGTCGAGCGCATCGAGGGCTGTCATGAGCTGCTGATGGTGTGACATGGCAACCCGCCGGGGGACTCCGTCCGGGTGACCGGCGAAGATCGCAGGCTATCAGGCCCTGCCGGAGCACGCTGATCGGCTGGATCGTGCTGTGCCCTCAGAGGTCGAGTACGGCTTCGGCAACGGGTGCGGCTCTTCTGCGGTGAGCGTTGTGCGTCTGGGAGAACGGCTGGTCATCGGGGCGGGTGTCGGTGGGGGTCGTCTCCTTGTGCTGGTCGCGGACGGGCGCTTGTCGTGAGGGCCGTCTGTCACGCCGATGAGTAGTGCCGCCCTGCCGGGTCTACACGCAGTGAAACCAGTCTGGAGGAAGACCACAGGAGGTCGAAGTGTCCAGATCAGTGCTGGATATGACGGTGTCGGTCGACGGGTACATCGCCGACACCGACGATTTCCTCGGCGGCGACGACGACGAGCGGCTGCACAAGTGGGCCGACTCCGACGGGGAGTACGGCCGGCCGGCCGGACCGGCTGCGCGATTCCAGGACGAATGGAATGCGGCCGGTGCGGTGCTCGCGGGGCGGCGGACTGCTGAGCTCATGGATCACTGGGGTGGTGATCACGGCGGTCTCCCGATCTTTGTCCCCAGCCACCGCCCGCCCGGGCCTGCCGCGCGCTGGGGTTATCCACTGGTGACGTACGTGATCGATGGGATCGAGAGCGCGATGGCACAGGCCAAGGCTGCAGCCGGTGGCAAAGACGTGCAGGTGCGTGGCGCGTACACGGGGCAGCGGGCGCTGGAGGCCGGGGTGCTGGATGAGGTGCAGATCCATCAGATCCCGGTGCTTCTCGGGCGGGGCCATCGGCTGTTCGATGTGTTGCCGTCAGAGATCGAGTTGGAGGTCGTCCAGGTGATCGATACGCCGCAGGCCACCCACATCCGCTACCGGGTGTGTCGCTGAGCCCACGAGCAGGCGATCTTGAACGTGGTGAATCGCCCGTAACGAGCACAAGCACGCGATCAATGATCCACACCAACCCCGTGACCAAGTCTTCAAGTCGCACAGGCTTCAGTGTGGGAGGGACTCGACGGGAGGCTGCCACGGAGGCCATGGGGCCAGGGTGTCGGC
>NZ_RSAJ01000017.1 GCF_003933965.1 Streptomyces sp. RP5T
ATGGCGGGGCGGAGCGGGGGCATTAGCCGGTGGACGGGTGTGGGCTCGTCGTGGCTGGTCGGCGCGGTTCCCCGAGCCCCTGAGCGCGCCCGGGGAACCCGCGCCGTCATGTGCCGTCAGCCGCGCCCCGTTCGCGGGGACTCGTGGGCGCGGCGGGGCGTCTCGCCGTCCCTCCCGTTGCCGTTGACCCGTCGGAACCCCGGCGCCAGTGTCGCGTCCGCCGTGTTCACCCGCGGCAGCGCGTAGGGGTGGTTGTCGGTGAGCCAGCGGATCATCTGCTCGCGGACCGTGACCCGTACCGTCCAGATGTCGTCGGCGTCCTTGGCGGTCACCAGCGCCCGCACCTGCATGGTGTTCGGGGTGGTGTCGGTGACGGCGAGCCCGTAGTCGCGGCCGTCCCAGGCGGGGCACTGGCGCAGGATGTCCCGCAGCCGCTCGCGCATCAGCTCCACCGGAGCGGTGTGGTCCACGTGCCAGTAGACGATGCCGGTCATCTGCGGGGTGCCGCGCGACCAGTTCTCGAACGGCTTCGAGGTGAAGTAAGACACGGGCATGGTGATCCGGCGCTCGTCCCAGGTGCGGACCGTCAGGAAGGTCAGCGTGATCTCCTCGACCGTGCCCCACTCGCCGTCCACGACCACGGTGTCGCCGATGCGCACCATGTCACCGAAGGCGATCTGCAGCCCGGCGAACATGTTGCTGAGCGTCGACTGGGCGGCCACACCGGCGACGATGCCGAGGATTCCGGCCGAGGCCAGCAGCGAGGCACCGGCCGCGCGCATCGCGGGGAACGTCAGCAGCATCGCGGCCACCGCCACCACGCCGACGGTCGCGGCGACCACCCGCATGATCAGCGTCACCTGGGTGCGCACCCGGCGGACCCGGGCGGCGTCGTGGTGGGCACGCGCGTAACGGGTGTACGTCGTCTCCACCACGGCCGCCGCGATGCGGATCACCAGCCAGGCGGTCGCCCCGATCAGCACCAGCGTCAGCGTCTGCCCGATGCCGGCGCTGTGCCGCTCCAGCACCCGTGCCTCGTCATAGGCCCCTCTCAGCATGGCCGCGCACAGCACCAGCATGTAGGGGATGCGGCCACGGCGCAGCAGACCCCACATCGGGGTCTCGCTGTGCCGTGCGTCGGCCTTGCGCAGCAGAAGGTCGGTGGCCCAGCCGATCACGAGAGTGAGCAGTACCGAACCGCCGACCACGATCAGTGGGCGGAGTACGTTCTCCATGACCCCGAACCTAACCGGCCCCGCCGGGGCATGAACATGTGACTTCGGCCGCGAAGTGGGTACGGCCGCCGCGATGTGGGCGACAGCACTGCCGAGGCGGGCTGGCACCATGGCGTCATGAACATCATGCTCTTTCACTCGACCTACGGCCTCAGGCCCGCCGTCCGTCGGGCCGCCGACCGGCTGCGGGCGGCCGGGCACGAGGTGTGGACGCCCGACCTCTTCGAGGGGCGCACGTTCGAGACGGTCGAGGAGGGCATGGCCTTCAACGAGGAGATCGGCAAGGACGAGTTGCTCAAGCGGGCTGTGCTGGCCGCCGCGCCCTACTCCGAGCGCGGCCTGGTCTACGCCGGTTTCTCCCTCGGCGCCTCGATCGCGCAGACCCTCGCCCTCGGCGACGAGAAGGCCCGCGGACTGCTCCTCCTGCACGGCACGTCGGACATCGCGCCGAACGCCACCGCCGACGAGCTGCCGGTCCAGCTGCACGTGGCCGAGCCGGACCCCTTCGAGACGGACGACTGGCTGAGCGCCTGGTACCTCCAGATGGGCCGCACCGGCGCCGACGTCGAGGTCTACCGGTACGCCGGGGCCGGTCACCTCTACACCGACCCCGACCTGCCGGACTACGACGAGGAGGCCGCCGAGGCCACCTGGCGGGTGGCCCTCGGCTTCCTGGAGACGCTCTAGACGGGGCTGTAGGTCCGCTCGACCTTCTGCGTGCCGTTCCGCGTGCGGTACGAACGCGCCCACGCGGACGTCGCGTTCTGCTTCGTCTTGTCGGACAGCACGTAGTAGTCCATCTGCGCCCGCTCGGCGGTGATGTCCAGGACGCCGTAGCCGTGGCGGTCGGTGTCCACCCAGTGGACGTGCCGGTTGGCGACCTGGATGACCGGCGCGGCCAGCGCGGTCACCGTGCCCTCGGGGACCTTCAGGATGTCGTCGAGGTTGTCCGAGCTGACCGAGGTGACGACGAACTCCGTGGCGGCGGACGCCGACAGCGGGTAGGTCCCGGCGTTCACCGGCACGTCGTTGGCCCACGCCATGTGGATGTCCCCGGTCAGGAAGACGGTGTTGCGGATGGCGTTGGAGCGCAGATGGGCGAGGAGTTCGCGGCGGTCGTCCGTGTAGCCGTCCCACTGGTCGGTGTTGAGGGCGAGGCCCTCCTTGGGCAGGCCCAGCAGCTCGGCGAGCGGTTTGAGCAGGTCGGCGGAGAGCGAGCCGATCGCGAACGGCGAGATCATCACGGAGTTGCCGACCAGCCGCCAGGTCGTGTCGGAGGACTTCAGCCCCGCCTTGAGCCAGTCCAGCTGGGCGCGGCCCGTGATGGTGCGGTCCGGGTCGTCGACCGAACCGTTGCCCACGGAGGCCTGCTGCGAGCGGAAGGACCGCAGGTCGAGCAGTGAGAGGTCGGCGAGCTTGCCGAAGCGCAGTCGGCGGTAGGTGGTGCCGGCCGTCGCCGTGCGCACCGGCATCCACTCGAAGTAGGCCTGCTTGGCGGCGGCCTGACGGGCCGACCAGGCGCCCTCCGCGCCCTCGGTGTGGTTCTCGGCGCCGCCCGACCAGGCGTCGTTGGCGAACTCGTGGTCGTCCCAGATCGCGACGACCGGGGCGACCGCGTGCAGGGCCTGCAGATCCGGGTCCGTCTTGTACCTGCCGTGCCGGATCCGGTAGTCGGCGAGGGTGAGGATCTCGTGGGCCGGCGCGTGCTGCCGTACGACGGTGTCGCGGGTGCCGTACTGGCCGGTGCCGTACTCGTAGATGTAGTCGCCCAGGTGCAGCCAGGCGTCCAGGTCGCCGCGGGCCGCGAGGTGGCGGTAGGACGAGAAGTAACCGGCCTCCCAGTTGGCGCAGGAGACCACGCCGAAGCGGAGGTTCGCGACGGCCGCGTCCGCCGCCGGCGCGGTGCGGGTGCGCGCCGCCGGGGAGTCGGTGCCGCCCGCCGAGAAGCGGAACCAGTAGTCGGTCGCGGGCGCGAGACCGCGCACGTCCGCCTTGACCGTGTGGTCGGAGGCGGCGGTCGCGGTGACGGACCCCTTGGCGACGACGTTCGTGAAGGACTTGTCCGCGGCGACGGTCCAGCCGACCTCGGTGTCCGGGCCGAGCCCGGAACCGGGCACGGCCTCCGCGGTCGGGGTCACCCGGGTCCACAGCAGGATGCCGTCCGGGAGCGGGTCGCCGGAGGCGACACCGTGCAGGAAGGCGGGGGCCTCGACCGCGCCGGCCGGCCATGCGGCGGCGAGCGGAGCGGCCAGGACAGCGGTGGCCGCCGCGGCCTTGACGACCGTACGGCGGCGTGGGGACAGGGAGTTGCTCCCGGCTGTTCTCTGTCTGTTGGTCACGGCCGATCAGGTTACTGGCCGGTATGAACGAGAGCGGGCGAACTCCTGAAAGTTCGCCCGCTCTTTGCCTGAAGAGTGCGGGAATCAGCCCTTCAGGGCCCCCTCCAGGGCGGTGTTGAACTCGGCCACCGTCATCGGCGCGTTCTTGCCGTCGGAACCGGTCAGCGTCTTGCCGTCCATCTTCAGGGTCGGGGTGCCGCTGATGCCGTCCTTGTTGAACTTCTCGGACATGTCCAGGGCCCACTTGTCGTAGGTGCCGTTCTTCACGGCGTTCTGGAAGGTCTTGTTGTCCTTCAGCTCCGGGACGGTCTGCGCGATCTCGATGAGGTAGGAGTCGTCCTTGAACTTGTCGGGGCCGCTCTCGTCGGGGTGCCACTTCGTGGAGTACATCGCGGTCTTGTACTTCAGGAACGCCTCGGGGCTGACGTTCAGCGCCGCGCCGAGGGCGCTGAGGCCGTTCTTGGAGCCCTCGCCGCCGAGGTTGCCGTCGAGGAAGGAGGCGCCGACGAACTGGATCTTGAACTTGCCGTCCTCGACGTCCTTGTCGACGGTCGAGCCGACGGTCTGCTCGAACTGGGCGCAGACGGGGCAGCGCGGGTCCTCGTACATGACCAGGGTCTTCTTGGCGGTGCTCTTGCCGATGACGACCGTGGTGCCGTTGGCGCCCGAGGTGTTGGCCGGCTTGACGAGCTTGTCGTTCTTGGCCTCTTCCCAGTAGCTGGGCTTGTTGCTCTGCACGACCGCGTAGCTGATGCCGCCGGCTATCGCCAGGACGCCGACGATGGAGCAGCCGACGATGACCTGCCGCTTGATCTTGTCGCGCTTGGCCTGGCGCTCGCGCTCCTGCCGCAGCCGCTCGCGGGCGGCTGTCTTCGCGGCCTGGCTGTTCCGCTTGCTCATGGTGGTGTTCTCCATCGAGGGGACGCGCACACGTCGTGTGCGGGGATACGTCGGTCGGGACTGGTGGTGCTCGGAGGCTGTGCGAGCGGTGGGTGCGGCTCAGGCGACAGCGGGAGAGCACGGCGGTCCACGCCGTCCCAGGGAGTGCACGAGGATCTCGTCGGGCACGACGGCCGTACGGCGGCCGGGGCGCACCGGACGGGCCGGTTCCGGCGCCGACCGCACGGTCAGCGCGGCGGCCGCGAGCAGAAGCGGCCGGAATGTGGTGGCGGCCACGGCCCGCAACAGCTGGGCCAGGGCCCGCTCGCCGCGGCGCAGCCAGGTGGCCGCGAGCAGGCCGACCAGGACATGGGCGCCCAGCAGCAGCCAGGCGGTCCGCGGGTCGGCGTGGGCGAGCAGTCCGCCGAGCCGGCCGGGGTCGGTGCCGGTCATCCGGGCCAACGGCGAGCCGACGCTGGTGCCGTCGCCGCAGAACAGGTCCCAGCCGACCGAGCGCAGCGGGCCCGCGACCGGGCCGCCCGCGGCGCCGTAGCAGACGTGCTGGCCGGTGGTGAAGACGGTGTCTGCGGCCAGCTCCAGGGGGATCAGCACGGCGGCGATCCGCCCGAAGCCGCGCTCCCGGCCGGCCAGCGCGAAGGAGAGCGCGAACACGGCGGCGGCGACCACCGCCACGGTGTTGAGCGGCAGGGGAGCCCGGGACAGCAGCACGTGCGACGCGGTGCTGAGCGTCACGACGAGTGCCGTGAACAGCGCCGCGCGGAGCGCTCGAAGCTGGGTCCCGGATATGTCCATAGCGTGGAGAGTGTGTCACGCGGGCCTGTAAGGGACCCCTAAAGAGTCCCTGTGAGCGGCCCTATCGTTATCGACGGTGGTAAGGGGCCTGTCACAGGCCGGGGATGCGGCCGTTGCGGAACAGGTCCACGAAGGTCTGGTGGTCGGCACGCGCGCGTGCGCCGTAGCTGTGCGCGAAGTCGACCAGGAGGCCCGCGAAGCCGTCCTCGTCGGCCGCGATCGCCGCGTCGATCGCCCGCTCGGTGGAGAAGGGCACCAGGGACTCGCCGGAGGTGTCGTCCGCCGCCGCGTGCATGGTGGCCGTGGCGCGGCCGAGGTCGGCGACGACCGCCGCGATCTCCTCCGGGTCGTCGATGTCGCCCCAGTCCAGGTCCACGGCGTACGGCGAGATCTCCGCGACCAGCTGGCCCGCGCCGCCCAGCTCGGTCCAGCCCAGCCACGGGTCGGCGTGCTGCTGGAGGGCGCGCTGGGAGATCACCGTGCGGTGGCCCTCGTGCTGGAAGTAGTCGCGGATCGCCGGGTCGGTGATGTGCCGGGAGACGGCCGGGGTCTGGGCCTGCTTGATGTAGATCACCACATCGTTCTCCAGGGCGTCGGTGTGCCCCTCCAGCAGGATGTTGTACGACGGCAGCCCGGCCGAGCCGATGCCGATCCCGCGACGGCCGACGACGTCCTTGACCCGGTAGGAGTCCGGGCGGGCCAGGGACGCCTCCGGGAGGGTCTCCAGATAGCCGTCGAAGGCCGCGAGCACCTTGTAGCGGGTGGCCGCGTCCAGCTCGATGGAGCCGCCGCCCGGCGCGAAGCGGCGCTCGAAGTCGCGGATCTCCGTCATCGACTCCAGCAGGCCGAAACGGGTCAGGGAGCGGGCGTCGCGCAGCGCGTCCAGCAGCGGGCCCTGGGCGGTGTCCAGGGTGAAGGGCGGCACCTCGTCGCTCTTGGCGCCGGTGGCCAGGGCGTGGATCCGCTCGCGGTACGCGCCCGCGTAGACCTCCACCAGCTCGGTGATCTGTTCGTCGCCGAGCGCCTTGGCGTACCCGATCAGCGCGACCGAGGCGGCGAAGCGCTTGAGGTCCCAGGTGAAGGGGCCGACGTAGGCCTCGTCGAAGTCGTTGACATTGAAGATCAGCCGGCCGTTGGCGTCGAGGTAGGTGCCGAAGTTCTCCGCGTGCAGGTCGCCATGGATCCACACGCGCGAGGTGCGCTCGTCCAGGTACGGGCCGCCCCGCTTCTCCGCGTCCAGGTCGTGATAGAAGAGGCACGCCGTACCCCGGTAGAACGCGAACGCCGAGGCCGCCATCTTGCGGAACTTGACGCGGAACGCTGCCGGATCGGCGGCCAGGAGCTCGCCGAAGGCGGTGTCGAAGACAGCGAGGATCTCCTCGCCGCGGTGCTCGTCGTTGAGCTGCGGAACCGACATCGCGGGGTGCCTCCTGGTGCATGCGTACGACAGCGTTTCTGTCGTCTCTCCAACGGGTGGGCCCCGGCCAAAGTGCCCGCGACCCTCGTTGTGAAGGTACGCGGGGCGGGCCTTGGAGTGTCAGTGCCGAGGCATAGACTTCGACGCTGTCCCCCGAACTGTCCGCCCGTCTGTCGTCGAGTGTTTTCCATGGAGGCCACGCCGTGTCAAAGCCGCCGTTCACGCACCTGCACGTCCACACCCAGTACTCCCTGCTGGACGGTGCCGCGCGGCTCAAGGACATGTTCAACGCGTGCAACGAGATGGGCATGACCCACATCGCCATGTCCGACCACGGCAACCTCCACGGGGCGTACGACTTCTTCCACAGCGCCAAGAAGGCCGGGGTCACCCCGATCATCGGCATCGAGGCGTACGTCGCGCCCGAGTCCCGGCGCAACAAGCGCAAGATCCAGTGGGGCCAGCCGCACCAGAAGCGGGACGACGTCTCCGGTTCCGGTGGCTACACCCACAAGACGATGTGGGCGGTGAACTCGACCGGCCTGCACAACCTCTTCCGGCTCTCCTCGGACGCCTACGCCGAGGGCTGGCTGCAGAAGTGGCCCCGCATGGACAAGGAGACGATCTCCCAGTGGTCCGAGGGGATCGTCGCGTCCACCGGCTGCCCCTCCGGCGAGCTCCAGACCCGGCTGCGCCTGGGCCAGTACGACGAGGCGCTCAAGGCGGCCGCCGACTACCAGGACATCTTCGGCAAGGACCGCTACTTCCTGGAGCTGATGGACCACGGCATCGAGATCGAGCACCGGGTCCGCGACGGCCTCCTGGAGATCGGCAAGAAGCTCGGCATCCCCCCGCTGGTCACCAACGACTCGCACTACACCTACGCGCACGAGGCGACCGCCCACGACGCCCTGCTGTGCATCCAGACCGGCAAGAACCTCTCCGACCCCGACCGCTTCAAGTTCGACGGCACCGGCTACTACCTGAAGTCCACGGAGGAGATGTACGCCATCGACTCCTCGGACGCCTGGCAGGAGGGGTGCGCCAACACCCTCCTGATCGCCGAGATGGTCGACACCACCGGCATGTTCGAGGCCAAGAACCTCATGCCGAAGTTCGACATCCCCGAGGGCTACACCGAGGTCACCTGGTTCAAGGAGGAGGTCCGCCGCGGCATGGAGCGCCGCTTCCCCGGCGGCATCCCCGAGGACCGCCAGCGCCAGGTCGAGTACGAGATGGACGTCATCATCCAGATGGGGTTCCCGGGCTACTTCCTCGTGGTCGCCGACTTCATCATGTGGGCCAAGAACAACGGCATCGCGGTCGGTCCCGGGCGAGGCTCCGCGGCCGGCTCGATCGTCGCCTACGCCATGGGCATCACCGACCTCGACCCGATCCCGCACGGCCTGATCTTCGAGCGGTTCCTCAACCCCGAGCGCGTCTCCATGCCCGACGTCGACATCGACTTCGACGAGCGCAGGCGCGTCGAGGTGATCCGGTACGTGACGGAGAAGTACGGCGCCGACAAGGTCGCCATGATCGGCACCTACGGCAAGATCAAGGCCAAGAACGCGATCAAGGACTCCGCGCGCGTGCTGGGCTACCCGTACGCGATGGGCGACCGCATCACCAAGGCCATGCCCGCCGACGTCCTCGGCAAGGGCATCGACCTCAACGGCATCACCGACCCCTCGCACCCCCGCTACTCGGAGGCCGGCGAGGTACGCGGGATGTACGAGAACGAACCGGACGTGAAGAAGGTCATCGACACCGCCAAGGGCGTTGAGGGCCTGGTCCGGCAGATGGGCGTGCACGCCGCCGGCGTGATCATGTCCAGCGAGACCATCACCGAGCACGTCCCCGTCTGGGTCCGGCACACCGACGGCGTCACCATCACGCAGTGGGACTACCCGAGCTGTGAGTCGCTCGGCCTGCTGAAGATGGACTTCCTCGGCCTGCGCAACCTGACGATCATGGACGACGCCGTCAAGATGGTGAAGTCCAACAAGGGCATCGACCTGGAGCTGCTGAGCCTCCCGCTGGACGACCCGACGACCTTCGAGCTCCTCCAGCGCGGTGAGACGCTCGGCGTCTTCCAGTTCGACGGCGGCCCCATGCGCTCCCTGCTGCGCCTGATGAAGCCCGACAACTTCGAGGACATCTCCGCCGTCTCCGCGCTCTACCGTCCGGGCCCGATGGGCATGGACTCGCACACCAACTACGCGCTGCGCAAGAACAAGCTCCAGGAGATCACCCCCATCCACAAGGAGCTCGAAGAGCCCCTCAGGGAGGTCCTGGACGTCACCTACGGCCTGATCGTCTACCAGGAGCAGGTGCAGAAGGCCGCCCAGATTATCGCCGGGTACTCGCTCGGCGAGGCCGACATCCTGCGCCGCGTGATGGGCAAGAAGAAGCCCGACGAACTGGCCAAGAACTTCACCATCTTCCAGGCCGGCGCCCAGAAGAACGGCTACAGCGACGAGGCGATCCAGGCCCTGTGGGACGTGCTGGTCCCCTTCGCCGGATACGCCTTCAACAAGGCGCACTCCGCCGCGTACGGACTGGTGTCGTACTGGACCGCCTATCTGAAGGCCAACTACCCGGCCGAGTACATGGCGGCGCTGCTGACCTCCGTCAAGGACGACAAGGACAAGTCGGCGGTCTACCTCAACGAGTGCCGGCGCATGGGCATCAAGGTGCTCCCGCCGAACGTCAACGAGTCGGTGCACAACTTCGCCGCCCAGGGCGACGACGTGATCCTCTTCGGCCTGGAGGCCGTGCGCAACGTCGGCACCAACGTCGTCGAGTCGATCATCAAGAGCCGCAAGGCCAAGGGGAAGTACGCCTCCTTCCCCGACTACCTCGACAAGGTCGAGGCGGTCGCCTGCAACAAGCGCACCACGGAGTCGCTGATCAAGGCGGGCGCCTTCGACACCCTCGGGCACACCCGCAAGGGATTGACCGCGCAGTACGAACCGATGATCGACAACGTGGTCGCGGTCAAGCGCAAGGAGGCCGAGGGCCAGTTCGACCTCTTCGGCGGGATGGGGGAGGAGGAGACCAGCGAACCCGGCTTCGGGCTCGACGTGCAGTTCACCGAGGACGAGTGGGACAAGACCTATCTGCTCGCCCAGGAGCGGGAGATGCTCGGTCTGTACGTCTCCGACCACCCGCTCTTCGGCCTGGAGCACGTGCTGTCCGACAAGGCCGACGCGGGCATCGCCCAGCTCACCGGCGGCGAGCACTCCGACGGCGCGGTCGTCACCATCGGCGGCATCATCTCGGGCCTCCAGCGCAAGATGACCAAGCAGGGCAACGCCTGGGCGATCGCCACCGTCGAGGACCTCGCCGGTTCCATCGAGTGCATGTTCTTCCCGGCGACCTACCAGCTGGTGTCGACCCAACTCGTCGAGGACGCCGTGGTGTTCGTCAAGGGCCGCCTCGACAAGCGCGAGGACGTGCCCCGGCTGGTCGCGATGGAGCTCCAGGTCCCGGACCTGTCCAACGCGGGCACCAACGCACCGGTGATCCTCACCATCCCGGCCACCCGGGTCACCCCGCCGATGGTCAGCCGCCTCGGCGAGATCCTCACGCACCACAAGGGCGACAGCGAGGTCCGTATCAAGCTCCAGGGCCCGACCAAGACGACCGTCCTGCGGCTGGACCGGCACCGGGTGAAGCCGGACCCGGCGCTCTTCGGCGACCTGAAGGTGCTGCTCGGCCCGTCCTGCCTGGCGGGCTGACCGGGCCCTGTCGGCACCGGCCGTGCAAAAGGGCGCACTCCTGACGGGGTGCGCCCTTTTGTGTACCCGGGTCTCAACAACCCTTTATGCAGATGTCAGTTGTGGCCGAAGCTTTTCTGCCGCCCCTTGCGGGCCATGTCGCCGGGGCTCACCTGCGGGGCGTGCTGCTCGGTCTGTGTCTCCATCGAGTTCTGCCGGGGCTCCTGCCCGGCACGCTCGTTCTGGGACGGCTTGCGGTTCTGCTTCTTGTTCTTGGCCATGGTGATGCCTCCTGTGGGATCTAGGGGCCAGGGCCGGGACCAGATTCACATAGGCTGACAACAGGCGCATTTCGGATAATTACCGTGTGTGACAGGGGATGTCGCCGGGCAATGCCCCGAAACGCCACGCCGAAGATCGAGTTCCGGCCGTTAACCCCCGTACGGTCGGGCAGACTCGAAGGAAGCCCGAAGCAAACCTCCCGGAAAGAGGGTGGATCGCGTGGACCGCTGCATCGTCCTGGTGGACGCCGGGTATCTGCTGGGGGCCGCCGCCAGTCTCCTTGCCGGGGAGCCCTCCCGTTCCCGCATCACCGTCGACCACGCCGCCCTCGTCCAGGGGCTGCGCGACCGGGCCGAGTCCGACACCGAACGGCCCCTGCTGCGCATCTACTGGTTCGACGGCGCCCCCGACCGCGTCCCGCAGCCCGAGCACCGCAGGCTGCGGGTGATGCCCCGGGTCACCGTCCGCCTGGGCGCCCTGACCCGCAGCGACGGACGCTGGGCCCAGAAGGGCGTGGACGCCGCCATGCACGCCGAGCTCACCGAGCTGGCCCGCAACCGCGCCTGCTCCGACATCGTGCTCGTCACCGGCGACGGTGACCTGCTGCCGGGCATGATGGCCGCCAAGGAGCACGGGGTCGCCGTGCACCTGTGGGCCGTGCAGGCCGCCGACGGGGACTACAACCAGTCGGAGGACCTGGTCGCCGAGGCGGACGAGCGGCGGGTGCTGGACCGCGCGTGGATCACCAAGGCCGTACGCGCCAAGGAGCTCGGCGGGATCTGCGCGCCCTCGCCCGCGCCGCGGCCCGAGATCGCCGCGATCCTCTCCGCGCCGCTGCCCGAGTCCGCGCTCTCGCAGGCACCCGAGCGCACCTCCGAGGAGAGCGAACACGCCCCGGCGGCCTCCTCGGACAACGGCACGCAGGAGCGCGTGCCCGCGCCCAAGGGCGTACCGACGCCCAAGGACCTCGCCGCGCTGCGGGCGCCCGGCGCGCAGGCCGCCCAGCACCCCGCGAGCGCGACCCTGCGCTGGTCCTCCGACAAGGGCTGGGTCGACCGGCCCGGCGGTGCCGCCGAGCCGCCCGAGGTCGCCTCCATGCCCACGCTCGCGCAGCTCACCACGGCGGAGCAGCGCTGGGCCGACCGGGAGGAGGACATCACCACGGTCGGCGGCGACCCGTTCGAGGTGGGGCAGGTCTTCGCGCGCCGGTGGATGGAGCGGCTGGGGGACCAGACCCATCTGCAGCGGCTGTCCGGGATGTACCCGCGGGTGCCGCACCGGATCGACGGGGAGCTGCTGCGGTACGCGGCCCGGTTCGGACTGCTCGCCCACAAGGACGACCAGATCGACGAGCACGACCGCTATGCGATCCGCGCCGGGTTCTGGCGCGAGATCGACGTGCGGACGGCGGCGGAGCACGCTCCCGCCGGGGAGTGAACCGGCACATACCCCGCCCCAAGGGCGAGCAGAGCTCCCCGACCCCGTAGTCTCGTCCTTTGTGAGTACGCGCGCTGCACCGGCACTTCGACACAGTGGGGATGTCGTGTGTGCGGTGCGCGGACTGACCAAGACCTATCCCGCGGTGCGCGGGCGGCGCGGGACGCCGGCGACGCCCGAGGTGCGGGCCACCGACGACGTACGGCTGGACATCCGGCAGGGCGAGATCTTCGGTCTGCTCGGCCCGAACGGCGCCGGCAAGACCACCCTCGTACGGCAGCTCACCGGCCTGATGCGGCCCGACAGCGGCAGTGTCGAGATCCTCGGGCACGACATCGTGCGCCACCCGGACCGGGCCTCGCGGATCCTCGCCTACCTCGGCCAGGAGTCCAGCGCCCTCGACGAGCTCACCGTCTCCCTCGCCGCCGAGACCACCGGCCGGCTGCGCGGCCTGGACGCCAGGACGGCGCGGGCCGAGCGGGACGCCGTACTCGACGAGCTGGGACTCACGCCGATCGCCGGGCGGCCGCTGAAGAAGCTGTCCGGCGGGCAGCGGCGGCTCGCGTGCTTCGCGTCCGCGCTCGTGGGGGAGCGGCCGCTGCTCGTCCTCGACGAGCCGACCACCGCGATGGACCCCGTGGCGCGGCGCGCGGTGTGGTCCGCCGTGGACCGGCGGCGGGCCGAACGGGGGACCACCGTCCTGCTCGTCACCCACAACGTCATCGAGGCGGAGACCGTGCTGGACCGGGTCGCCGTCCTCGACCAGGGGCGGGTCATCGCCTGCGACACGCCCTCCGGGCTGAAGGAACAGGTCGCCGGGGAGGTCCGCGTCGACCTCGTGTGGCGCGAGGCCGCCCCGCTGCACGTGCCCGAGGTCGCGGCCCTCCAGGACCGGGCCGTGGCCGCAGGGCGCCGCTGGACCCTGCGGCTGGCCCCCGAGGAGGCCCGCGCGGTCGTGGCCACCGTCACCGGCGGGGCCGCGTTCGCCGCGCTGGACGACTTCACGCTCGCCACGCCCAGCCTGGAGGACGTGTACCTCGCCCTGGGCGGGGCCGCTCAGCAGGGGCTGGTGAAGGCTTGAGCACGTTGAGCACGCGAAGGGCCCTGTCCGTACGTCTCAGGGCGAGCGCCGGAGCGAAGAGGAGCAGAGCCACGTGAGTGTCGTACCCGCCGAGGTTCTGCCCGGCGGCGCGCCTGCCGTCGTGGAGACGGGCCGGGGCGCGGCCGCCGAGCTCGGGCCGCGCGCGCGGCTGTGGCCGTCGCTCGCGGCCGTCTACCGGGCGCAGCTGTCCCGCGCCCGGGTCGCGCGCATCCCGCTGCTGTTCGTCGCCACCTTCCAGTCGATCGGGATCATGATCCTGATGCGGGGGGTCGTGGACGGCGGGGGCGAGGCGCAGTCCGTGGTCGCGGGCGCGTCCGTGCTGGTCGTGGCCTTCGTCGCGCTCAACCTGCTCGCCCAGTACTTCGGGCAGCTGCGGGCGAGCGGCGGGCTCGACCACTACGCCACGCTGCCGGTACCGCCCGCCGCCGTGGTGCTCGGCGCCGCCGGGGCGTACGCCTCCTTCACCGTGCCCGGGACCGTGGTGACCGCCGTCTTCGGATGTGTGCTGTTCGGGCTGCCGCTGGCGCACCTGTGGGTGCTGGTGGCGGTGATCCCGCTGGCCGGAGCCGCCCTGGCGGGGCTCGGCGCGGCCCTCGGGCTGCTCGCGCCCCGGCCGGAACTGGCCACCCTCCTGGGTCAGCTCGGGATGTCCGCCGCGCTGCTGCTGGGCGTGCTGCCCGCCGACCGGATGCCCGAGGTGGTGCGGTTCGCCCGGGACCTGCTGCCCTCGACCTACGGCGTCGAGGCCTTCGCCCGGACCTTCGGCCCGCACCCCGACTGGGCCTTCGTGCTCGGCGACCTCGCCGTGTGCGGATGCGTGGGCGTGGTCTCGCTTGCCGTCGCCACCTGGGCCTACCGTCGGGCGGCCGTCCGGTGACGCGCCCCACAGGCGGGCCTGGCACGATGTCAGGGTGACCGCTCCGTTGACGCCTCCTCCGCCGCCCCACGAACCGTCCTCGCACGATGCGTGGCAGGCCCCAGCCCCCGGCTACGCGGCCCCTGCCGAAGTCCGGTACGGGCAGGGCGGGCCCGGGATGAAGACCGAGCTGATCGAGGGCGCGGTGATCCTGGTCGCCGTGGCGCTCTCCGGGGTGCTGCTCGGGCTGCTGTGGTGGTGGCTGGCGCCGCACGTGCCGCTGGTCGTGGACGTGGACGAGCAGGGGAACTGGGTCGTCTACCTCAAGGACACCGAGGGGGAGCAGGCGGTCGGGGTGGACGGCACGCTCACCCTGCTGGCCCTGGCCTTCGGTTTCGTGAGCGCGCTCGTCGTGTTCCTGTGGCGGCGCCGGGGCGGAGTCCCGCTGGTGGTCGGGCTGGCCGTCGGGGGAGTGCTGGCATCACTGCTCGCGTGGCGGGTGGGGATGTGGCTCGGCCCGTCCTCCGACGTGATCGCCCATGCCAAGGCCGTGGGCAAGGGCGTGACGTTCTCCGCGCCGCTGGAGCTGGGGGCGAAGGGGGCGTTGCTCGCCTGGTCGTTCGCCGGGCTGGTCGTGCACCTCGGGCTCACGGCGCTGTTCGGGCCCCGGGATCCCGAGCCGGTGTACGGACAGACGATTCCGAAGGACGGCTACGGGTCGCCCGTGCAGTAGGGACTCCCCCGACCCCGCCCGCTACGCCGGGCGCCTGCCGTGGTTCGAGCGGCCCTTCTTCGTGCGCCACCTGCGCTTGCGTGTTCTCTTCGACATGCCCCTTCTGCTTAGTCCAGGAAGGGGCACTCGTCGAGGGGTCACGCACGGGCGATAGGCGCCAGGATCGCGTCGGTGAGGTCGGCCAGGTCCTTCGGCGCCAGTTCCACCTCCAGGCCGCGGCGGCCGGCCGAGACGCAGATCGTCTCGTGGGCGGAGGCCGAGGCGTCCAGGACCGTGGGGAGCTTCTTGCGCTGGCCCAGCGGGGAGATGCCGCCCCGCACATAGCCCGTGGTGCGTTCCGCGAGGGTCGGGTCGGCCATCGCCGCCCGCTTGCCGCCCGCGGCCGTCGCGAGGGCCTTCAGGTCCAGGGAGCCCGCCACCGGGACCACCGCCACCGTCAGCGTGCCGTCCACGTCCGCCACCAGGGTCTTGAAGACGCGGTCGGGGGAGACCCCCATCGCCTCGGCCGCCTCCTCGCCGTACGAGGGGTGGGAGGGGTCGTGGTCGTAGGCGTGCACCGTGAAGGACACGCCTGCCGAGGTCAGGGCCACCGTCGCGGGGGTGCCCGCGGACTGCTGCTTCTTCGACTTCTTCGCCATCTGACGGGTTCCGGCCTCAGTTCAGACTCGTCGGGCCGAGCGTCAGGTCCGACGCCGGCAACGACGGCAGATTACGGATGATCGCCGTCTCCGCGCGCAGGAGTTTCAGTTCGTCGCGCAGCCGGGACGCGGTGTCGGGGGCCTGGAGCAGGCGCTGCTTGGTCGGGGTGTCCAGCACCATCGCGGCCGCCACCAGGTACGAGACCACCGACGGTTCGTCCGGGAGGTCCGCACCGGAGGACAGGGAGCGTTCCCTGGCTCCCGCCAGACGCTTCTGGTACTGGCGGAAGGCCCGCAGCACGCCTTCTGCCAGCGGCCCGGACTCGTCGCCCGCCTCCTCCGGCAGTTCCTCCAGCTCGGCCGTCAGGTACGGGCCCGAGGCGTCGACGGACAGCAGCCGGACCCGGGTCGTCCCGGTCGCCAGGACCTCGAAGGTGCCGTCGGCCCGCTCCCGTACCGTCGCCGCGTCCGCGACGCAGCCGACGGCGTGGAACGCCTTGACCGGGTCGTCACCGAAGCCGGCCGCGGGGCCGGTGTCGGGCGCGGCCGCGGGGTCCGGCAGGCCGGGGGCGCTGGGCGCCACCTCGTGCCCGTCGCGGATCGCCACGACGGCGAACCGGCGCGGCTCCTCCTCGGGAGTCTTCAGCAGTTCGCGCATCATGGCGCGATAGCGCTCCTCGAAGACGTTGAGAGGAAGCACGAGCCCCGGGAACAGCACTGAGTTCAGGGGGAAGAGCGGGAGCCGTACGGTGGTCACGGCGCCAAAGCCTAATGGCCTGCGGAGCGGACACGTCCCCCGTGCCCACTCCGTGGATGGATCAGGGCGTGCCGCCGGACCTCCTCACGCACCTCAAGGAAGCGGCCCAGCGGATCCTCCGACTCCCGGCTCCAGGGGAAGGAGGTCGCGTACGGGCCGAGCATCCGCAGCTGTTCCAGGGCGTCCGGCCAGCGGCCGAGGCGCACCAGGACGTACACCAGCTTGTTGCGGATCTCGGCCGGCCACGGGTCGGCGGCCGTGAACGTGGCGGACAGCTCGATCGCCCGGTCGGCCGCCGCGTCCAGCCGCTCGCGCGGTACCGCGTCGGCGCCGGCCCCGGTCAGACACGCGAGGGCCGCCCGCGCGGGCAGCGCCTGGACGAGCGAGCCGGGCGGGGCGTCGTGGGCGGCCCGGTCGGCGAAGTCGAAGCACTCGCGGTAGGAGCCGCGCCAGGAGGTCGCCAGATAGCTCAGGGCGGCGACATGGCAGCCGTAGTGCAGCGGGGCGCGCCTGAGGGCCGCCTCCCACAGTTCCCCGAAGTAGGTGGGGCCGGCCTGTGAGCCGCGTGCGTGGTCCAGCGCGATCCGCCACGGCACCGGGTCGCGGTCCTCGGCGCGCGCCGAGGCCGTGATCAGCGGGCTCACCTCGCGCAGCAGCTCCGCCCTGGCCGGCGAGTCCCAGACCCGGTCCACCGCGAGCTGGGCGCCGAGCACGAGCTGGTCCGGGTCGTGCGGGGCTTCGGCGCGCCAGGTGTCGTACCACTCGGATCGCGAGCGGGCGAAAGCCGACAGGCGTCGGACGTACCGGTCGCGCAGCTCCCAGGCGTGGTCCTCGCGGGTCGCGCGCAGCAGCTCTGCCGCCTGCCCGTGCGCGCCCTGCCCGGCGGCGACCAGCGCGGGTCCGAGCCGGTCGTCGGGCGCGTCGAGTAGTACCTCGTCGTCGGCGGGCAGTCCGCCGGTGAGATACGCGGGTATCCGCGACGCGCGGCTGAAGGGGGGCAGCAGAGCCATGGTGTCGACCATTGAAAGACCGCGGCTCGGCGTCGCGCCAGTGCGCACGTGCAACTCATGGAAAGTTGTACGGCGGAAAGTCAAGGGACGGCAAAGACGCGACCGGTGTTCACCTTCCGCCCCACAGACCTCCCTAGTTCCGCCGCAACAGCCTGGTGGCCCCCGCCGCCACGGTGGTCGCCAGGATCCAGCCGAGGAGGACCATCGCCGCCGCCAGCCACTGCCAGCCGCCGTGCAACTGCCAGAAGCCGACCTGCCCCAGGTCGATCACCGGAAGCAGCAGGTCCAGGGCGAACAGGGCGGGATTCCAGGCCGGGTGGTCGCCTCCCTTGAGCGGCGGATGGCTCGCGTGTGCGAACGCCACGGAGCCCGCGGCCCACAGCACCGCCATCCACACCGCGGCCCGGCCGGGCCGGTACCCGTACGCGACCGTCAGATCCTGCACGTAGCCCCAGAACTTCGCGGCGGGCGGCAGGGTCTCCCGGCGCCGGCGCTGCTTGGCGAGCAGCACCTCGCGCGCGTCCTCGTCCTCGCCGCCCGCCCGCAGTACCGCGGCGAGCCTCTCGTACGGCTCCGGGTTGTACTCGGCGGTCGCGGCCGCCACCCACTCCAGCCGCTCGGCCAGCGGGAACGGGCCGTGCGGCACCAGGTTCTCGTAGGCGAAGCCGCCCATGTGCAGATTGCCGGGCCCCGGCCAGGCGCTCGCCCGGTCCACGAGGTTGCCGACCCGCGCGCCCGACAGCACCACCTTGCCGCGCTGCGGCTTCTCGCCGAGGAAGCGCAGCTCGGGCGCCTGGATGCGGCGCAGCGACAGCTCCTGCTCGTCGGTGAAGGTGAACCGGGCCCGCTCCAGGTCCACGGCGTCCCCGAACCGCCCGTCGTCGAGGCGCACCCCGCCCTGGCACTCGAAGCGCTGGATGCGGGTCCCGCGCGCGGGAGTCGCCCCGCTCAGCATGGCGGCACCGACGCCCGCCGGGGTCAGGTACAGCGTGCGCTCGACGGTCAGCTGCGGGGCGTTCAGCGCGAGCCGGGTGTACGGGTTGTTCAGCCGGGCGCCGCGCAGACTCAGCGAGACGCCGATCGTCGCGCTGCGCAGGCTCAGCTCGCCGTGCGACTCCAGGAGCTCGGCCTGGAGGTCCTGGCCGACCGTCATGCCGTCGGCGGCGAGGGAGCGGCCGCTGCGGTCGCGGTAGACGATCGCCTGGTTCATCAGCAGGTCGGTGCCGATGTGCGCGTCGGTCAGCCGGACCCCGTTGTGGAAGCGGCAGCGCGGCAGATGCAGATCGCCCTCCGTGTGCACCCGGGCGGCCTCCAGGCGCGGCACCGAGCAGTTCACGAAGCGCGCAGTGGTGAAGCGGGCCTCCGGCAGCAGGATCTCACGCTCGAACCGGCAGCCCTTCATCTCGACGTACGGCACCACCGTGCCGCCCGCGAGGTCCAGCGTGCCGCTGATCTGCACGCCGGTGAGCTTCAGGGACGACACCCGGCCCGCGAGCGCGGGCGGACCGTCCAGGAGCAGCCAGCACACGATCCGCGCGCGTACCGTCCGCTCGGGTCCCCAGGGGTGGCCGCCGTGCGGATCGTCGACGACGGTGTCGCCGCTGCTCAGGTCGTACACGCTGCCGTTGCGGAAGGCCTGCCACATGCCGGCCTCGGCGGCGGTCAGATCGTCCGGCAGGTCTCCGTCGTGGATGCCCCGGATGCCGGCCCCCTCGGTCACGTCTCTTCCATCCCCCTCATCTACTCGCGGGTTTCGTACCGGTCATGCCCGCTGAGTGACCCCCCGAACGCTAGACGTACTGTTGATCTTCCGGGTTGCGTATCAGCCATTGGAATGCGCGAACGGGCCCTGACGCGGGTCTGAGAGAATTGACGAGTGATCTCCCGAATCGATCTGCGCGGCGACGCCCTCCCCGAGGGCCCCGCCCTGCGCGACCTGCTGCCCCGAGCCGACTTCGACGTCTCGGCCGCCCTGGAGAAGGTGCGTCCGATCTGTGAGGCCGTGCATCATCGGGGCGACGCGGCGCTGATCGACTTCGCCGAGAAGTTCGACGGTGTCCGGCTGGAGCGGGTGCGGGTGCCCGCGGAGGCGCTCACGCGCGCGTTGCAGGAGCTCGACCCGGCCGTGCGGGCCGCTCTGGAGGAGTCCATCCGCCGCGCCCGGCTCGTCCACCGGGAACAGCGCCGCAGCACCCACACCACCCAGGTGGTGCCCGGCGGCAGCGTGACCGAGAAGTGGGTACCGGTCGACCGGGTCGGGCTGTACGCGCCCGGTGGCCGGTCGGTCTACCCGTCCTCCGTGATCATGAACGTGGTGCCCGCGCAGGAGGCGGGAGTCGAGTCCATCGCGCTCGCCTCGCCCGCCCAGGCGGAGTTCGGCGGCCTTCCGCACCCGACGATCCTCGCCGCCTGCGCCCTGCTCGGCGTCGACGAGGTCTACGCCGCCGGTGGCGCGACCGCCGTCGCGATGTTCGCGTACGGCACCGAGTCCTGCCCGCCCGCCAACATGGTCACCGGCCCCGGCAACATCTGGGTCGCCGCCGCCAAGCGCTACTTCACCGGCCGGATCGGCATCGACGCCGAGGCCGGCCCGACCGAGATCGCGGTCCTCGCGGACTCCACGGCCGACCCGGTGCACGTCGCCTCCGACCTGATCAGCCAGGCCGAGCACGACCCGCTGGCCGCCGCCGTCCTGGTCACCGACTCCGTCGCCCTCGCGGACGCCGTCGAGAAGGAGCTGGAGCCGCAGGTCGCGGCCACCCGGCACATCGACGACCGGATCGTGCCCGCCCTCAAGGGCAGGCAGTCCGCGATCGTCCTCGTCGACGGCATCGAGGAAGGACTCCGGGTCGTCGACGCGTACGGCGCCGAGCACCTGGAGATCCAGACGGCCGACGCCGCCGCGGTCGCCGACCGGGTGCGCAACGCGGGTGCCGTCTTCGTCGGCCCCTGGGCCCCCGTGTCCCTCGGCGACTACGCCGCGGGGTCCAACCACGTGCTCCCGACCGGCGGTTGCGCCTGCCACTCCTCCGGCCTGTCCGTCCAGTCCTTCCTGCGCGGCATCCACATCGTCGACTACACGAAGGACGCGCTCGCGGACGTGGCGCACCACGTGGTGACGCTCGCGGAGGCGGAGGACCTGCCGGCCCACGGGGCGGCGATCAAGGCCAGGTTCGGCTGGAAGGTGCCCGGCAAGTGACCCTCGGAATCGACGACCTGCCCGTACGGGACGAGCTGCGCGGCAAGTCCCCCTACGGCGCGCCCCAGTTGGACGTCCCCGTACGGCTGAACACCAACGAGAACCCCTACCCGCTGCCCGAGGCACTGGTCGAGCGCATCGCCGAGCGCGTCCGGGAGGCCGCCCGCGACCTCAACCGCTACCCGGACCGGGACGCGGTGGAGCTGCGCACCCGGCTCGCCGAGTACCTGACGGACACCTCCGGCCACGAGGTGGGCCTCGCCAACGTCTGGGCCGCCAACGGCTCCAACGAGGTCATCCAGCAGCTGCTCCAGACCTTCGGCGGACCGGGCCGCACGGCGATCGGCTTCGAGCCGTCGTACTCGATGCACGCGCTCATCGCGCGCGGCACCGGCACCGGCTGGATCTCGGGTCCGCGGCACGAGGACTTCTCCATCGACGTCGAGGCGGCCGTCCACGCGATCGCCGCGCACCAGCCGGACGTCGTCTTCGTCACGACCCCCAACAACCCCACCGGCAACGCGGTCCCGCCCGAGACGGTCCTCGCGCTGTACGAGGCCGCACAGGCCGCGAAGCCGTCCATGGTCGTGGTCGACGAGGCGTACATCGAGTTCAGCCACGGCGACTCGCTGCTGCCGCTCCTCGAAGGACGGCCGAATCTCGTCGTCTCCAGGACCATGTCTAAGGCCTTCGGGGCGGCGGGCCTGCGCCTCGGCTACCTGGCCGCCCACCCGGCGGTCGTGGACGCCGTCCAGCTCGTACGGCTGCCCTACCACCTGTCCGCCGTCACCCAGGCGACCGCGCTGGCCGCCCTGGAGCACACCGACACGCTGCTCAAGTACGTCGAGCAGCTCAAGGCCGAGCGGGACCGGCTGGTGAGCGAGCTGCGGGCGATCGGCTTCGAGGTCGTGGAGTCGGACGCGAACTTCGTGCAGTTCGGCCGCTTCGAGGGCCCCGGGGGCTCGCACGCGGCCTGGCAGAAGATCCTCGACCGGGGCGTCCTGGTCCGGGACAACGGCATTCCGGGGTGGCTGCGGGTCAGCGCCGGAACCCCCGAAGAGAACGACGCGTTCCTCGACGCGGTACGTGAACTGAAGAAGGAGCAGAGCACATGAACCGCGTGGGACGCGTGGAGCGAGTCACCAAGGAGACGTCCGTCCTCGTCGAGATCGACCTCGACGGGTCCGGCAAGGTCGATGTGTCGACGGGCGTCGGCTTCTACGACCACATGCTCGACCAGCTCGGCCGGCACGGTCTGTTCGACCTGACCGTGAAGACCGAGGGCGACCTGCACATCGACTCGCACCACACCATCGAGGACACCGCCCTCGCCCTCGGCGCCGCCTTCAAGCAGGCGCTCGGCGACAAGGTGGGCATCTACCGCTTCGGCAACTGCACGGTCCCGCTGGACGAGTCCCTCGCCCAGGTCACCGTCGACCTCTCCGGCCGCCCCTACCTCGTGCACACCGAGCCCGAGAAGATGGCGCCGATGATCGGCGAGTACGACACCACGATGACCCGGCACATCCTGGAGTCCTTCGTGGCCCAGGCGCAGATCGCCCTGCACGTGCACGTGCCCTACGGGCGCAACGCGCACCACATCGTGGAGTGCCAGTTCAAGGCGCTGGCCCGGGCCCTGCGCTACGCCTCCGA
The DNA here is from genome assembly GCF_003933965.1 of Streptomyces sp. RP5T. GTDB lineage: Bacteria > Actinomycetota > Actinomycetes > Streptomycetales > Streptomycetaceae > Streptomyces. Next base: position 22,073 of record NZ_RSAJ01000017.1, read on the forward strand.
ACGCGACCCCCGCGCGGCGGGCATCCTCCCCTCCACGAAGGGCGCCCTGTGAACGGCCTGTCGACCCTCCTGATCGTCGTCGGCCTCTTCCTGGCCGGCGGCATCTACTCCTTCGTCAAGCAGCAGATGCCCAAGGGCCTCATCGTGCTGCTCTCCATCGCCGCCGCGATGTGCCTCGTCGCCGGTGTCCTGAGGCTGGAGGTGTGGAATTGAGCCCCGCCAAGCGAGTGGTCGTCTTCGACTACGGCTTCGGCAACGTGCGCTCCGCCGAGCGCGCCCTCGCGCGCGCGGGAGCCGAGGTCGAGATAACGCGCGACTACGACCGCGCCATGAACGCCGACGGCCTGCTGGTGCCGGGCGTCGGCGCCTTCGCCGCCTGCATGAAGGGGCTGCACGAGGCCCGCGGTGACTGGATCATCGACCGCCGGCTGTCCGGCGGACGCCCCGTCATGGGCATCTGCGTCGGCATGCAGATCCTCTTCGCGCGCGGCATCGAGCACGGCGTGGAGACCGAGGGCCTCGACGAGTGGCCCGGCTCGGTCGAGCCGCTGAAGGCCGAGATCGTGCCCCACATGGGCTGGAACACCGTCGACGCGCCCGCCGACTCCCAGCTGTTCGCCGGCCTCGACGCCGACGCCCGCTTCTACTTCGTGCACTCCTACGCCGTCCACGACTGGTCCCTGGAGACGCACAACCCGTCGATGCAGGCGCCGCGCGTGACCTGGTCGACGCACGGCAAGCCCTTCGTGGCCGCCGTGGAGAACGGCGCCCTGTGGGCCACGCAGTTCCACCCCGAGAAGTCCGGCGACGCCGGTGCGCAGCTCCTCACCAACTGGATCGGAACACTGTGAGCAAGCTCGAACTCCTTCCCGCCGTCGACGTCCGCGACGGCCAGGCCGTCCGTCTCGTGCACGGCGAGTCCGGCACGGAGACCTCGTACGGCTCGCCGCTGGAGGCCGCCCTGTCCTGGCAGCGGGCGGGCGCCGAGTGGCTGCACCTGGTCGACCTGGACGCGGCGTTCGGCACCGGCGACAACCGCGAACTGGTCCGGCAGGTCACCGAGGCGATGGACATCAAGGTCGAGCTGTCCGGCGGCATCCGCGACGACGCCTCGCTGGCCGCGGCCCTCGCCACCGGCTGCACCCGGGTGAACCTCGGCACCGCCGCCCTGGAGAGCCCCGCATGGGTCGCCAAGGTCATCGCCGAGCACGGCGACAGGATCGCGGTCGGCCTGGACGTGCGCGGCACGACCCTCAAGGGCCGCGGCTGGACCAGCGAGGGCGGCGACCTCTACGAGGCGCTGGAGCGGCTCGACAAGGAGGGCTGCGCCCGCTACGTCGTCACCGACATCGCCAAGGACGGCACGCTCCAGGGCCCCAACCTGGAGCTGCTGCGCAACGTCTGCGCGGCCACCGACCGCCCCGTGGTGGCCTCCGGCGGGGTGTCCTCGCTGGACGACCTGCGGGCCATCGCCGAGCTGGTGCCGCTCGGTGTCGAGGGCTCCATCGTCGGGAAGGCGCTGTACGCGAAGGCGTTCACCCTGGAAGAGGCCCTGGAGGCGGTGGCTCAGTGAGCGATGTGCGACGTGTCACGACCGGTGCGCCCTGGGAGGAGACCTTCGGCTACTCCCGCGCGGTCGAACTGCCCAACGGCCTGGTGCTGGTCTCCGGCTGCACCTCGGTCGTGGACGGCGAGATCGTCGCGGGCGACCCGTACGAGCAGACGGTCAACGCCTTCAACGTCGCGTTCGCGGCGCTGAAGGAGCTGGGGCTCGGCCGGGACGACGTGGTGCGCACGCGCCTGTACATCACCCACGCCCGGGACGTGGACGAGGTCGGACGCGCCCACAAGGAGCTGTTCGACACCGTACGGCCCGCCGCATCCATGATCATCGTCTCCGGCTTCGTGGACCCCAGCCTGGTCGTCGAGGTCGAGGTGGAGGCGTTCCGAGGAGCCCCCGCATGACCCTCGCCGTACGAGTCATCCCCTGCCTGGACGTCGACAACGGCCGGGTGGTCAAGGGGGTCAACTTCCAGAACCTGCGCGACGCGGGCGACCCCGTCGAGATGGCCAAGGTCTACGACGCCGAGGGCGCCGACGAGCTGACCTTCCTGGACATCACCGCCTCCTCCGGCAACCGCGAGACGACCTACGACGTGGTGCGCCGCACCGCCGAGCAGGTCTTCATCCCGCTGACGGTCGGCGGCGGGGTCCGCACGGCCGAGGACGTGGACAAGCTGCTGCGGGCCGGGGCGGACAAGGTGGGCGTGAACACCGCGGCCATCGCCCGCCCCGACCTGATCCGCGAGATCGCCGAGCGGTTCGGCCGGCAGGTGCTGGTGCTGTCGGTGGACGCGCGGCGCACCGCGTCGGGCACCTTCGAGGTCACCACCCACGGCGGCCGCAAGGGCACCGGAATCGACGCCGTCGAGTGGGCGCACCGGGCCGCCGAACTGGGCGCCGGAGAGATCCTGCTCAACTCGATGGACGCGGACGGCACCAAGGACGGCTACGACCTGGAGATGATCGAGGCCGTCCGCAAGCACGTCACCGTCCCGCTGATCGCCTCCGGCGGCGCGGGGAAGCTGGACCACTTCCCGCCGGCCATCGGCGCGGGCGCGGACGCGGTGCTGGCGGCCTCGGTGTTCCACTTCGGCGATCTGCGGATCGGCGAGGTCAAGGAGACCCTGCGGGCTGCGGGACACCCCGTTCGCTAGCGAGGCTCCCGGGCCCCGGTCACCGTCACCGGTGACCGGGGTTCCTCAGATCCCCAGTTCCTTCGCCTCGTGGAGCCTGGCGATCGCCTCCTTGTCGCCGTCCAGTTCCACCTTGGCCGCGCTCTGCCGGCCGTAGAGGAACAGCAGCAGCTCCGACGGCTCGCCGGTCGCCGTCACGACCGGGGTGCCCCGGTGCGCGACCACCGTCTGGCCGTCCGGGCGGCGCATGACCAGACCGGTGGGGACACCGCGGCCCATCAGCCGGGCGGTGCGCTCCAGACGCGACCACAGGGTGTCCTGGAAGACCGGGTCCAGCTCGCGCGGCGCCCAGTCGGGGCGGGCCCGGCGGACGTCCTCCGTGTGGACGTAGAACTCCACCGTGTTCGACAGCTCCTCGACCTGCTTGAGCTGGAACGGCGAGAAACGCGGCGGGCCCGTGCGGATGAGCTGGATCAGCTCTTCGTAGGGCTTCTCGGTGAACTCGGCCATCACCCGGTCCAGACGGGACGCGAGCTGCTTGATCAGCAGACCGCCGGCGGCGTCGGGACGGCGCTCGCGCACCACCACGTGCGCCGCGAGGTCGCGGGTGAGCCAGCCCTCGCAGAGGGTGGGGGCCTCCGGGCCCTCGGCCTCCAACAGGTCGGCGAGCAGAAGTCGTTCACGCTTGGCGAAAGTCGACATGCAGTCAGCCTACGACCCCCTCAGGGGTCCGCCCAGTGGACATTCCGCAGTCACTGTCAGTGGCGCGCGGCACAATGGCACCCATGACCAGCACGCACCGGCCCAGCAGCCTCGACCCCGAGATCGCCGCGCGCCTCAAGCGCAGCGCCGACGGTCTCGTCCCCGCCATCGCCCAGCAGTACGACACCGGCGAGGTGCTCATGCTCGGCTGGATGGACGACGAGGCGCTGCACCGCACCCTGACCACCGGCCGCTGCACCTACTGGTCGCGCAGCCGCCGGGAGTACTGGGTCAAGGGCGACACCTCCGGCCACGTCCAGTGGGTCAAGTCCGTCGCCCTGGACTGCGACGCCGACACCGTGCTGGTCAAGGTGGACCAGGTCGGCGCCGCCTGCCACACCGGCGCGCGCACCTGCTTCGACGAGGACGTGCTCCTCAAGGACGGCACTGCTTCCGGCCCCGCCCCCTCGGATCAGTAAGGTCAGCCGCCATGGACCTCGAGACCTTCCGCAAGCTGGCCACCGACCGCCGCGTCATCCCCGTCACGCGCAAGCTCCTGGCCGACGGCGACACCCCCGTCGCCCTCTACCGCAAGCTCGCCGCCGAGCGCCCCGGCACCTTCCTGCTGGAGTCCGCGGAGAACGGCCGCTCGTGGTCCCGCTACTCCTTCGTGGGCGTGCGCTCGGCCGCGACCCTGACGGCACGCGACGGCCAGGCCCACTGGCTGGGCACCCCACCGGTCGGCGTCCCCGTCGACGGCGACCCGCTGGCCGCCCTGCGCGCCACCATCGAGGCCCTGCACACCCCGCACCAGGAGGGCCTGCCGCCCTTCACCGGCGGCATGGTCGGCTACCTCGGCTACGACATCGTCCGCCGCCTGGAGAAGATCGGCCCCGGCGAGCGCGACGATCTGCGCCTGCCCGAGCTCACCATGCTCCTGACCAGTGACCTCGCCGTCATGGACCACTGGGAGGGCTCGGTCCTGCTGATCGCCAACGCGATCAACCACAACGACCTCGACACCGGCGTCGACGAGGCCCACGCGGACGCGATGGCCCGCCTGGACGCCATGGAGGCGGACCTGTCCCGCGCGGTGGCCCAGCCCCCGGCGGTCCTGCCGCCCTCCGAACTGCCCGAGTACACCGCGCTCTGGGGCGGCCCCGACTTCCAGGAGGCCGTCGAGGACATCAAGGAGCGCATCCGGGCCGGCGAGGCCTTCCAGGTCGTCCCCTCGCAGCGCTTCGAGACGCCCTGCACGGCGAGCGCGCTGGACGTCTACCGGGTCCTGCGGGCCACCAACCCCTCCCCGTACATGTACCTGTTCCGCTTCGACGGCTTCGACGTCGTGGGCTCGTCCCCCGAGGCGCTGGTCAAGGTCGAGGACGGGCACGCCATGGTCCACCCCATCGCCGGCACCCGCTGGCGCGGGGCCACCCCGCAGGAGGACCAGGCCCTCGCCGACGAACTGCTCGCCGACCCCAAGGAGCGCGCCGAGCACCTGATGCTGGTGGACCTCGGCCGCAACGACCTGGGGCGCATCTGCGAGCCCGGCTCCGTGGAGGTCGTCGACTTCATGTCCGTCGAGCGGTACTCCCACGTGATGCACATCGTCTCCACGGTCACCGGCAAGGTGGCGCCCGGCCGTACCGCCTTCGACGTCCTGACCGCCTGCTTCCCGGCGGGCACCCTCTCCGGCGCCCCCAAGCCCCGGGCGATGCAGATCATCGACGAACTGGAGCCGTCCCGGCGCGGGTTGTACGGCGGCTGTGTCGGCTACCTCGACTTCGCGGGCGACTCCGACACCGCGATCGCCATCCGCACGGCCCTGCTGCGCGACGGCACGGCCTACGTCCAGGCCGGGGCCGGCATCGTCGCCGACTCCGACCCGGTCGCCGAGGACACCGAGTGCCGCAACAAGGCGGCGGCGGTCCTCAGGGCGGTGCACACGGCGAACCGGCTCGGCAAGTAGGGCGCTTCGCCGGCGAATGGGGCGCTTCTCACGGGGCCCCGGGTGACCGTTCGCCCGGGGTTCGGGTGATAGTGGGGTACGTGACTGCCGTACCGCACCCCCGTTCCGAAGCCGCCGGACCCGCCCGGGCCGGCCGCCTCAGTCTTGCCGTGGCCCTTCTTGCCGGGGCGCTCGGCGCGGCCGTGGCGCTGCTCGCGACCCGCCAGCAGTGGTCCGAGGGCACCGCGACGGTGGCCGGCGGCGCGTTCCCGCTGACGGCCAAGGGCAGTGACGTGACCGGGGTTCCCGCCGCGCTGGCCATAGTGGGGCTCGCCGCGCTGGTCGCCGTGTTCGCCGTACGCAAGGCGGGGCGGCTGCTGGTCGCCGGGGTGCTGGCGCTGTCCGGCGCGGGCATCGTGGTCGCCGCGCTGATCGGGGCCGGTGATTCCTCCGCGCTGGACGAGCAGGCGGCGAAGGCCTCCGGGGACACGTCCGCGACGGTCTCCGCGCTCAGCCATACCGCCTGGCCCTATGTCGCCGTGGTCGGCGGCGCGCTGATCCTGCTGGCCGGGCTGCTCGCCCTGCGGTACGGGCGGCTGTGGCCTGCGATGTCGGGGCGGTACGAGCGGGACGGGGCGCCGCGGCGTCGTAAGCCCGCGGTGGTGGATCCCGATCGGCCCGAGGACATCTGGAAGGCGCTCGACCGTGGGGAGGATCCGACGGGCGCCTAGCGTCTTTCTCCGGCTCCGCCCCAGAGGGGCGCGTCCAGGTGCCCCCCGGACACATCGTGGTCGTGCGTACGGAAGAATGGGCGCGGACATCACGTACTTCAGCACCTAGGAGCAAGCAATGGCGGGCAGCAGCCACGGTCACACCCCGGCCGCCTGGACCGGTGTCACTATCGCCTTCATCGGTTTCTGCGTCGCGGGCGCCTTCATGGTGATGGCCCAGCCGGCGGGCTTCTGGGCCGGTATGGCGATCGTGGTCATCGGCGGCGTCGTCGGCTGGATCATGAGCGCGATGGGGATGGGCATGCCCAAGGACGCCCACAAGCCGCTCGCCACCGCACAGCCCGAGTCGGCGGACGCCAAGAGCTGACACGCGGACCTCGTGAAGGGGCGGCCCGGCGAACCTGCCGGTGCCGCCCCTCACGCGTTCGCCGGGAGGGCGGGGGACAATGACGGACGTGAACGCCGAAACAGAGCGCATGTTGCCCCGGACCGGCCTGCCGGCACGCCTGGCCGTCCCGGGCGGGATCCTCGCGGCCGTCGCCGGGACCTTCGTGTACGTGGGGACCGTGGACCCCAACCAGCCCGGCCACTACCCCGTCTGCCCGCTCTACCGGATCACCGGCCTGTACTGCCCCGGCTGCGGTGGACTGCGCAGCGCGCACGCGTTCGTCCACGGCGACTTCCTGGCCGCACTCCAGGACAACGCGATGGGCGTGGTGGGCTATCTGGGCTTCGCCGTGCTGTGGACCGTCTGGGTGGTCCGCGCGGCCCGCGGACGGCCGCTGAACCTCGCTCTCGGGCCCGTGCACCTGTGGACGGCGGGAGCAATGCTGCTGGTCTTCACGGTTGTCCGGAACCTGCCGTTCGGTGGCTGGCTACATCCTTGATCAACTGGCGAATGTCCAGGTAGTGGGACCGGCGTCAACCGGATGCGAGGGCTACGCCCTCCTGCGGATACCATCGCAGTGACCACTTGTTCTCATCGGTCGCTGGAACTGTCAACCGTCTGGAAGGGGGCCGCTCGCGTGAGTGTGCTCGACGAGATCATCGACGGAGTCCGTGCCGACCTCGCGGAACGGCAGGCGCGCGTCAGCCTCGACGAGCTCAAGGAGCGCGCGGCGAAGGCTCCCGCGGCCAAGGACGGCGTGGCCGCACTGCGCGGCGACGGCGTCAAGGTCATCTGCGAGGTCAAGCGCTCCAGCCCCTCCAAGGGCGCGCTGGCCGCGATCGCCGATCCGGCGGGCCTGGCCGCCGACTACGAGGCGGGCGGCGCGGCCGTCATCTCCGTCCTCACCGAACAGCGCCGCTTCGGCGGCTCGCTGGCCGACCTGGAGGCCGTCCGCGCGCGCGTGGACATCCCCGTCCTGCGCAAGGACTTCATCGTCACGTCGTACCAGCTCTGGGAGGCCCGGGCCTACGGCGCCGACCTCGCGCTGCTCATCGTCGCGGCCCTGGAGCAGCCCGCCCTGGAGTCCCTGATCGAGCGTGCCGAGTCCATCGGGCTCACCCCGCTCGTCGAGGTCCACGACGAGGACGAGGTCGAGCGCGCGGTGGACGCCGGAGCGAAGATCATCGGCGTCAACGCGCGTAACCTCAAGACCCTTGAGGTCGACCGCGGCACCTTCGAGCGCGTCGCCCCCGAGATCCCGGCCCACCTGGTCAAGATCGCCGAGTCCGGCGTCCGAGGTCCGCACGACCTCATCGCCTACGCCAACGCCGGCGCCGACGCGGTCCTGGTGGGCGAGTCCCTGGTCACCGGCAAGGACCCGAAGACGGCGGTCGCCGACCTGGTGGCGGCGGGCGAGCACCCGGCTCTGCGGCACGGGCGCGGCTGATCTTTCGATAGGGTTGGCCTGATGACTGTCACCATGACCACCGCGGACCGGCACGCGCGCCTTGCGCGCGGTTGCCGTCCCCGCGGCTGCCGCGCCCCGGCACGCCGGGTGCACGGCCGCCGGGTGCGGTACGTCATCGGTGACGAACCCGGACAGGTGAACGGCCGCCGATGGCAGCTCTTCAGGGGCGCGGGGAACTGCGCGATCAGCCACTGACGGCCTGTAGTCGACCAGTGACCCCCTGCCCCCACGGCGCTCAGTGTCTTTCACACACACTCACCGTGAGGTTCAGCCATGCCCAGCGAGTTCTTCATCCCTGACCCGGAGGGTCAAGTCCCCACGGCCGAAGGCTACTTCGGCAGCTTCGGCGGCAAGTTCATCCCGGAGGCCCTCGTCGCCGCCGTGGACGAGGTCGCCGTCGAGTACGACAAGGCCAAGCACGACCCCGAGTTCGCCCGTGAGCTCGACGACCTGCTCGTGAACTACACGGGCCGGCCCTCCGCCCTCACCGAGGTGCCGAGGTTCGCCGAGCACGCCGGCGGGGCGCGGGTCTTCCTCAAGCGGGAGGACCTCAACCACACCGGCTCCCACAAGATCAACAACGTGCTCGGGCAGGCCCTGCTCACCAAGCGCATGGGCAAGACGAGGGTGATCGCGGAGACCGGTGCCGGCCAGCACGGCGTCGCCACCGCCACCGCCTGCGCTCTGTTCGGCCTCGAGTGCACCATCTACATGGGCGAGATCGACACCCAGCGCCAGGCCCTGAACGTGGCCCGGATGCGCATGCTAGGCGCCGAGGTCATCGCCGTGAAGTCCGGCAGCCGCACGCTCAAGGACGCCATCAACGAGGCATTCCGGGACTGGGTCGCCAACGTCGACCGCACCCACTACCTGTTCGGCACGGTCGCCGGCCCGCACCCCTTCCCGGCCATGGTCCGCGACTTCCACCGGGTCATCGGCGTCGAGGCCCGCCGCCAGCTCCTGGAGCGGGCCGGCCGGCTGCCCGACGCGGCCGTCGCCTGCGTCGGCGGCGGCTCGAACGCCATCGGCCTCTTCCACGCCTTCATCCCGGACACCGGCGTACGCCTCATCGGCTGCGAGCCCGCCGGACACGGCGTGGAGACCGGCGAGCACGCGGCGACCCTCACCGCGGGCGAGCCCGGCATCCTGCACGGCTCCCGCTCCTACGTCCTCCAGGACGAGGAGGGCCAGATCACCGAGCCGTACTCCATCTCGGCCGGCCTGGACTACCCGGGCATCGGCCCCGAGCACTCCTACCTCAAGGACTCCGGCCGCGGCGAGTACCGCGCGGTCACCGACGACGCGGCCATGCAGGCCCTGCGCCTGCTCTCGCGCACCGAGGGCATCATCCCTGCCATCGAGAGCGCGCACGCGCTGGCCGGCGCCCTGGAGGTCGGCCGGGAGCTCGGCAAGGACGGGCTGATCGTCGTCAACCTGTCCGGCCGCGGCGACAAGGACATGGACACGGCCGCACGCTACTTCGGCCTGTACGACACGGACGCGGCCGTCGCCGCGGACGAGGCCGGCACCGGCGCGGAGATCGAGGGGGACGCCAAGTGAGCGGGAACATCCAGCTGTTGACCGACACCCTCGCCGCCGCCAGGGCCGAGGGCCGGTCCGCGCTCATCGCCTACCTCCCGGCCGGGTTCCCGACCGTGGACGGCGGCATCGAGGCGATCAAGGCCGCCTTCGACGGCGGCGCGGACGTCGTCGAGGTCGGTCTGCCGCACAGCGACCCCGTCCTCGACGGCCCCGTCATCCAGACCGCCGACGACATCGCCCTGCGCGGCGGCGTCAAGATCGCGGACGTGATGCGCACGGTCAAGGAGACCCACGCGGCCACCGGGAAGCCGGTGCTCGTGATGACGTACTGGAACCCCATCGACCGCTACGGCGTCGAGCGCTTCACCGCCGAGCTGGCCGAGGCGGGCGGTGCGGGCTGCATCCTGCCCGACCTGCCCGTGCAGGAGTCGGCGCTGTGGAGGGAGCACGCCGAGAAGCACCGGCTCGCCACCGTCTTCGTGGTCGCGCCCAGCAGCAAGGACGCGCGGCTCGCCGAGATCACCGCGGCCGGCAGCGGGTTCGTGTATGCCGCCTCGCTCATGGGCGTCACCGGTACGCGCGAGTCGGTCGGCGCCCAGGCGCAGGACCTCGTGGAGCGGACCCGGGCCACCGGCAGCGGCCTGCCCGTCTGCGTCGGGCTCGGGGTCTCCAACGCGGCGCAGGCCGCCGAGGTGGCCGGCTTCGCCGACGGTGTGATCGTCGGCTCCGCCTTCGTGAAGCGGATGCTGGACGCGCCCGACGAGCAGGCCGGCCTGGAGGGCGTGCGCGCGCTCGCGGGCGAACTGGCCCAGGGCGTGCGCCGGCAGGCGTAGGCCGGGCCGCCCGCACGTCAGGGCGTGACGGAAGATCCGGTCACTCGAACGGGTGGACCTGGGGCCGGGGAGGCGCGGTGCGCCTCCCCGGTTCGTTCTGCGGGTGTGAGCGAGAAGAACCGTGAGGGAAAGCGCACCGCCCGGGAGCGGCTGGCGGAGGAGCGCGCGAAGCAGAGGACCGCGGAGAAGCGGCGCCGGGTGCTGATCGTGGGGGCGAGCGTGGTGTGCGTCCTCGGGCTCGCGGCGGTGATCGGGGTCGTCGCGGCCAACGCGGGCAAGAACAGCGAGGACGCCTCGGGCCCGGTCGTGGTGCCCTCGGGGGCCAACGGCCAGGACAGCCTGGCCATCCCGGTCGGCAAGGAGGGCGCCGGGTCGACGCTCGTCGTCTGGGAGGACTTCCGCTGTCCGGCCTGCAAGGCCTTCGAGACGGCGTACCGCCCGACGATCCACGAGCTCACCGCGTCCGGCAAGCTCAAGGTCGAGTACCACCTGGCCACGATCATCGACGGCAACATGGGCGGCACCGGCTCGCGCAACGCGGCCAACGCCGCCGCCTGCGCCCAGGACGTCGGGAAGTTCCCGGGCTACCACGACGTGCTGTACGAGAACCAGCCCGTGGAGACCAGCGACGACTACGCGAAAAACGAGAAGCTGCTCGACCTGGCGCAGAAGGTCGACGGCCTCGACACGCCCGCCTTCCGGTCCTGCGTGGAGAAGGGCACCCACAACAGCTGGGTGGAGAAGTCCGCGGCCGCCTTCCGCAACGGCGGGTTCTCCGGCACCCCGACCGTGCTGCTCGACGGCAAGAACATCTACCAGGACAACACGATGACCCCGGCGAAGCTCAAGCAGCAGGTGGAGGCCGCCAACAAGGGGTGACGGCGGGTAAGGCGGCGGCCGCCTTCTCTCACCCGCCTGTTATGGACCCGTTGCCGGGCCGCCTGCCGTGGGCCAGGCCCGGCAGGGTAGCGTCGACCCTGCCATGGAACTTGCCTACATTCCCAGCCCGTCGCGCGGGGTGATCCACCTCGGTCCCATCCCGCTGCGTGGCTATGCGTTCTGCATCATCATCGGCGTCTTCGTTGCCGTCTGGCTCGGCAACAAGCGCTGGATCGCCCGCGGCGGGCGGACCGGCACGGTGGCCGACATCGCGGTCTGGGCCGTGCCGTTCGGACTGCTCGGCGGCCGCCTCTACCACGTGATCACGGACTACGAGCTGTACTTCAGCGAGGGCCGGGACTGGGTGGACGCCTTCAAGGTCTGGGAGGGCGGCCTCGGCATCTGGGGTGCGATCGCGCTCGGTGCGGTGGGCGCCTGGATCGGCTGCCGCCGGCGGGGCATCCCGCTGCCGGCCTACGCCGACGCCATCGCCCCCGGTATCGCCCTCGCACAGGCCGTCGGCCGCTGGGGCAACTGGTTCAACCAGGAGCTGTACGGCAAGCCGACCGACCTGCCGTGGGCCCTGCACATCACCTCCTCCACGGACGGCCGGGTGCCGGGCTACTACCACCCGACCTTCCTGTACGAGTCGCTGTGGTGCGTCGGTGTCGCGCTCCTCGTCATCTGGGCCGACCGCCGCTTCAAGCTGGGCCACGGGCGGGCCTTCGCGCTGTACGTCGCCGCGTACTGCACGGGGCGCGGCTGGATCGAGTACATGCGCATCGACGACGCCCACCACATCCTCGGCCTCCGGCTCAACGTCTGGACCGCGATCATCGTCTTCCTGCTCGCGGTGACGTACATCGTGGTGTCGGCGAAGAAGCGGCCCGGGCGCGAGGAAGTCGTCGAGCCGGGCGCGGACGCCGCCGACGGTGAGGCCGAGGCGAACGAGAAGACCGGCACCGACGCGACGGACGGGGCCGACGAGAAGACCGACGCCGACGACAAGGCCGAAGCCGAGGTGGCCGACGAGGCCGGGTCGGCGAAGAAGACCTGACGACCGGTTCCACGTCGACGAGGGCGCCCTGGACCGCCGGGGCGCCCTCGTCGTATGTCAGCCGCGCCCGGCCAGGGAGAGGGTGCGGCGGGCCTGGGTCACCATGGCCGCGTCGATGAAGGTGCCGTCCGCCAGGGCCTGGGCCCCCTGTTCGGCCTCCGCCGCCTTCAGGACGGTCTCCGCCTGCTCGATCTCCTCCTGAGTGGGGAGGTAGGCCCGCTCGATCACCGGGAGCTGGCGGGGATGGACGGCGGCCCGGCCCAGGAAGCCCAGGGCACGGCCGTGGGCGCAGCCGGCCCGCAAGCCCTCCAGGTCCCGGATGTCGGGGTGGACCGACTGGGACGGGGGCGGAAGGTCCGCCGCCCGCGCCGCCACGACCACCCGGGAGCGCGCCCAGTCCAGCCCCCTGTCGTGCCGGACGCCCAGGTCGGCGCGGAGATCCGCCTCGCCGAGGGCGATGCCGCGCAGGTTCGGGTGGGCGGTGGCGACGGCGTAGGCGTGCTCGATGCCCAGCGCCGACTCCAGCAGGGCGTACAGGGGCGGGGCGGCGCCTCCTTCGGCCCCGGCGGTGGTCCGGGCGATGTGGGTGATCTGGGCGGGGGTGGTGACCTTGGGCAGGCGGAGGCCGGAGACGCCCGGCAGGGGCGCGATCGCCGCCAGGTCCGCCGCCGCCAGCGGACCGGACAGGGCGTTCACCCGGACGTGGACCGGGACCGGCTGGGGGTCGCCCAGACGTTCGGCGGTGGCCTCGCGGGCGTACCGCTTGCGGTCGGGGGCGACCGCGTCCTCCAGGTCGACGACCACGACGTCGGCACCGGCGGCGAGCGCCTTGTCCACGATGTGGGGCCGGTCGCCGGGGACGTAGAGCCAGGTCAAGGGGTACGGCCTCACAGGGCGCCCTCCGCGCGCAGGGCCGCCAACTCGGCCCCGCTCAGGCCCAGTTCCGTCAGGATCTCGTCCGTGTCCGCGCCGTGCGGGCGGCCCGCCCAGCGGATCGCGCCAGGGGTCGCCGAGAGCCGGAAGAGGACGTTCTGCATGCGCAGGGGGCCGAGCTCGGGGTCGTCGACCGTGGTGACGGTGTCGAGGGCCTGGTATTGCGGGTCGGTCATCACGTCCCGGATGTCCTGGATCGGGGCGATCGCGGCCTGTGCCTTCTCGAAGGCCGCGAGGACGTCGGCGCGGGTGCGCACGGCGATCCACGAACCGACCGCCGCGTCGAGGACGTCGGCGTGCGCGGCCCGCTGGGCGCCGGTCGCGAACCACGGTTCGTCGATCAGCTCCGGGCGGCCGACCAGGTGCATCACGCGTTCCGCGACCGACTGGGCCGAGGTGGAGACGGCGACCCAGGTGCCGTCGGCGGTGCGGTAGGTGTTGCGCGGGGCGTTGTTGGCGGAGCGGTTGCCGGTGCGCTCCTGGACGTGGCCGAGCTGGTCGTACCAGGTCGGCTGGGGGCCGAGGACCGTCAGGATCGGCTCGATGAGGGCCATGTCGACGACCTGGCCCTCGCCCGTGCGCTCCCGGGCCGCGAGTGCCGTCATCACCGCGTAGGCCGTGGCCAGGCCAGCGATGGAGTCGGCCAGGCCGAAGGGCGGCAGGACCGGGGGCGCGTCCGGTTCGCCGGTGATCGCCGCGAAGCCGCTCATCGCCTCGGCGAGGGTGCCGAAGCCGGGGCGGTCGGCGTAGGGGCCGAACTGGCCGAAGCCGGTGACGCGGGTGAGGACCAGGCGGGGGTTGGCGGCGGACAGCTCGGGCCAGCCGAGGTCCCACTTCTCCAGGGTGCCGGGGCGGAAGTTCTCGATGACGACGTCCGCGGAGGCGGCCAGTCTCAGGAAGGTGGTCCGGCCGCCCGGCTTGGACAGGTCCAGGGTCACCGTGCGCTTGTTGCGGCCCAGGACCTTCCACCACAGGCCGATGCCGTCCTTGGAGGGGCCGTGGCCGCGGGAGGGGTCGGGCTTGGTGGGGTGCTCGATCTTGACGACCTCGGCGCCGAAGTCGCCGAGCAGGGT
>NZ_RSAJ01000180.1 GCF_003933965.1 Streptomyces sp. RP5T
GGTGGGGACGTGGGGCTGTTCGGCTCGCGAGGGCGACGTAAGGGCATACCGAACGAGCCGGCGCTGCTGGCCGCAGCCGCGGAGAATCCCGGTGGCAGTGTCGCGGAGATCGATCCCACGTACATTGACGACCCGAACGGCTACGTTCCTCCCGAGGCGATCCGCGGCGCGTGGTTGGTGGACGACAGCGGCAGGCTGACAGGGGAGTACCAGGAGAATCCCCGCCACGGGGCACCGCAGGACGACTTCGGCAAGCTCACCGATCCTGATCACTGGCTTGGCTGGCTCGGCGACGATCCCGCGGCCGCGGTCCGCCAGGGCATCGAGGACTCCTTGCGATCCCAGGCGGCGGACGCGGTCATCGAGTGGGTCAAGATCCTTGATACGCCCCGGTTCCTCACGGGTGGGCGCCCACACTCGGAGGACGAACAGCTCATGCTGGTCACCCGCGCCGCACTCGCCGCCCCGTTCGCGTTGTCCGTGCGGACGGCCCAGCACGGACGTTCCGTCCTGCTGGGGGTGTTCTCCTGGGCGGCGGTGAACCTCGCACAGCCCGAGAGCCGCAAGGACCGGCACTGGTTCGACCTGGGCGTCGGCCTGGACTGGGCCGGTGAACGGCTGAAAGAACGGATCTACGAGATCGACGCGGAGGAGGACGACACCGTCGAACGGTAGGGCGGCCTTGCCCATCGGTCCGTACCGGCGGCCCGTGCGGTGACATGTCGCTGTGGGCGAGCTCTGGGAAACCTGGCTGCGACGACGGCCGGTCAGCCGAGGGCGAGGGGCATGCCTCCGCTCCACTGGCGGAGATCGTGCCCGTCCATGAGCCGGATGCCGGCCTGCCGGGCGTATGCCATGGCGGCACGGGTGAATTCCGTCGTGGTGACGACGAGCCCGATGTCGGCGGCGTGCACGGTCCGGAAGGTCCCTCCGAAGCGTTGCAGCTCCGTGGACGTGACGCGACGGTCGGCGTAGTTCTTGCACTGCACGACAACCCGCCGTGCCCGGACGGTTCGTGCGGTCACGTCGGCGCCCAGGTCCCCTGGGGCACCGGTGACCTCGACCGATGTGAAGCCGTCGCGTTCGAGGAGCTGTGCGACCCGCTCCTCCAGTTGCCGACCGGCCTCGACCGAAGCTCCCCGGTGCGGGTGGGCCCGAGCCTGCCGTTGTGCCTCGACGGCCTGCCCGGTCCGCCACAGCCGAGCCTCCTGCGCCTGTCGTTCCTCGCGATCGCGTGCGGCGAGAAGCGCCCGATCGTGGTCCTGTCGCAGTGCGCGTATCTCGTCGCGCTGCAACTGCTCCTTGGCGGCGGCCAGTTCTGTGGCGGCCCGGTGTTCGTGTGCCCGCTGCTGCAGGGACTCCCGCAGCTGTCGCCGCGCCTGTTCCCGCTCGCGCGCGTCAGCCTGGCGGTGCTGGTCGTCGGCGAACTGCTCAAGGGAGACCGCCGCATGCGCCGTTCGCGCGTAGGTCTCCTGCAACAGGGCCTTGTCCCATGTCCGCATGGCCGCCAGGGCGTGTCCGTCCTGGCGGGCCAGGTCTCGGACGCGGCGGGCTTCGTCCCGGCTCAGGGGCGCTTCGGCCCGACAGCGGGCCTCCGTCTCGCGCAGATGCGCATACGTTTCGGCCAGCGCGGCCTGCTTGCCGGGCAGGCTCCGGCCCAGCCGCCGACTCCACAGGCCCGAGGCCGAAGAGGCCAGGGCCGGCAGGACCAGAAGGGCACTGCCGTAGAACCACGCCGCCGCCAGCAACAGTGGCCCTGCGGCGACGAGTTGGCGGTGCACGCGGTAGACGGCTCTCAACCCCATACGGGCAGCGTACGCAGAGGTAGTTGCCGCCTGTCGCGGTTCCTGTCGCTCGGGCATCCCGGGAGTCGGTCAGGGCCGTTCGAAGAGTTGGAGGAAGCCGCCGAGAGAGAAGCAGCACGCTCCGGTGAGGGTGGTCCAGTTGGCGATGTCGGCGTTGATCAGGCTGCCAGTGGCGGGGCGGGTGTAGGCGGCGAGTGCCGAGACCATGAAGAGGACCGAGCCGAGCTGGTTCACGGCGACGATCCACCAGCCGAGGCTCCGGCGGTGCAGACAGGGCCATGCGCGGTGGCAGATCTCCACGGAGGCGAGGTGGCCGGAGAGCAGGAACAACGCACAGCCGACCACATCCGGGGTCCAGATGAGCCGGTTGATCTGCTGGACGCTCAGCCCTTTCAGGAAGGAGTCGAACAGGTTCACGGCGAACACCAGCGTGCCCGCGAAGAGAATGAGGGTGCTCAGCCAGTCCACCCGAGTCGGCTCGTAGCTCCACCAGCGCCAGGAGCGGGTGTTCAGGCGGCCTTCTCCGCCGGGTTCGTGGCGGGGGGCGTTGACGACCTGGAGCAGGGAGACGTAGCCGCCGGTGTTGAAGAACAGTCCGCCGGCGAAGTAGATCGAGGCGCAGGTGGTGGCGTCGCCGGCGCCGAACTGGGCGACACCGGCGCCGACCGCGAAGAGTGCGCCGCCGATGACGAAGGCGGTCGCGGCGATGGTGTTGAGCCTGCGCAGGCGGCCGAGAGTGAGGTCGTCGACGCTGATGTCCTGGCCGGCCGGTGCGCCGGACGGGCGGAAGGCGATGACTCCGCGGCGCCGGGCGGGTCGCGACTCCCAGACGGCCGTACCGCCGTCGGGTGGCCGCCAGGTGAGCCGGGTGGTGAACGGTCCCGCGCCCTCGGCGCGCTGCTCGGCGGCCGTCATGCGGCCGAGACGGCGGCGACGGCGAGGGGGGCGGTGCCGACGACGGGCGCGATGGTGGTGGACGCGGTGCCGACGACGGGCGCGTTGGCGGCGGGCGCGGTGCCGACGACGGCGTAGATGCTCTGGGCAGGCATGCGCCGACTCTGCCAGAGCAAACCGCACATAGAGAAGATTTCGTCGGCCTTGGCCGTACGCGTCCAGGGAAAGTGCCCCACCGCTATCGAGTCGGAGGGGGCGGGCGGCCGGTCAGCCCAGCGAGGCGCTCGCTGTGCGCAGTTCGTCAAGGGCCGCCAGGCTGTATTCGGCGAGGTCGTCCTTGCCGTCACGCTCGCTCTCGGACCACTGGGCGTATCCCCGTTTGAAGGCGAGGAGGCCCAGTTCGCCCGCCAGGGCCGCCGTCGGATCTGGGACGCCGCGGGCGACCAGGGCGTTGGTCATCGCGGCCGCGAGGCTGACGCTCTTGAGGGCGTCCCGCTCCTGCAGTTCGGCACTGGCGGCGACGGCCGCCTTCAGGCGAGGGGCGATCTCGCGGCTCATGGGGCCCATCGCGCTCGACGCGCGCTCCAGACCGGCGGCGACCGCCTCCAGCGGGCTGGCGTCAGCGGGCGCCTCGGCGATCCCCTCGGCCAGCAGCCGGCTCAGCGTCTCCTGCCCGGCCACCAGCAGCTCCCGCTTGTCGGGGAAGTGCCGGAAGAAGGTGCTCTTGGTGACTCCTGCGCGCTCGGCGATCTGCGCGACCGTCGTGGCGTCGTACCCCTGCTCGGTGAACAGGTCGACGGCCGCCACGACCAGGCGTTCGCGCGCGCCCGGTTCCCATCTGGCCATGGTCGCCATCCTATGTGATGGGACTCTTGTCCCGTCACTGCGGTAGAGTGACGGGACAAGAGTCCCATCACTCCTGGGGAGTTTCCCATGCGCGTTTTCGTCACCGGCGGCACCGGTCTGATCGGGTCCGCCGTCGTCGCCGAACTGCTCGACAACGGCCACACCGTCCTCGCCCTCGCCCGCTCCGACTCATCCGCTCAGGCCGTGGAGGCGGCCGGCGCCGAATCGCTGCGCGGAGCCCTCGCCGACCTGGACACCCTGCGTGCAGGCGCCGCCCAGTCCGACGGGGTGATCCACCTCGCGTTCGGCCACGACTTCAGCAGCCCCGACGCCGTCGCGAAGTCGGTGGCGGAGGAGGGCGCCGCCCTCGCGGCCCTCGGCGAGGAACTCGTCGGCAGCGACCGCCCCCTCGTCACGGTCTCGGGTACGCCCGCCGTACCCGGCCGCGCCTCCACCGAGGCCGACCCGCTGATGACCGAGGGGCCGGTCGGCGGTCGCGGTCGTACGGTCACCTCCATCCTGGGCCTGGCCTCGCGCGGCGTCCGCAGCACCGCCGTACGCCTGCCGCGCACCGTGCACAACCAGGGCTCCGGCGGATTCGCCGGCCTCCTGACCGACATCGCACGCCGGACCGGAGTGTCCGGTTACCCGGGTGACGGCGCACAGCGCTGGCCGGCCGTGCACGCGCTCGACGCGGCCGTCCTCTTCCGGCTCGCCCTGGAACAGGCGGAAGCGGGTACCTCCTGGCACGCCGTGGCCGACGAGGGCGACCAGGTGCGTGACATCGCCACGGTCATCGGCCGACGGCTGGGCCTGCCGGTCGAATCGGTGCCCGCGGAGACGTACGGCCCTCTCGGCCCGATCTTCGCCGGCGACCAGCCCTCGTCCAGTGCGTACACCCGGCAGGCGCTCGGCTGGGAGCCCAAGCACCCCAGCCTTCTGGAGGACCTGGAGAACATCCAGCCCTGACCGGCAACCACGGGCAACCGGGGAGTCCTGATGACCTGAGAGTCATCTGACTGATGTTCCGGTGGCGAGCCACGGCGCAGACTGGGGTCACTGGCCGGCCCCTTCCCTCCGCCCGACAAGACAGGAACGAGACGCAGTCATGCGCGCAGTGGTTCTCCGAGAGTTCGACACCCCGCTGGTCCTCGACGAGATCGAGAAGGACAGCGCCGGCGCCGGCCAGGTGCTGGTCAAGGTCGAGGCCAGCGGCGTCAATCCGTTGGACACCAAGATCCGGGCCGGAAAGGCCGCCCACGCCCGGCGCGCGCTGCCGGCCGTCCTGGGCCTGGACCTGGCCGGCGTGGTCGAGGAGGTCGGCCCGGGTGTCGAGGATTTCGCACCCGGCGACGAGGTGTTCGGCATGACCGGTGGCGTGGGTGATGTGCAGGGATCGCTCGCCGAGTACGCGGCCGTCGACGCCCGTCTGCTCGCGCGCAAACCGGCCGCCCTCACCATGCGCGAGGCCGCGGCCCTGCCCCTGGTCGTCATCACGGCCTGGGAAGGCCTCGTCGACCGGGCGCAGGTCCACGCGGGGCAGAAGGTCCTCATCCACGGCGGAGCGGGCGGGATCGGCCACGTGGCCGTGCAGATCGCCCGTGCCCGTGGTGCGGAGGTCTTCGCCACCGCGTCGCCCTCGCGCATGGCCGTCGTCGAGCGGCTGGGGGCCACCCCGATCGACTACACCACCACGACGGTGGAGGAGTACGTCGCCAAGCACACCGGCGGCGAGGGCTTCGACGTCGTCTTCGACACCGTCGGCGGTCGCGTGCTCGACGACTCCTTCGCGGCAGTGCGCACCTACACGGGGCATGTCGTGAGCGCCCTGGGCTGGGGAACGCACAGCATCGCGCCCCTGTCCTTCCGCGGGGCGACGTACTCCGGCGTCTTCACCCTGCTCCCCCTGCTGACCGGTCGCGGGCGGGAGCACCACGGAGAGATCATGCGCGAGGCGGCCGCCCTCGCCGACGCGGGGGCGCTCAAGCCGCTTCTCGATCCCAGGCGCTTCACCCTCGCCGACGTGGCCGCCGCCCATGCGGCCGTGGAGAGCGGCTCCGCCCGGGGCAAGATCGTGATCGACATCGACTGACGTCCGGTCCTATGCCGACGCAGAGGAAGGGCTCCGATCCGCGGCTAAGGACCGTTCTCCTCGGCGCCCAGATCGGTGAGCGCGTCGCGCAGCGCCGCGCGCGAGCTGATGCCGAGCTTCGGGAAGACGCGGTACAGATGCGCGCCGACGGTCCGCGGTGACAGCCGCAGTTGCTCGCCGATCTGCCGGTTGGTCAGGCCGGTCGCCGCCAGTCCGGCGATCTGCCGTTCCTGTGGTGTGAGTACGGCCGCAGGACCGGCTGAGCGTCGGCTTCTGCCGGTGGCGCGCAACGCGGCCTCGGCGCGGTCGGCCCACGGCGTGGCGCCAAGGCTGGTGAACAGCTTCTCGGCGCGTTCCAGATGAGGCCGGGCGGCCCGCATCGCGCGATCCCTGCGCAGCCGCTCACCGTAGGCCAGTTCGAGGCGGGCCAGCGGAAACGGCCATCGCAGCGCATCCGGATGCGCGACCAGCGGATCGAACAGGTCCGGGTAGACGTCGTCGTCCGCCACCAGGGCTGCGGCCGCGGCGCACAGAAAACGCAGCCGTGGCGAGATGCGGGCCATGTGCGCCTCGGACGCGGCCCGCACGTGGGCGCGTGCCTCGTCCACATGCCCACTGCCCATGGCCGCCTCGACGGCGTCCATGATCGTCCACACCGAGACCTGCTCGTGCGACGGGAAGGTGCCCAGCGGGCCGATCGATGTGTAGTGCTCGTACGCGTCCTGGTAGCGCCCTTGGGAGAGCGCCGCCAGGCCCTCGATGTTGGCCGTGAAGGTCCGCACGGCCAGGGCGTTGCGCGGGATCGCCCACTGGTGCATCCGCGCGCGGGCACGAGCGATGTGGTCGAGGTCCGCCCGTGCGGCGGCGAGCAGCATCTGGGGGTTCTGCGCTCCCCACAGCAGCAGGTCGTAGCCGTTCTCCCGGCACAGCGCGACACCCTCGTCGGCGAGGGCGGCCGCGTCCTGCCAGCGGCCTTCGTGGAAGGCGCCGGCAGCCAGCATGATCACGGCCTGGACGGCGAGTGCGACGGCGCCTCCGGCCCGGCCCTCGGCAGCCGTGCGCTCCAGCGCGGCGCGGGGGACCCGGTCGACGTAATGTCCCGCGAGGGCGACCATCACGACGCGGATCGGATTCGTCTCGCCGTCCAGGTCCGCGAGCAGGGTGTCCAGTTCCCGCACGTGCTCCGGCGTGGACCGCGCGGGGTCGGCGAACGTCGTCGCCGCGAGCCGGAACGGCGCCGTGAGCAGGGGTGTCAGCCGGGTGACGGCGTCGTCGAACGGCTTCCACAACTCCGGCCGCCCGCCGAAGGCGCAGATCATCATCAGCGTGCCGAGTGCCTCCTCCAGGGCTTCGGCGCTCTGCGGATCGGGATCGACATGGGTGATGGCCCCGACGAGCAACTGGTGAGCGGTGTCGATGTCGCCGTCGCTGTTGAGCAGGTGCGCCGCGGCGGCGGTCGACGCCCTCAGGGTGCTCGTCACCGCCGGGTCCGCCTCCCGGGCCCGTTCGAGGAGGGCACGGGCGCCGTCGAGGGTGCCGGCGACGTTGGCCCCGATGTACGCGGCCCGGACGAGCCGGCGGGCCCGCTCGGCCCGGTCGACGCTCATGTCGGCGGCGCGCAGCAGCAGGGAGACGGCCTGCACGGTGTCGCCGCGTTCGAGTGTGGTGAGCGCGACTTCGACGAGCCGAGCCGCGATGGTGTCGTCCGGTCCCAGGGCCGACTCGGCGAGGTGGAGAGTCCGGACGTCCGGGTCCGCCGCCAGCTGCGCGAGCCGGTGATGGGCGGCCCGGCGCTCGGGCGCGGTGGCCAGGTCCACGACCGCGGAGCGGATGAGCGGGTGCGCGAAGCGGAGCCGGTCGGCCCGCCGGTCAACGGAGACCAGGGCGCTCGCCTCGGCCGGAGCGAGGTCGCTCGCACAGCCGGCGACGAGCTTCATCAGCGGCGTGCTGTCCTCGCTGCCCAGCGCGGCGAGCAGCAGCAGCCGGCGGGTCGGCTCGGGCAGGTGGGACACCCGGCTCTCGAACAGCCACCTCAGCCGTGCGCTCAGCGGCAGGGTAGGGGGGAGGAAGTCGGCCCCGGTCTCCTGCGCCGCGGTCAGAGCCCGGGGCAGCTCGATGAGGGCCAGGGGATTGCCGTCCGCCTCGGCGAGGATGCGGTGGCGGACGGACGCGTGCAGATGCGGATGGTGCCGGCGAAGCAGGCTCTGGGCGGCGTCGTCCTCCAGCGGGGTCAGGGCCAGTTCCGGCACCGACTGGCGGTCGAAGAAGCTTTCCTGCCCGGTGCGCTGCGACAGCAGCAGGCCGACCCGGAGCCCGCCGAGCCGACGGGCGACCAGACTGAGGATCACGACGCTCGCGCGGTCGACCCACTGCAGGTCGTCGACCACCAGCACCAGCGGCGTCGTCGAAGCGAGGTGCCCCAGCCAGGCGAGCAGCGCACTGGTCAGCACCAGGCGGCCGGGAGGATCCCCCCGTTCGAAACCGAGCGCGGTCGCCAGCGCGGCGCGGTGCACCTCGGGCAGTTCCGGCAGGCTGTCCGCAGCGGGCAGCAGGAGCTGGTGCAGACCGGCGAAGCTCAGCTCCGTCTCGTACTCGGAACCGGAGGCGCGGAGCACGCGGGCGCCCAGGGCGGCACCCTGCCGCACGGCCGCTTCGAGCAGTTCCGTCTTCCCGATGCCTGGCTGGCCGGTCACCAGCTGCGCGCCGCCGTCCCGGACAGCGGTCCGCAGGAACGAGGCGAGGGCCCCCGACTCGCGTTCCCGCCCTACGACGGTGAGCGGCCCTGCGACGGGGAGCCGACCTGCGACGGTGAGCCGAGCTGCGTCGTAGCCGGTTTCGTGTGCAGCCACGACGCTCCTTCCGCGCGGTCCGAACCCCGTCCCGGTACGCGGTCCGAACATGCGGGTCGAGAGGAAGGAAACCTCTCACCGCTGTCAGCGTATCGGAACGCCTGCCGGCGCCTCCGACACCGTTCGATCTTGCTCAGGCCATGGGCCGCTTGCCCGCGGGACCGGGACATCAACAGGCAGTTCAAGAAGCGGTCATTCGACTGATGTTGGGCCGTGCCGGCCCGGCGACGCTGGTTCCGCACGACAACACAGCTCTCGCCAGGCTCGGCGGGACACCTCGCTCTGCGCAAACGAAAGAGTCAATGTGATCGACAGTGACACTCCCTACCCGACCATGCTCCTGGTCCACGGCGCCTGGCACGGCTCCTGGTGCTGGGACAAGCCGAGGGAGGCGCTCCGTGCCGCCGGCTGGTCGACACGAACCCTCGACCTGCCCAGCGCCGGGCGGGACTGCGGCGTGCACGAAGACGCCCAGGCCGTACTCGAAGAGCTCGGCCGCATCGACGGACCCGTCGTCATCGTTGCGCACTCCTACGGCGGCATCCCGGTCACCCAGGCCGCCGCCCAGGCCACCGACGTGGTGCGGATCATCTACCTGGCGGCCTACCAGCTCGACGCCGACGAGAGCCTGCTCGGCTTTCACGGTGCGCCGGATCCGGAGGAGCCGCACGGCCTGCAACCGGTACCGGACGATTCCCTGGCGATGTTCTACGGCGACCTGCCCGATGCCGAAGCCCAGGAGGCGGTGGGGCGGCTCGTTCCGCAGAGCACGCGGTCCTTCGGTGAGCCGCTGACGCAGGCGGCGTGGCGCACCGTCCCCTCGGCATACATCGTCTGCGAGAACGATCAGGCCCTGCCACCGCACGACCAGGAGGCGCTGGCCACCCGCTCGGACGAGGTCCACCGGCTCGCGAGCGGCCACTCCCCGTTCCTCTCCATGCCCGATGAACTGGCCGCCGTCCTCGCGAAGATCGCCCTCGGACCGGCCGTTTGACGCGAGATCGCGGTCAGCTGCGCCAGCCGCTCCCCAGGGCGGCGAGCGGCTGGTTCCTCACCCGGCGGCCAGGGTCACCCCTGCGCGGTGGGCCGCACGATCAGCTCGTTGACGTCCACGTTCGCCGGCTGGTCTATGGCGAAGGCGATGGCATCGGCGATGGCCGAAGCCGGGATCGCCAGCTGCTCGGCCGCCGCCCGTGCGGCGGCCCGGGCTTCCGCCGAGCCGCCGCGGTCGGTCAGCTCACTCCGTGTGAAACCCGGGCTGACGACCGTGACGCGGACGTCGCGGCTCTCCTGCCGCAGCCCTTCGGACAGAGCCGCCACCGCGAACTTGGTGGCGCTGTACACGGCGGCGGTCGGGTCCACCCGGTGCCCGGACACGGAGGACACGTTGACGATGTGACCGCCGCCCTGCCGCCGCATCTGCGGCAGCACCGCAGAGATGCCGTAGAGGACGCCGCGCAGATTGACGTCGATCATCTGCTCCCACTCGGCGATCCGCAGATCGGCGATCGGCGACAGCGGCATCACTCCCGCGTTGTTGACCAGCACGTCGATAATGCCGAACTCCTCGATGCCGGCGGCGGCGAACGCCTGCACCGAGTCGAGGCTGGTCACGTCCAGCTCGCGGTGGGCGACGGACGCTCCGCCGTGGCGCAGTTCCCCGGCGAGTGCGGCCAGGCGCTCGGTTCGGCGGGCACCGAGGAGCACGCGGTGGCCGAGTGCGGCCAGTCCGCGGGCGGTGGCCTCGCCGATGCCGCTGCTGGCGCCGGTGATGAGGACGGTCTTCGTTGCTGCTGACGTAGTCATGTGTGCCCCTGTCGGCTGTACTGGCGGCGTCCGCCGCTTCCACCACCGATTCGACGGCCCGGCGCCGGAAGCGGGAAGGCAGTATGAGCCTGGGTGTGGGGCACCTAGGTTGCGGCACCGTTCCCCGATGCTGTGGGCCGGTACATGCTGGGACGCCGTTCACGACAGGAAGAAAGCCATCGACCCGGACAGGAAGACCTTGATGCACAGGCGTTTGACCGTGCCGAATCACCCCGTCACGAGACCAGTGAGTGCGGCCGGGGTCGATGCCATGGCGGCACACGACAACGAGCTCGGCGCGTTTCTCCGCGCCGGCCGCGCACGCGTGGAGCCGACCGACGCGGGACTCGCACGCGGGCTCTCGAAGCGGCGCGTCCGTGGCCTTCGACGCGAAGAGGTCGCCGTGCTCGCCGGGGTGAGCGCCGATTACTACGCCCGTCTCGGGCAGGGGCGCGAGCGCAATCCCTCCGCGCAGGTGATCGGGGCGATCGGGCACGCGCTTCGTCTCGCCCCCGACGCGCGCGAACACCTGTACCGGCTGGCGGGACTGAACCCCCGGCTCGGCCCGGACAACGCGAGGGACCTCGTACACCCCTCGCTTCTGAACCTGCTGGAGGCCTTTCCCCAGGCAGCGGCCTACGTGCTCGGCCCGGCCTTCGACGTTCTCGCGACCAACTCCGTCGCCGACGCACTGCTGTCGCCGTTCGGGAACGAGCGGAACATGCCCCGCATCCTGTTCACCCACCCCGGCGCGAAGACGGTGTTCACGGAGTGGGTGACGCTGCGGCGCAGTACCGTCCACGCGCTGCGGCTGAACGCGGGGCGGTTCCCGAACGACGCGGCCATCACCCGTATCGTCAGCGAACTCAGCGACGTCTCGGAGGAGTTCCGCACTCTGTGGGCCGACCACAACGTCGGAGGTCTCACGCGGGCCTTCAAGGTGTTCGAGCACCCTGACGTGGGGCGCGTCGAACTGACCTACCAGAGCTTCGACGTGACCGATGCCCCCGGACAACTGCTGCTCGTCGGCAGCCCCGAGCCCGGCAGCCGCAGTGAAGAGGCCCTCACCTACCTCGCCTCCATGGCCCATCCGGCCTGATGACCGGCAGTTCACCAGGGTGCTCCAGCACGTCGAGCGACGCGCAGACGACCAAGAGGAAGAGACGACCATGCCCTTCGCCGACGAACTGATCAACGACCGCACCGCTCAATCCTTGATCCTGGCTGTGCGCACCGTACTGCCCAGTGCGGAACTCACCTCGCTGCACGCCGCCGAGCGGCAACTGGCCCCCCTGGCACTGCGCCAGAGGGCCGACCTGCTCAGAGACGCCCTGCTCGCGGACGTTCCCGGTGACTACGCCGAACTGGCGCGCGTCGTGCGCGCCGCCAAGGACAGCACGCCGGTGTTCGCCGGATGGCTCATCTGGCCGGTCACGAGTGCCGTCGCCACGAAGGCCGTCGCCGAGGACACCGCCGAGGCCTTCGAGGATGCCATGGCTCTCCTGGCCGAGCTCACCGGGCGGCTGACGTCCGAGTTCGCCCTCCGCGTCCTGCTGCGCCACGACGTGGACCGGGGTCTCGGAATCGTCGCCGGGTGGACGCTGTCCCCCGACGCCGACGTGCGCCGCCTCGCCTCGGAGGGCACGCGGCCCTACCTTCCCTGGTCGACACGGGTGCCGGACCTCATCGCTCGTCCCGGCGTCACCGTGCCCGTCCTCGACGCCCTCTACGGTGACGAGAGCGAGTACGTCCGCCGTTCCGTCGCCAACCACCTCAACGACCTCAGCCGTGACCACGCGGACCTCGTCGTGGCGACGGCGCGACGCTGGTCGGAGGCCCCGGCCCCGACGACCGGAGCACTCGTGCGTCACGGCCTGCGGACGCTGGTGAAACGTGGTCATCCGGGTGCCCTCGAACTGCTGGGCTTCGCTCCGGCGACGGTCGAGGTGGACGGACCGCTGCTCGACCGCGTCCGGGTGGCCTTCGGCGGGAGCATCCGGTTCACCGCGGTCATCCGCAACGCCGGTGCGGAGGAGGCCCGGCTGGCGATCGACTACGTGGTCCACCACAACAAGGCCAACGGCTCGCAGAGCGCCAAGACGTTCAAGCTCACCACCCGCACGCTCGGCCCGGGCGAGGCGATGGAGGTGACCCGCGAACACTCCTTCCGGCCGATCACCACCCGCCGCTACCACCCCGGAGCCCATGCCATCGCGCTGCAGATCAACGGTGTGGCGTCGGCCCGCGCGGAGTTCGAACTCCAAGCCCCTTGAGAAAGCGCCGCGTTCCGTCCCCATGCCGTGGAGTGCGGGGTCGGTCCGGCGCGGTGGCGGCTGGCGCAGGCACCCGACCCGACCGAGGCATTGCGTGCACAGGATTCAGTGGGCAGGAGCTGAACCAGGCCGACCCAGTTATCCTCGTCCGCCTTGGTTTGGGTGGCGCGGCCTTCAGCAGCCGGTCGGCAACGGGCAGGTGCCTGGTCGGGCATCCTGCCGCCGGATGACCGATGCCCAGTGCCGACCCCGCTTCGGCACAGTCCTTGAGCACCGCCGGGCCGTCCCACACTCAGGTGCCGCACTCCTCCTGCCCTGCTCAACAAAATCCCGGCAGTCGCGGAACTCGTGGGCCGGCCACGACGCCGACTCGACTTCGGCGAACGCGGTCAGCCCCACGGCACCGGCCCGGGCACCTTCCGCCGGGTCGGCGAGCGGACCATCTCCTGGCTGCACGGCTTGCGCCGGCTGCGCATCCGCTGGAGCGACGCGACGACATCCAGGAAATCGTCCTCGGACGCGCCGTCCGCGACGGCGGCACAGGACCTACCGCCGAGCGTTCAGGCCGAGGGGAAGAGCCACGGTGCGCGGTAGGCGGCCGAAACCGGTGACCCAGGCCGGCGAGCAATCAGCGAGTGCGGGTGATGGTCTTGTGCTCGACGTAGCCGGTCAGGCCGACCTTGCCGTACTCACGGCCGACGCCGCTGGCCTTGTAGCCGCCGAACGGACCGTCGAAACTGTTGCCGGCCCCGTTGATGATGACGCCCCCGGTGCGCAGCCGCCGGGCGACCGCCAGGGCGCGCTCGGTGTCGCTGCCCCAGATGCCGCCGGACAGGCCGTACTCGGAGTCGTTGGCGATGCGGACGGCGTCGTCCTCGTCCTCGTAGGCGATGACCGCGAGGACCGGGCCGAAGATCTCCTCCTGGGCGATGCGCATGGAGTTGTCGACGTCGGCGAAGACCGTGGGGGTGACGTAGTTGCCCTTTTCCAGGCCCTCGGGGATCTGCGGGCCGCCGGTCACCAGGCGGGCACCCTCCTCGATCCCGGTGTTGATGTAGTCGATGACGCGCTGCTGCTGGTCGCGGCGGATCATCGGGCCGATGAAGGTGTCCGGAGCGGCTGGGTCGCCGACCTTGAGGGACTCCACCATCGTCTTGACGGCCTCGACGACCTCCTCGTACCGGCTGCGCGGGGCGAGGATGCGGGTCTGCAGGATGCAGGCCTCGCCGTTGTTGCCGAGCGAGGCGAAGCGCAGGCCCTGCATGACGGAGTCCAGGTCGGCGTCCGCGAGGATGACGGCGGCGGACTTGCCGCCCAGCTCCAGGCCGGCGCGCTTGAGGTGGTCACCGGCGATGGAGCCGATGCGGCGGCCGGCGCCCGTGGAGCCGGTGAAGGAGATCTTGTCGACGCCGGGGTGAGAGACGAGGTACTCGCTGGTCCCGCGGTCAGCGGGCAGGACGGACAGGACACCCTCGGGCAGACCGGCCTCGTGCCACAGGTCGGCGAGGAGCGCCATGCTCAGGGAGTTCTCCGGGGACACCTTCAGTACGACGGTGTTGCCGGCCAGCAGGGCCGGGATCAGCTTCGCCGTGGCGGCGGAGAACGGCGAGTTCCACGGGATGACCGCGGCGACGACGCCGATCGGCTCACGGCGCACGATGGTGTCGAAGGCGACCGACTCGTCGGAGGGCTCGATGATCTCCTCCCAGCCGAAGTCCTCGGCAGCCTTCAGGTACGCCTTCACCTGACGGGTCAGGAAGGGCTGCCCGGCCTTGGTGAACCAGCCTGCCGAGCCGTTCTCGACGGAGATGGCCTGGGCGACCTCGTCGGCGCGGGCGGCACGCAGCGCGTCGTAGCGGCGGACGACAGCCTGACGCTCCTCGGGGGTGGTCTGCGGCCACGGGCCGTGGTCGAAAGCCTTGCGGGCGGCGGCGACGGCCGCGTCGATGTCGGCGGGCGCGGCCTGGGCGGCGCTGCCCAGTACGGACTGGTCGTGCGGGGAGTGGATCTCGAGCAGCAGGGACGGATCGCTGGGGGCGATCCAGGAGCCGCCGATGTAGAGCTTGTCGCGGACAGTCATGGTGCCGGGTTCTTTCTACGGAGAGACAGTGGGACCGGAGAGTCCCTGGGCATGCCGAGGGGACGGCGTGTGGAGGAGGGCCGCTTCGGCGGCGGAGGTTGTCCGCGCGTGCGGCCGTCGTCTGCGCCGTCACT
Source organism: Streptomyces sp. RP5T (assembly GCF_003933965.1). GTDB lineage: Bacteria > Actinomycetota > Actinomycetes > Streptomycetales > Streptomycetaceae > Streptomyces. The sequence continues at coordinate 14,780 of NZ_RSAJ01000180.1, forward strand.
GGTTGCGTGACCGTGGGCTCGGGGC
>NZ_RSAJ01000181.1 GCF_003933965.1 Streptomyces sp. RP5T
GCAGTGGATTTGGGTGAACAGTACCAATCTGCTGCGGACCCTCCGGTCCACCTCCTGACCGTCGCGCGGCCGTGCCGCCGCGGATGACCGTGGCGGAAGATCACAGCTCAAGGCGCCCCGGCCCCGCCCTGCCCTGCCCTGCGAAGCGCAGCGCAGGGCAGCGCGGCAGCGTCCCGCGTTGAAGTCAACGACCTCTCGCCGATCGACGTGGCACGCCTCGCCGAGATCGACACCCCCTCCGGCCACGGCGACCTCCTCGACCGTCAGGCCCCGGACACCAGCAGGGGGCAGTCAGTCAGGAGATGTACGGGCGGGTTTCGCCAGGGGTGCGGCCGAAACAACTCCGGAACACCCGGGTGAAGTGGGCCTGGCTGGCGAAGCCCCAGCAATGGGCGATCTCGGCGATCGTCAGATGGCGGGAGCCAGGATCGGCAAGCACTTGCCGGGCCTTGTCGAGCCGCTGCTCGAGAATGTAGCGGGAGGGGCTCACCCCGGTCGGTTGGAAGATGCGGCTGAGATGCCGCGGCGAGACCCCGATCGCTCCGGCGACCCGCCCTGGGCTCAGCTCGGGGTCTGCGAGGTGCCGGGCTATGAAGTCCTTGGCCACCGCCAGCTGGGAGAGCACGGCGGGCGGCGCGGAACCACCCAGTTTCGGCGCGGCCAGCGTCCGGACGAGGTCGAGGACGGTCGCCTGGATGCTGACCGGGTCCTCGCCACCGCGTCCCGTGGCCCAGTGGGCCAGTACTGCCTCCAGCGCGGAAGCCTGCGCGCCCTCGGCCGCCGAGCCCGTGCCGAGCAGTATCGGTGCGGACACCTCGTCGGGGGCGCACTGCGCGACGAACACCTCGCGGGGAATGTCGACCAGCAGCTGACGCATCGGGGAGGGGAACCCGAACAGATAGGGGCGGCGTGTGTCGTAGAGGATCAGGTCTCCCGTCCGGAGGGTGAGGCAGCCGCCCTCATGGAAGAAGACCCCGCAGCCCGCGGTCAGCAACGTGACGAAGATCGAGTCCTTGGGCAGGCTCTGGCAGGTCCGCGGCGTCCGCTCGACGACGTGCTCGTTTCCGGAGATGTCGGCCAGCCGCAGATCGCCCAGATCGACGTTCGTCTCCGTGGCCAAGAGGCCTTGCTGCGAGTACGACGAGCAGGTCAGCCCCACCAGTGCGCGCCGGTTGTGTTCCTCCCAGAAGTCGATGCGGTCCGCCGGGTCGACCGACTGTGTGGACACGTGGGAGACGATAGGCGAGGTCACCTGAATCTCCTTTCCAACCCCTCCGCCGCGATCGGCGTGGGGGACGACCAGCCTGCCCTGGAGGGCGAAGAGTCGACGCGACCGTGTGGCTGGGCTCGTCCTCTGGCGTGCGGGGCCGTCAAAGGTGCCTGTTGCTGTCGCCCCGCGAGCGTACCTCCGCCGTGCTGCCTCGTCACGGGTCGCGCATCGAGGGGAAGCCCGGCGCCGAGCTGGCGGGGCAGTGCGTCAGCGGACCGTCGGCTGGTCGGTCCGGGCGGCCCGCGGCCTTATCCGGCGGATGACGGGCCGGTCCGACGACGCCTTCCCCATCGCTGTGCCGGTGACGGCGGCCCCAGCGACGAACAGGCAGCAGGCAGGGTGCGGCAGCCGAGAACCGACCCCTGTCCCCGGCGATGCCGTCACCGGCGCGATCGGTGGCCCGGGATGGGACATCCGGCGGCCCGGCGGCAGCGGCATCGGGTGGAGGCCGGCCGACACGCGGTCGTGATCACGGTGAGCGCGAACTCCAGCACCGGGCCCCGCGGTGCGAGGCCGTATTCGTCAGGGTCTCGCTGCCGCTGTGCAGGAGCGGAGCGGGGCGATACGGTGGCACACCCCGTTCCCGCCGTCCGCCTGCGCCAGGGGTTTCCTCGGCGTTCGGCGCGTCCTGATGGACGATGACGGCGGAAACGAGTTCCCCTCTCACAGCCGAGCCTCGCTCCTGCCGTCCGATGACGTGCGCAGTGGCACCTCGGCACGGTGTGCCAGCGGATCGACGAGGATCTTGACCTGGTTTCCCGGGCCTGCCATCAGCTTCTCGAAGCCATGAGGGATCAAGGCGTCGAGGGCGATCGTCGAGGTGACCACCGGTGTCAGATCCAGTCCGCCCTGCGCGACGAGCCGGATGAGTTCCGGATAGGTGTCTCGATAGCCGACGCTGGAGATGATCGACTGCTCGTTGTTGACCATGTCGAAGGTGTCCAGGGACACCTTCGGCGCCAGGCCGACGAGGACGACCCGGCCGCCGCGCCGGGTCGCCGCCAGGCAGGTGCGCAGGGCGGTCTCCGATCCGGCCGCCTCGAATGCGACGTCGACGCCCTCACCGTCGGTCAGCTCACGGATGCGCTTCCCGGCGTCCTTCTCCGATCCCGGGTCGATGAGTCCGGTGGCGCCGAGCTCCGCCGCGCGTCGCAGTCGAGCAGCGGAGATGTCGACGGCGAGGATGTGCGGCACTTTGCGTTCCGCCGCGAGCAGGACGGTGAGGAGGCCGACCGGTCCCAGGCCGATCACCGCCACGGTCTCGGGTGTGGTCCCGGCCCGCCGCAGCGCGTGCAGCGCGACCGATGCCGGTTCGAAGAGCGCGGCCTGCTCCAGGGACACGGAATCGGGGAGGCGGTGCGTCATGTAGGCGGGTATGGCGGCGTACTCGGCCATGCCGCCGTTGCCCATCAGCCCCGCGAACCCGAAGTGCCGGCAGATGTTGTACTCACCTGCCCGGCACCGCGGGCACGCCCCGCACCGGTAGTTCGGCTCGACCGCCACTCGGTCGCCGACGGTCAGGCCGGTCACCGACGGTCCGAGGGCCGCCACCGTCCCGCAGAACTCGTGGCCGAGAATGAGCGGAGCCGTGGCGCCGGAGCCCGGATGCGGCTCGGCGACGGGGATGGCGTGCGGCCCGTCGGCGTACTCGTGCAGGTCGCTGCCGCAGATGCCGCAGTACGCCACCTCGACGAGCACCTCCCCGGGGTGAAGGGCGGGTACGTCCACCTCGGCAATGCGGACGTCCCTGGCTCCGTACCAGACGGCGGCCTTCATGCGCCGCTGCCCGGCTCTCATTCGGCCGCTCCGGACATCACCGGGCCGGAGGTGACCGCGGCGGCGTCCCGTTCGGCCCGCCGGCGCAGCACCCGCGGTGCGGTCTCCCGCAGGCCGAAGGACAGCAGGACGACGGCGACGGCACCGCCGGTGGAGATGAACATGGCGGTCTGCAGACCCCAGACGTCCGACGCGCGCCCGGCGATCACCGGGGCGAGGAAGCCGCCCGCCAGCTCGCCGACCCCCATGACCAGGCCAAGAGCAGTGGCCAACGCGCCACGGGGCACCGTCTCGGCGGGGATCGTCGCCATGAACAGGGTGAAGCAGCCGAGCCCGGTGTAGGTCAGGACGATGACCAGGCCCAGCGCTACCGGATCGTTGACGTACACGACGGCGAGCGGGCACAGGGCCGCCGTCGCGGAGAAGACGATCATGGTCGGCTTGCGGCCGATGCGGTCCGATACGGCGGGAGTGAGAAATCCCCACAGCACCCACCCCACACCCAGACAGGTCATCACGCCGCTCATCGTGCCGGAGGAGAAGTCCTTGACGGTGAGCAGATACGTGGGAGTGAAGGTGACGATGACGATGAACCAGGTGAGGTAGCAGCACGCGGCCGCCATGCATACGACGATGTTGCGGTGCCCCAGCACCTCGCGCACCGTCGGCTTCGGACCGGCTGCCGCCATGTCGACGGCCTCGGGGGCGGCGACCTGGGCCCGGCCGCCGGGCGGCACCTCCCTGACCGACTTCGCGATCCAGGCCGCGATGAGCAGGCCGGGCACGATCGTCACGAGCAGGGCCGTCCGCCAGCCATGGAGCTCGGCGAGCCACACCACTGCCAGTGGGGCGACGATTCCGCCCATCAGACCGGCCGACGAGCCCTGAAGCAGCCCCATGTTGAGACCACGGCGGCTCTCCCGGGACGCCTCCACCATCAACGACTGCGCCAGCGGCAGCACGGCGCCCTCCGCCACACCCATCAGAGCCCGGGCCACGAGCAGGCCGAGGAAGCCGGTCACCAGCCCGCCCGCCGCCGAGAAGCAGGAGAACAGGACCACCGCGGTGATCAGGATCGGTTTGCGTCTGCCGAGTCTGTCCGACAGACGGCCGGCCACCAGCCCGGACAGCGCCCAGGTGAGGGCCAGCACTCCGGACAAGGTGCCCAGCTCGGTGTTGGAGAGGTGGATCTCCTTGCTGATGAACGGGGCCAGGAAGGGCAATGCCTGGCGGTCGAAGAAGACGAATCCGAAGCCGAGGAAGAGGATCAGCAGCAGCCGGTTCTCATAGCGGGCCGCCGCGCCTTCGGTGGCCTCGGGCGCTGCACCGTCCAGGCGGACACGGGTACGTATACGTGACATCGGAACCTCGTTCGTGCGAAAGGACCGGAGTCACCGGAAGAGGGAGTTGACGTAGTCGGCCCCGATGCCGACCTTGTCGTAATGGTTGCGGCACAGCTCGATGTAGTCGTGGACATCGAAGTAGCCGTTGGTTCCGCCGTCCTCGTCCAGCCAGATCAACGGTCCCTTGACGATGAAGAACGCCTTCATCGGCTCGTCGCTCTCGTAGGCCACCAGCGTGTGTCCCTCGCCCGGAGCCTCGTAGACGAAGTCACCGGCCTGCGCGGTCCAGGGCCGCTCCAGGTAGCCCCACTTTCCGGAGATCGTGTAGGCGAACACCTCATGCGGGTGGTAGTGCCGGTTGACGAGCCCTGCCTCCTTGGCGCAGAGGATGTCGGCCCAGGAGTTGTCCTTGACGTTGATCCACAGCGGGCGTGATCCGACGGTCTCACTGAGCGGCGCGTAGTACCGGTCGTCGTCGGTGGCCACCTGGGACAGGTAGACCTCCGGCTGCGCGTCGGGCTTCACCGAGTCGGTGATCGGCTTGAGGCCCTTCCAGAACTCCGACCTTGCTTCCTCGGGCATGTTGCGGCTCCTTTTCGTCGAGGTGGCCGACAGTGAACCGCGAGAGCAGAGTTCGGGTCTTTCCCCTGGCAGACATGAGGGATTGCCTGTTTGGGACATGTCCGCGCCGCGCAGGTTGCCCTGGGAGGTCGGCCCGCTCTTGGACGTCAGGGATGTGCCGCGAAGTACCGGGCGATGCCCTCGATCCCCTCCCCCACGGCCTGCTCGACGATGGGCGCCAAGGAGTCCGGGAGGATCTCCTGGCTGTAGACCACGCGTGCGCCGCCCGCGTCGGGGAGAACGTCGATGGTGCCCAGGTGGAAGTCGATGGGCTGGGGCATGCCCTCGACGAACCGGTACTGGAAGCGGCGCAGTTCGTCGTCCTTCGTCACCACGAGGGACTTCATCGCCATGCCGCCGGGCCCGCGCAGGTGGCGGTGCGTGCCGTCGAAGTGTGCCTCCTGCACGGCCGGGAACCACTGCGGGATCATGCTCACGTCGGTGAGGACGGCCCAGACGCGGTCGGGGTCCTGGGCGACTCGGGTGTCGAAGCGGAAGGTTGCCATGGATACTCCCTGGTCGCAGTGGTGACGGCTGCGGGCAGGCGCCGTACGCCGTCAGAATCAGAAGGGGTAGGGGGAGTGCTCGGTGGAGAGGGTGACCCAGCGGGTGTTCGAGAAGGACTCGATGCCCCAGCGTCCCCCGAAGCGGCCGTAACCGGAGGCCGCGAACCCGCCGAAGGGGGCCTGCGGTTCGTCCCCCACTGACTGGTCGTTCACGTGCACGATGCCGGTGCGGATGCGGCGTGCCACCTTCAGGCCGTGGGTGCCGTTCTCGGTGAGGATGCCGCAACTGAGGCCGTGCTCGGTGTCGTTGGCCAAGGCCACCACCTCGTCGTCGTCCGAGAAGGCCCTGACGGAGACGACAGGTCCGAAGGCCTCGACGCGGTGCAGTTCCGCGCTCTCGGGCAGGTCGGTCAGCACGGTCGCCGGATGCAGGGCCCCCTGCGGCCTGCCACCGCCGGTCAGGACGCGCGCGCCCTTGCCGACCGCGTCGGTGACCAGGTCGGCGACCCGCCGCGCCGCGGCTTCGTCCACCAGCGGGCCGATGACGGTGCCGGGCAGGCCGGGGTCGCCACTCGGCAGACCGGCGACCTTTTCGGCGAACCGCCGGGTGAACTCATCGACGAGTGAGCTGTGCACCAGGACGCGGTCGGCGCACATGCAGATCTGGCCCGAGTTCATGAACGCGGCGAAGGTGGCGGCGTTCACGGCGTGGTCGAGGTCGGCGTCCTCCAGCACGATCACCGCGTTCTTGCCGCCGAGTTCGAGTACGGCCGGCTTGAGGTGCTCGGCGGCGAGGGTGCCGATGATCCGGCCGACGCCGGTCGAGCCGGTGAAGTTGACCGCACGTACCCGCGGATCCGCGACCAGCTCCCGCGCGATGTCCGCGGCATCCGCCCTGTCGTTGGTGATGACGTTGAGGACACCGTAGGGAAGGCCCGCGTCGCGCAGCAGGTCGGCGACGAACAGGCCGCACGCGATCGGGGCGTCCTCGCTCGCCTTGACCACCACGGTGTTGCCCGCCGCGAGCGGGGCGGCAACCGCTCGGGTGCCGAGGATGACCGGAGCGTTCCACGGCGCGAACGCCGCCACGACACCGAGGGGTTCGCGCACGGCCAGGCTCAGCCCGCCCGGCTCCTGGGTGGTGAGTACGTCACCGCGCGGTGCGGTGATCGCCGCAGCGGCCTCACGCAGCGCGCCGGCGGCCACCCCGATGTTGAACAACGCCCAGTCCCGGGTCCCGCCCACCTCGCCGGCCATCAACTCCACGACCTGCTCGCCGCGTTCCTCCATGAGGTCGGCCGCGCGCAGGAAGATGTTCCGGCGGGCGAAGGGCTCCAGCGCCGCCCACTCGGCGAAGGCGGCATCGGCCGCGTCCACCGCCGCGCGCACGTCCTCGGGGCCGGCCGCGGCGACCCTTGCGTGGGGCTCGCCGGTCCAGGGACCGATGTCGGCGGTGGTCCGCCCGGAGGCGGCCGGGATCTCCTTGCCGCCGATCAGAAGGTCACGGTCAGGTGACACGAGGTCGTCTCCTCTGGTTGCTCGGGCCGGTGCGCGCCGTGTGGGTCAGGCGCCGATCATGTTGAAGCCGCCGTCGGCGTTGAGGTACGCGCCGGTCATGTGGGCGGCGTCGTCGGTGGCGAGGAAGAGGGCGGTGCCGGCGAGTTCGGCGGGGCCCGGAATGCGGCCCATCGGGGTCTTGGCGATCATGTCCTCACGGCGGCCGGCCTTCCAGTCCGCACGGCTGAGGAGCATCTCGGTCTCGATGAAACCGGGGGCGAAGGTGTTGACCCGTACGGTCGGCGCGAACGCCTGGGCGTAGGACTTGGTGATCCCGAGGATGCCGTACTTCGCGGCGGCGTACTGCGGGGCGCGGGCGCTGCCGCGCACGATGACGGTGGAGCCGATGTTGACGATCGCGCCATGGCCCTGCTCCAGCATCCGGGAGCCGAACTCGTGGACGCACAGCATCGTTCCCTTGATGTCCACCGCGAGCACGTGGTCGATGGACTCCTCGGTGAGTTCCCGCCAGGACATCTGGTCGCCCGCCACGTCACCGACGTTGTTGACCAGCACGTCCAGGCCGCCGAAACGGTCGAACACCTCCTCGGCCATGCGGATGACATCGGCGTGGACGGCGATGTCGGCCTGCACGGTGAAGGCCTCGCCGCCGACCTCGCTGATCCGGGCGACCGTCTTCTCGGCTCCGGCCGCGGAGCTGCGGTAGTGGACGGCGACCCGGGCGCCCTCCTGGGCGGCACGTACGGCGAGCTCGGCGCCGTAGCCGGTGCCGGCTCCGGTGACCAGGACCGAGCGGCCCTCGAAGCGGCGGGGAATGCTCTGTTCTGTCATGGGAGGTCCCTTCGGGGGTGTACGGCCGTGAAGCGCTGGCGGATCTCTCCGATGCCTTCGATGCGGCTGACGAGTTCGTCGTCCGCGGTGAGGTAGCGGGGCGGGTTCATCCGGTTGCCGACCCCGGCCGGGGTTCCGGTGAAGATCAGGTCGCCCGGGAAGAGCGGCACGACGGACGACAGGCGGGCGACGAGCTCCGGCACTGTGAAGATCATGGACTTGGTGCGGTCGTGCTGGACGGGCTCCCCGTTGAGCAGTCCGGTGATCTCCAGGTCGTCGGGGTCGTCGAGTTCATCGGGGGTGACCAGGAGGGGACCTGTGGGGCCGAACCCCGGGAAGGACTTTCCGAGACTGAACTGGGCCGGTCTGCCCTTCAGTTGGGTGACGCGTTCGGAGAGGTCCTGGCCGACCGTGAGACCGGCGACAGCCTCCCAGGCCCGGTCCTCGCTCACCCGGTACGTGTCCCGCCCGACGACGGCGACGAGTTCGGCCTCCCAGTCCACCTTGCCCTGCGGGAGGGCGACGGAGGTACGCGGGCCGGTGATGCAGGCCGGGAACTTGGTGAAGACGAGGGGTTCGTCGGGCGGGGTGAAGCCGGCTTCGGCGGCGTGCGGAGGGTAGTTGAGGGCGATGGCGAACACCTGCCGGGGGCGCGGTACCGGTGCGCCGAGTGCGGCGGGGTCGACTGGGATGTCGTAGGTCTCGTCGGCCAGTCCGGCCGCCCACTCCCGTAGCCGGGGCCACTCCCCCAGCAGAAGCATCGGGTCGATGGGCAAGCGCCCCTTCGACGCCCATCGGACGTCCGCGGCCCGGTCCCCGCGGACCACGACGGCCCGCCCGTCGAGGACGCCGAGTCTCACCACTCCACCTTCTTCGGTACGGGCGTGCCGTGGCCCTGCTCCCAGCTGACGATGGGGTTGCGCAGCACCCCGAGACGTTCGACCTCGGCCTCGACGACGTCACCGGGCTTGAGGTACATGTCCGGGTCGCCGCTGAAGCCGGCCACGCCCTGCACGGTGCCGGTGGTGATCAGGTCGCCCGCGCTGTAGCCCTGCGGGGAGTGGTAGGCGACCAGGTGCGGGATGGACACCGACATCCGGTTGGTGTTGGACTTCTGCCGCACCACCCCGTTGACCCGCAGCTCCATGTCGAGGTTCTGCGCGTCGGGGATCTCGTCGGCGGTCACGATGTACGGGCCGACGGGGCAGAAGGTGTCGATGGCCTTGCAGAAGGAGAAGACGCCCGACTCCATTTCGCGGCGTTGGATGTCGCGAGCGGTGATGTCGTTGAAGACGACGTATCCGGCGATGTGGTCGGGCGCGTCGTCCACGCCGAAGAACTTGCCGGGTGTGCCGATGACGACGGCGATCTCCAGCTCGTAGTCGAGTTCGCTCGTCAGGTGCTCCGGGTGGATCACCGGTTCGTCAGGGCCGACGATCGCGTCGACGTTCTGGAAGAAGACGATGCCCTTGTGCATGGGGTGGGACCAGTCGACGTTCTTCGACTCGTCCTCGTGCTCGCGGAAGTTGCCGGAGGTGTGGAAGAACTTCTTCGGCACGATCGGCGCGCGCAGCGTCACGTCATCGAGGTCCAGGCGCTCTCCTGTCTCCGGCACCCGGCCGTCGCGCTCGAAGTACTCCCGCGTGCTCGCCACTTGCAGGGGGAGCACCAGCCGCTCTTCGAGTTCGAGCCTTGCCACTCGTCCGTCGTCGAACGTGACCAGTTTCATCGTGTCCCGCTTTCGGTCTGGGGTGGGGCGCAGGAGCCGTCCGGTTCTTCTCCCGCGAAAACGCGCAACTGCAGGGCGAGCAGGGCGTAGTAGCCGACGAGGGACGTGAGCTCGAACAGTCCCCGCTCCCCCCACTCGGCCACCGCGTGGTGGTACTGCCGGTCGTTGAGGACGCCCGCTCGGGCCAGCGCGAGCGCCGCGCGCAGGGCGGCGCGCTCGGCCGGGTCCGAGAGGGCAGGCAGTGCGCCCGCACGCAGTGCGTTCAGTTCGGAGTCGGTGAGGCCACAGGTACGGCCGACCGCCTCGTGGGCCTCCCACTCGAAGGTGCTGTTCCAGTGGGCGGCGACGACCAGGATCGCCATCTCGCGCACGCGGTCGGTCAGGACCGACGCGTAGCGCACCGCCGCCCCCACCTCCTGTACCGCCATTCCGACCGGCGGGCTGAGCAGCATCGCGTTGAAGGGTCCCCGGAGGCGGCCTTCCTGGTCGGTGAGGGGGAACACCTGCCGCCCCGTGGCCCTGGCGCCGCCCGTGATGGCGCGGTACACCTCTGCCTGCTGCTCGTCCAGTTCACCGGGCAGGCGGCCGGCGATGCGTGCGGGCATCCGCACTCCCTTCCGGGTTCGGCCAAAGAGGGCAGGGGGTCACACGAGCGTGCGGCCGCCGTCCACGTAGAGGACCTGACCGGTGATGTACGAGGCGTGAGCCGAGGAGAGGAACAGGGCGGCTCCGACGACGTCCTTCGGCTGTCCGAGGCGCTCAGCGGGAACCAGGCCGGTCAACACCTCCCGCATGCCGGGCTTCGCCAGGTATGCACGGGTCAGCTCGGTCTCCGTGTAGCCCGGGGCAACGGCGTTGACGGTGATGCCGTCGGCTGCCCATTCACGCGCCATGACACGCACCAACTGGTCCAGGCCGCCCTTCGAGGCAGCGTACGGGCCGTGATGGCGGTGGGCGAGCAGGGAGGAGACGGACGAGAAGAACACCATGCTGCCGTGTCCGGCCCGGCGCATCAGCCGACCCGCGGCGCGTCCCGTCCAGAAGGCGCTGGACAGGTTCAGGGTCAGGATCCGGTCCCACACCTCGTCGGGCGTGTCCACGACGGGACGCCGGTCGTTCGTGCCCACGGCGTGCACCAGCACGTCCAGACCACCGAGTTCGCCGGCTGCCTCGGCGACCGCCCGCTCGCAGGCCTCGGAGGAGGTCAGGTCCGCGGTGACGGTCCGTACGACGGCGGCCGCGCAGGCCGGATCGTCGCGCAGGCTCTTGAGGCGGGCCTCGTCCGCGTCGACGACCGTCAGCCGAGCCCCGGCTTCCGCCAGCCCCTGGACGCAGGCACTGCCCAGTCCGCCGGCCCCGATGACGAGCGCACCGCGCCCTTCAAGACCCAGCCACCCCATGGGCGGGCTCTGTGTCCGTGCCGACGCGGCCATCAGGTGAGCTCGATTCCGGCTGCGGCGGCCAGACGCCGGTAGTCGGTCCCGATGTCCCGCAGGCACATCTCCAGCATGTGGTCGGCCAGCGCGTTCCCGCTGTCACTGAGACCGCCGTCGTGGATCGACACGGCACTGCGGGGTTTGATCTCACGGGCGTAGTCGATGACTTCGCCCGTCTTGGACCACGGGCCGTGCACGGGCAGCAGGAGGGTGTCCACCGGGCGGGCGGGCACGGTGAAGGCGTCGCCCGGGTGGAACACGGTGGCGTCGCCGTCCCCCACGAGGAAGCCGACGTTGGTGACCCGCGGCAGGTCGGGATGGACCACGGCATGAAGTTCTCCGTGCACGTCGACGCCCACGCCTTCGATGTCGAGGGCGTCCCCGTCGCCGACCACCGTGACCCGGCCGCCGCCGAGCCCGGCGAGCCGGCCCGCGACTGCTCGGTCGGCCCAGATCCGCAGGCCGGGGTCGGCTTCTGCTGCCGCGCGCAGTAGGGGCTCGGCGAAGTGGTCCACGTGCTCGTGGGTCACGAGCACGGCGTGGGCACCGTCGAGGGCGTGCGGGTCGGAGTAACTGCCGGGGTCGATGACGATGACGACGCCGTCCTGCTCCAGCCGGACGCAGGCGTGGCCGCTCCTGGTGAGTCGCACGGGCCTGCTCACTTCCCCAGTTCGGCGGCGGGCACCCAGGTGCCGTGGAAGCCGTACCGGAGCCGGAAGGGGATCTTCACCGTGGCGATCGGGCCCGCGGCGATGTCGAGGGCGTCCAGGACGACGAGATCGTGCCGCATCTGGTCGCGCCGGCCGACCAGCGCCAGCAGATAGCCCTCGCCCTCGGCGGCGTCCGCGGACTTGGGGATGAACACCGGCTCCTCGGGGGCTCCGTGCTCGCCAGGGCTCCAGTAGGCACTGGCACCGGTGCTGTCGTCACGGTGGATCAGGGAGTTGAAGGGCGGGCCCATCGGGCCGATCTCGCCCTTCGGCAGGTCGGGGTGGAAGCCGCCGACCCAGGCGTGCCGGTTCTTCTCCATCAGTACGCGGGGGTCGACCCGGGGCATGTCGCCGGGCGAGGCGAGGAGCTGCTCGCTGTGGTAGGTGTCGCTGGCGTCGTCCCAGTGGGCGGCGCCCCGCGTGAGGTCGAACGTCCAGCGGTGCAGGAAAGGCGGCTCTTCGGGAAGCGGGCCGACGGTCGTCTTCGGGAACTGGGAGAACCAGCCGGACCTGGTGGTGAAGTGGTCGCCGACGAGGGTGTCGCCGTCCGTCCAGGCGTTCAGGGAGTGGGTCTCCATGAGCTGTTCGCTGCGGAACCACTTGATGCCGCTCACCCCCTGGTCCCGCGGGATGATCGCGACGTAGGTCTCCTGGTTCGGGTCCCAGACGAAGTACTGTTCCTCGGTCTTCATCTGCTCCGGGTCGGCGACCATGGGCGAGATCGTGAAGACGAAGTGGTCCCGGGTGACCAGCCAGTCGTGCACCATCGACGAGTAGGGGACCTCGAAGGTCTGGGAGCGGGTGACCTTGCCGTCCGCCGAGATCTCGTGGATGTGGATCTGCTTGTCCGGCAGACCACTGGCGTTGTACGCGAAGGCGATCAGCTCACCGGTGCGCGGGTCGTGCTTGGGGTGTGCGGTGAAGGTACGGCCCGGGATCTGGCCGGAGAAGTCGTAGACGCCCTTGGTCTCCAACGTCGCCGGGTCCAGCTCGTACGGGAGGGCCGCCTCCTTGAGCGCGAGCAGCTTGCCCGCGTGCCAGATGATCGAGGTGTTGGCGTTTCCGTCGTCGACGCCGGCCACTGACGGATCGTCGGTGTAGGGGTTGCGGTAGGCACCGAACAGGGCCTGGCGCGCCTGGCGTTCGAGCTGGAAGCGCTGGGTGCGGACGTAGCGCGTCTTCAGATCCGCGTGACCGTTGTCGAAGCGCACCATGTGGATGATGCCGTCGCCGTTGATGTACACGTCGTTCGGATACCGCGGCGGGTACTGGGTGTCCGCGGCGGCCCGGTAGAAGGCGCCGTTCAACTCGGGGGGTATGCGCCCCTCGACCTCCAGGTCGTAGACGTCCGCCTCGATCCGTGAGGGCGCGAAGAACCCCCGGAATTTCGGCGTGTCCGGGAACTGCATGGTTTCCGGAGGCGGCTGGGTGCTCACGGGCTGCTGCCCGGGTGTTCCGTCGGACTGCGTCGTTGCAGTAGCCATGGCTCTCTCCCTGTGGCAAGGTCGATCAAGCGAAGAACGTGATTGATTCCCCTGGGTGGCCGCACAGCAGAATCTCGTGAAGGCGAGCCCATCAGCTCGTGTTGACCATCATGTGCTCGGGATGTCGTCGGCGTCCAACGCTGAAACACGCACGAAATGATCGGAGAATGCGATGGATCTGCGGCAGATGGAATACGCGGTGGCCATCGCCGACGAGCTCAACTTCACCCGGGCGGCCGCCCGTTGCCGCATCGGTCAGTCGGGGCTCAGCCACCAGATCACGCAGCTCGAGCGAGAGGTCGGGGCCCGGTTGTTCGAGCGGACCAGTCGCAGCGTCCGCGTCACCCAGGCCGGACAGGTCTTCGTCGCCTGCGCCCGGCGCGTGCTGAAGGCGGTTCAGGAGATGAACGCCGAGATCTCCTCGCTCGACGGACCCGTGCGTGGCCGGCTGCGGATCGGCTCGGTGACGCTCACGGCAGGGAACATCGACCAGCTCGGTGTGCTGCGGGAGTTCCAGGAGGCCTATCCCGCGGTCGAGGTCACTCTCTTCGACTCCGACGGTGTGCAAGCCACCTCCCAGCTCCTGACGGGGGAACTGGAGGTCGCCGTCGTCGCCGTGCACGAGCACCAGTTGCCGCCGGGCATCGCGTACCACCTGCTCAGCGTGGTACCGCTGGTGGCTGTGGTGGGCCGCCGGCACCGGCTGCGCGGGGTCGGTGTCACCTCCCTGGGCGAGCTGGCCGACGAACGCTTCCTCGAATGCGTTCCCGACACGGGTCTGCGCGCGCAGGTGGACGCGGCGTTCGAACGCGCGCGGGCCCGTCGCCGGGGTGTCTGCGCCCTGCGCAGCGCCGGTGACCTCGTGTCGTTGGCGTTCGAGGACATCGGGGTGACCGTCGTACCCCGTCCGGCGGCCGAGGCGATCGTCCCGGCCGATCACGCCGACTGCATCCTGCGCCTCGACGACCCGCAGGCGCTCCAGCCCCTGGCCCTGGTCCACCGCGACCCTGCTCCGGCCTCTCCAGCCGCGCAGGCGTTCCTGCGTCTCGCGCTCGCTCGCCTGTCCGGGCCGGGCATGCCGGGGTTGGAGGAGGTGCCGGCTCCGAACGGGTCCGGCGAGCGGTAGCGGACCGCTGTACGGGGCTTCCCCCACGATCCTTGAGCGGCACATCCACGTGGACAACGCTGACCGCTCGCGCAGGCTGGTTTTCCCCGTACCCCGGCATCCAGGAACCGGATGATCCGCATGACCGATCTCGATCGGACGAGGGCTAGGCAGGCCCTCCACGGTGCCCGATAGTCGTCTCAGCCCGACGTCCGAGCCGCAGTGTCAGCCGTCGCCGGAATCGCGCCGGACGTCACGGCGAGTCGGCGCTCCGTCGCACCGGACTGTCATCGGCACCGCTCCCGCGAACCTGCTCGCAGGTATCCGGCGGCCAGGCCACCACGGCCGAACCACCTCGTCCCCTCCCGACACCTCACGTGGAGATCACGCATGCCTGCACCCGTGCCC
>NZ_RSAJ01000182.1 GCF_003933965.1 Streptomyces sp. RP5T
CCCGCACACAGCGCAGAATCGTCGAGGCCCGCTTGTTGTCCACCCCGGCCCGGTGCCACTCCCACGACGGGATCAACGCCCACGTCCGCGGCGCCGGCATCACCCACAGCCGCCCGCCCGCCGCGGGCCCCGGCGCCGGCTCACCGAACTTCCGCACCAGCAACCGCCACGCCCGATACGCCTCGTCGGTCGTGACCTTCTGCTCCAGCACGGACGGGATCAACGACTCCAGCACCAGCCCGGTCCGCGTCAGCCGCAACCCAGGACGCCGACGCCAGGAGTGCGCCACGACCCGGTGCCGGGGCACGAAGGCGGAAGGGTCGTCCGCTGCCCCGAGCAGCTCCGGCAACTGCGTGAGCAGCCACTCGCCCCCGGGCCCCCACGCCTCGCCGCGCACCTCACCGCCGTACATGCACACCCGCAGCGTCCCGGGCCCGGCAGGCGTGCGGCTGGCACGCCACACGGATCCGTCCGGAAGCGCCCGGAAGGTGGGATCGCCGGGCCCCCGCCGCAGCGCCCCGAGCACCAGCCCGAGTTCGACGGGCCACTTCGGCCGCCACTTCCGCACCAGCGGGGCCTCCACCCGCGCCACCGTCTCCCGGCGCGCGGCGGGTACGACGACCTCCCCGCCGCGCACCGTTGTACGCGTGGGCCGCGGAGTGAAACGTCCAGCCACGAATGAAGTCCTGGGATACGAGAGGAACCGGGGGAATCCTTGAAACCGGCGGAGTCCTAAGAGACTAGGCGCATGCCGAGGCGAAGCACCCCACCTCGGCACCACGAGCGTCCGTCAGCGCACCTCGATGAAGCTCCCCGCGTCCCGCTCCGGCCGCGGCCGCGGCTCCTGTGCCGGGTGTCCCACCGCCACGGCCCCCATCGGATCCCAGTCCTCCGGCAGCCCCAGCACCTCGCGCACCACGTCCCGGCAGAACATCGTGGACGACACCCACGCCGACCCCAGCCGCTCACCGGCCAGCGCGACCAGGAGGTTCTGCACCCCGGCCCCGGTGGCGACGACGAACATCTCCCGCTCGGCCGCGTCCCGCCGCTCGTCGCCGTAGGTGTGCGAGCCGTCCATGACCAGACAGGGCACGACGAGATACGGCGCGTTCCGCAGGACGTCGCCCCGCCGGACCCGCTTGGCTATGGACTCCTCGGACTTCCCGTCCCGCCGCAGGTCGGCGATCCAGGCGTCCCGCATGGCGTCCAGCAGGCCCGTGCGCGCGTCCGCGGACTCCAGCAGCACGAACCGCCACGGCGTGGTGTGGTGCGGCGCCGGCGCGGTGACGGCCGCGGCGACGGCCCGCCGCACGGCTTCCGGGTCCACGGGCTCGTCCGTGAAGGCCCGTACGGTACGGCGCTGGGTGACCGCCTGCCGGACCGCCTCCGAGGTCCCGAGCCGGAACATGTCGTCGCGCGCGTGGCGCACCATGGCCCGCGCCCCCTCCCCGTGCTCCCCGGCCATCACATGCGCCAGCCCGCGCACGACGGCGACGGGCAGTCCCGAGGCCTTGCCCTTGACGAGATCACCGGCGGCGGCCAGCTCGTCGGCGGTCGCCACGACGGTCGCGCTCAGCGGGTTGCCGTACGCGTCCGTCCCGCCCCGCAGATCGTCCAGCACCCGCACCCCGGCGGCGCCGATCGCGACATCGGTGAGCCCGGCGCGCCAGGGCCGTCCGAAGGTGTCGGTGACGAGGACGCCGACGTCGACCCCGAGGGCACCCCGCAGGCCGTCCCGGATCGCCCGCGCGGACGCGTCCGGGTCCTCAGGCAGCAACAGCACGGTCCCCGCGGGGGTGTTGGAGGCGTCGACCCCGGCGGCGGCCATCACCAGGCCCTGCCGGTTCTCGACGATCCGGAGCGGCCCGCGCCGCGCCACGACCCGTACGGTCTCGGCGTCGATCGCGGCCTCCCGGTCGTGCGCCTCGACGATGCGCCCCTCGGCCTTGGACACGATCTTCGAGGTGACGAGCAGCACGTCCCCGTCGGCGAGGCCGGGCTCGGCGGCGGCGATCATCTTGGCCAGGTCGTCCCCCCGCTGCACCTCGGGAAGACCGGGCACGGCCCAGACCCGGTAGCCGTCGGCAGACATCCCGCTCAAGCTCCGCGCACCTCCTCCGCCAGCTCCAGCGCCTCCCGGGCCATCCGCGCGGTCGCGTCCAGGTCGGTCATCATCAGCGGTACGGCCCGGCAGCGGATGCCGGCCGACTCGATCCGCCCGACCACGTCCGCGTCCACGGTGTCGACGAGCCAGCCGTCCAGCAGCCCCGAGCCGTAGTGCTCGGCGACCGCCGCGGCCGTGGACTCGACGCCGACCGCCGCGAGGACCTTGTCGGCCATGCCGCGCACGGGCGCGTCCCCGACGATGGGGGACAGGCCGACGACCGGCACCCCGGCCTCGGCGATCGCCTCCCGGATGCCGGGCACGGCGAGGATGGTGCCGACGGACACGACGGGGTTGGACGGCGGGAACAGCACGACGTCCGCCTCCGCGATGGCCTCCAGCACTCCCGGAGCCGGCTTGGCCTGCTCGGCGCCCACCGGCACCACCGCGTGGGCCGGAACCGACGCCCGCAGCCGCACCCAGTACTCCTGGAAGTGGACGGCCTTGCGCTCGCCGGAGCCCGCGGCGGAGCCGCTGTCGGGCAGCGTGACCGCGACATGCGTCTCGACCCGGTCGTCGGTCATCGGGATCAGCCGCACCCCCGGCTTCCACCGGTCGCACAGCGCCTCGGTCACCGCGCTCAGCGGATACCCGGCACCGATCATCTGGGTCCGCACGATGTGCGTGGCGAAGTCCCGGTCCCCGAGCCCGAACCACTCGGGCCCGACGCCGTAGGCCGCGAGCTCCTCCTTGAGGTGGAAGGTCTCGCCGGCCCGCCCCCAGCCCTGTTCCTCGTTGATGCCGCCGCCGAGCGTGTACATCACCGTGTCGAGGTCCGGGCAGACCTTCAGCCCGAAGAGGTGGATGTCGTCCCCGGTGTTGCCGATGACCGTGATGTCCGCGTCCGGCGCGGCCTGCTTCAGACCACGCAGGAAACGGGCACCGCCGATGCCGCCTGCCAGAACCACGATTCGCATGGAAGCCAGTCTTGCAGGCGGGTATGACAACGGCTCACGCGGTGACGGAGTCCACCTCGTCGTGGGTCTCCGGAGCGGTGCAGGCGGTGTGCATCGGCATCTCGGTCAGGCCCGGGTAGTAGACGTGCAGGCTGACCGCCGGCTCCAGGGCGTCGTTGACGACCTCGTGGACGTAGCCCGGCGCGAACACCCGCTGCGCCCCCGCGCCCAGCGCGCGCGTGCCCCGCTCGGTGCGCTCGGTCAGCGCGCCCTCCAGGACGGTGAGCACGCCGGAGGAGCGGCCGTGGTCGTGCAGCCCGCTGCCCTGGCCGGGGACCCAGGACAGCAGCCACACCTCGTAGCCCGGTCCGGTGCGCAGCCGGTGGTACCAGCGGCTCGTCGCGTCGTACTGGACGAGGTGCGCCCACTGCGAGCGGTCGGCGGCGATGGAGCGGGCCAGTCCGACGAACTCGGCGACGGTGGCCGGGTGCTCGCGGGGGGTCTGGAGGAGGTGCGGGACCTCAAGGAGGTCGCCGGCGATCTGGAGGTCGTTGTCGCTGTTCATGGGTGCGGTGGGTCCTCGGCGAAGAGTGGGGGGTGGCTGGGTGTCGCGTACCGTCCGCCCGGATCACGGGAGGACAGGAATGCCCGGGTGCGGGCGGGGCACTAGCAGCCGAGTCACGGTGGACTCAGGAGCAGCCGGAGCGCGATGGGCTCAACAGCTGGAACAGCAACAACAGCTACAGCGAGCGCGGGCAGCACCGTGGGACCCGGCCGTGCGGGTCGAGGTGAGTGCCAAGTTCGCGAGCATGCCCACAAGGACAGCGGCTCACACCTTGACTGTCAACTCGACACCCTGGAAGTGGGACATGTTTCACCTCATCCGGTCCATCTCCCTGGTGAAAGGTTTGTTCGGGCGTCGAGCGGGACACATGGCGCACAACCGGGCGCACGGGCCGTGAGTGCACCGTGACTTCCCGGCGTGCGCGCGGAACGAGTTCGAACTGATGGGCGTCCTTCCTGGTGCAGGCCCGAAAGGCCTGGCGCGGATCGGCAGCCCTCTCGGGTCTCATCTGCTTGTCAAGGTTTATGCCGAT
Source organism: Streptomyces sp. RP5T (assembly GCF_003933965.1). Classification (GTDB taxonomy): domain Bacteria; phylum Actinomycetota; class Actinomycetes; order Streptomycetales; family Streptomycetaceae; genus Streptomyces. Next base: position 4,158 of record NZ_RSAJ01000182.1, read on the forward strand.
TTGAACACTTTCAGCAAGGCCTTGGTTCCGCAGAGTGAATAAGGGGCCCAATAGCAGATCTCGGCTTGACTCGCCCGGAGCAGCACACTTGTAATTTCACTCGTGTCGTTCAGCCGAAATCGGTAACGGCCGTCACACGGGGACGCGAAAGACAGACGAGGGGCGCACATGACCGAGACGGTGCAGCAACTGCTGGTCGACGACGCGGACGAGGAACTCGGCTGGCAGGAGCGCGCGCTGTGCGCCCAGACCGACCCCGAGTCCTTCTTCCCGGAGAAGGGCGGCTCCACCCGCGAGGCCAAGAAGGTCTGCCTCTCCTGCGAGGTCCGTTCCGAGTGCCTCGAATACGCCCTCGCCAACGACGAGCGCTTCGGCATCTGGGGCGGCCTGTCGGAACGCGAACGCCGCAGGCTGAAGAAGGCCGCCGTCTGACCCGAGGCAGGCTCCGCCCCACTTTTCGCACGCAACCGAACGGCCCGTCGCACCTGGGTTATCCACAGGCGGCGGGCCGTCGTTCTGCCCAGCCGATAGTGTGGGCGCTCGTCCGAGACGCCTCGCCGCCCCCTCAGGGGCACAGGCGTCCACCGCAGTCCACCGAACCGGGGCCCGTACCTCGATGTCCGTGCACAGCCACACGGCAGCCCAAGACCACGCTGCCACTCCTGAGTTCCCGCGTCACGTGGTGACCGCGGTGCTCGTCTCCCACGACGGCGCCCGCTGGCTGCCCGACGCGCTCGCCGGGCTGCTCGGCCAGGAGCGTCCCGTGCAGTCAGCCGTGGCCGCCGACACCGGCAGTGCGGACGACTCCGCCCAGCTGGTCACCGACGCCCTCGGCGCCGACCGGGTCCTGCACCTCGCCCGGCGCACCGGCTTCGGCCAGGCCGTCGAGGAGGCCGCCCGCACCGCCCCCGTCCTGACCCCGGACGAGCTGCCGTACCTGAAGCGGCCCAGCGGCTGGGACCCGGTCACGCGCACGTGGCGCGACGACGCCTACGACCTGCCGGAGCTGCCGCACGGCGAGCCGGTCCAGTGGCTGTGGCTGCTGCACGACGACTGCGCCCCCGAACCCGACGCCCTGGCCCAGCTGCTGCGCGTCGTGGAGAACGAACTGGAGCTCGGCCGCGACGACGTCGCCGTCGTGGGCCCCAAGCTCCGCGGCTGGTACGACAAGCGGCAGCTCCTGGAGGTCGGCGTCTCCATCGCCAACTCCGGCCGCCGCTGGACGGGCCTGGACCGCCGCGAACAGGACCAGGGCCAGCACGACCACGTGCGATCCGTGCTGTCGGTGTCCACCGCCGGCATGCTGATCCGCCGCGATGTCTTCGAGCAGCTCGGCGGCTTCGACCGGCGACTGCCCCTCATGCGGGACGACGTCGACCTGTGCTGGCGCGCCCAGGCCGCCGGCCACCGCGTCCTCATCGCCCCCGAGGCCGTCGTACGCCATGCCGAGGCGGCCTCCCGCGAGCGCCGCACCGTCGACTGCGCGGGCCGCACCACCGCGTCCCCGCACAAGGTCGACAAGGCCGGCGCCGCCTACACCCTGCTCGTCAACGCCCGCGCGGCCGCGCTGCCCTGGGTGCTGGTGCGGCTGGTCGTCGGCACCCTGCTGCGGACCGTCGCGTACCTCGTCGGCAAGGTCCCCGGACAGGCCGTCGACGAGATCCGCGGTCTCCTCGGCACCCTGCTGCGGCCCGAGCGGATCATCGCCGGGCGGAGCAGGCGCGGCAAGCCGGTCGTCGACAAGGACGAGCTCAGACAGCTGTTCCCGCCGCCCGGCGCGACCGTGCGGGCCACCGTCGAGCAGGTCGCGGGCAATCTCTTCGGCGGCTCCGACGCCGACGCCTCCACGGCGGGGCGCCACGGCGGCGGCATCGAGTCCGGGCCCGGCGGCGACGACGCGGAGTTCCTGGAGATCGAGCAGTTCGCCCGCCTCAAGCGCATCGCCCGCAAGCCGGGGCCGGTGCTCTTCCTGGTGCTGCTGCTGGTCGCCCTGGTCGCCTGCCGCAACCTCCTGGGCGGCGGCGCGCTCGCGGGCGGCGCCCTGCTGCCCGCCCCGGCCGACGCGAGCGAGCTGTGGTCGCGCTACGCGGACGCGTGGCACGCGGTGGGTGCCGGCGGCACCCCGTCCGCGCCGCCCTACCTGGCCGTCATCGCCGCGCTGTCCTCCGTGCTGTTCGGCTCGACCGGGCTCGCCCTGACGGTCCTGCTGGTCTGCTCGGTTCCCCTGGCCGGCTGCACGGCCTACTTCGCCTCCCGCCCGCTCGTCGAGTCCCGCCTGTTGCGCGCGTGGGCGGCCGTCGTCTACGCCTTCCTGCCCGCCGCCACCGGTGCGCTCGCCGGGGGCCGCGTCGGCACCGCCGTCCTCGCCGTCCTGCTGCCGCTCATGGCACGCGCGGGCGTCGCCGCCGCCGGGCTGACCAACAGCACGGGCGCGCGTGGCAGTTGGCGCGCCACCTGGGCGTTCGCCCTGCTGCTCACGATCACCACCGCGTTCACACCGATCATCTGGCCCATCACGCTGCTCCTCGGCATCGGCCTGCTGGTGGTGCGCCGCACCGACATCACCGCCTACGGCCTGCGTTTCCTGGCCCAGTTCGGCACTCCGCTGCTGGTCCTCGCGCCCTGGTCGCTGACGCTGCTCCCGTTCGGTTTCTTCGAGCAGGCGGGCCTCGAGTACGGCTCCTCGGCCGCCTCCGCCCTCGACCTGCTCGGGGCGAGCCCCGGCGGGCCCGGCACCGTCGACGGACTGATGCTCATCGGAGTGGTGCTGGCCGCGCTGGCCGCCCTGCTGCGCACCGAGCGGCAGTTCGGCATCTGGACGGCCTGGGTGGTGGCCCTGGTGGGCCTCGTCTTCGCGGTCCTGTCCAACGACTCGACCTGGGCGGGCCCCGCCACCCTCGTCTACGGCCTCGCCCTGCTGGCCGCGGCCGTGCTCGGCGCCGACGGGGCACGCGCGCGTGTGGCCGAGCAGAGCTTCGGCTGGCGCCAGCCGGTCGCCGCCCTGATCGCCTTCGCCTCCGCCGCGGGCCCGCTGCTGGTCGCCGCGGGCTGGATGATCGGCGGCGCCGACGGACCGCTGGAGCGCCGCGATCCCGTACAGGTGCCCGCGTTCGTCGCCGAGGAGAGCGGCACCCGCGACCAGGCCCGCACCCTCGTCCTCGACAGCGACTCCGCCGCCCACGTCGGCTACATGCTGGTGCGCGGCTCCGGTGCCCGCCTCGGCGACGCCGAACTCGCCGCGGCCGACGGGGAGAACGACAAGCTGGACAAGGTCGTCGCCAACCTCGTCGCCGGTTCCGGTGCCGACCAGGCCGACCAGCTCGGCGGTTTCGCCGTGCGTTACGTCCTCGTCCACAAGGGCGCGCCCCGCGAGGTCACGCGCGTGCTGGACGCCACCCCCGGCCTGAGCCGGCTCAGCCAGCAGGACGGCAGCGGCCTGTGGCGGGTCGACCAGGAGGTCGCGCGCGCGACGATCGTCGCGAAGTCGGGCTCCGGCACCGCGACCCCCGTCGCCGCGGGCCCCGTGGACATCAGCACCACGATCCCGGCCGGCGCCGACGGCCGGATCCTGCGTCTCGCCGACACCGCCGACGAGGGCTGGACGGCCACCCTGGACGGCAAGCCGCTGACCCCCACCACGGTCGACGGCTGGGCCCAGGGCTTCGAACTGCCCGCCTCCGGCGGCACGCTGGACGTCACCTTCGACGACCCCTTCACCCACACCCTGTGGCTGTGGATCCAGGGCTTCCTCGCCGTCGTCCTCGTGGTGATGGCCCTGCCCGGCCGCCGCCGTGACGTCGACGACGACCTTCCCGAGGAGCAGGCCGTCCCCGCCCAGCCCGTGGCGGGCGAGGGCCGCCGCGCCCGCCGGCTGCGCGCCCAGGCCGAGGCCGAGGCCGAGGAGAGCACCGCGCCCGCGGACTTCCCCGCTCCCGCGCAGGAGGTCCCCGCCGCCGTCCCGCAGCAGCAGTCCTACGGCGACTGGGACACCCCGAGCCACGCGAACGCCGGGTACGACACCTACGCCGGCGACCAGTACCAGAACGCCCAGCAGTACCAGGCGGGCGGCTACGACCAGCAGCCGTACCAGGCGGACCCGTACCAGGGCGGCCAGTACGACCCGTACGCCTACGGCGGGCAGAACCAGCAGACGCCGTACGACCAGACATACGGCGGCCAGTACGAGCAGCAGCAGTACGACCAGGGCTACGACCCCGCGTACGACCCGGCGCAGCAGCACCCGGGTGCCCCCGGCAGTGAGCGCCCCGACGGGAGTCAGCAGTGAACCGCACCACCGTGTCCCTCATCGCCGGCACCGCCGCGCTCGCCGCCGTCACCGGGTTCGCCACGCTCAGCTCACCGCAGGCCGCCGGCACCGCCGGGACGGCCGCGGAGCTGCCCGTGGAGCGCACCAGCCTGCTGTGCCCGTCGCCCAGCACCTCCGACATAGCGGAGACCTCCTACACGTCCTTCACGCCCGTCACCAAGGGCGCGGACGGCGGAGGCAAGGCCGAACTCCAGGCGGCCGCCGAGGAGTCCGACGGCAAGGGCGACAGCAAGGGCAAGGGCAAGAAGGCCGGCAAGCCGGTCCTCGAACCCGCGGAGCCCGGCAAGCCCGCCACCGGTGACACCTCCGGCGGCGACGCACCCGCCCTCGTCGGCACCGCCGAGGGGAAGTTCGCGCCCGGCTGGACCGTCCAGGAGACCACCGAGGTCGCCGCGGGCTCCGGACGCGGACTCCAGGGCGTCAACTGCTCCGCCCCCGACACCGAGTTCTGGTTCCCGGGCGCCAGCACGGCCGCCGACCGCACCGACTACGTCCATCTGACCAACCCCGACGACTCCGCCGCCGTCGTCGACATCGAGCTCTACGGCAAGGACGGCGCCCTGGACTCCACGCTGGGGGAGAGCATCACCGTCGCCCCGCACTCCAGCGACCCGATCCTGCTGTCCACGCTCACCGAGGAGAAGCAGGAGAACCTCACCGTCCACGTCAACGTCCGCAGCGGGCGGGTGGGCGCGGCCGTGCAGGCGCTGGACGACAAGCTCGGCGGTGACTGGCTGGCCGCCTCCACCGACCCGTCCGGCAGCCTGGTGCTGCCCGGCATCCCGAAGGACGCCACCGCCGTGCGCCTGGTCGCCTTCGCGCCCGGCGACGCCGACGCCGACCTGAAGGTGCAGCTCGCGTCCCCGTCCGGCTCGATCACCCCCGCGGGCAACGAGACGCTGCACGTGAAGGCGGGCATGACGGCCTCGGCGGACCTCGGCGACATCACACGCGGGGAGGCCGGTTCGCTGGTCCTCACCCCCACCGACTCCTCCGTGCCGGTGGTCGCCGCGCTGCGGGTCGTCCGCGGCAAGGGCGACGACCAGGAGACGGCGTTCATCCCGGCCACGCGCCCGGTCGGCACGCGCGCGACGGTCGCCGACAACAGCGCCAAGGGCACCACGCTCTCCCTGACCGCCCCCACGCGCGGGGCCACCGTCAAGGTCACGGCCTCGGCGGGCAGCGAGGGCGGCGAGGCCGTCTCGAAGACGTTCACCCTCAAGGCGGGCACCACGCAGAACGTCGAGGCACCGACCCCGACCGGCCTCAAGGGCACGTACGCCCTCACGGTGGAGCACGTCTCGGGCGGCCCCGTCTACGGCGCCCGCACCCTGGCGGCGACGGAGGACGGCGTCCCGGGCTTCACCGTCCAGACCCTTCCCGACGACCGGGGCATGGTGGCCGTGCCGGAGGCGGACCAGGACCTGTCGGTGCTGCAGAAGTAGCCCGGGGCGATCCGCGGGCGGCTCAGTCCTCGCCGTACCGCGGATCGACCGTCTCGGGAGTCAGGCCCAGCACCTCGGCCACCTGCTCCACGACGACCTCGTGCACCAGCGCCGCCCGCTCGTCGCGCCCCTTGGTGCGGATCTCGACGGGACGCCGGTAGACGACCACGCGCGCGGGGCGCCCCTCACGCGCGGGAATCGTCCCGCCGAGCGGCACCGCCTCGTCGTTCCACGACTGTCCGTCCAGCCGGGGGACCTCCAGGACCAGGAAATCGATGTCGGCGAGCTGCGGCCAGCGTCGCTCCAGGCGCTCCACGGAGTCCTGCACCAGGTCCGCGAACGCCTCAGCCCGGCTCGCGGCGAGCGGCACCTGCGGTGGGGCGATCGGGCCGCGCATGCCTCGTCCGTGGCGATCACGGCGGCGGGGCCCGGCGCCGGTGGCGGGGGGCGGTACGGGGTTCTCCATCACTGGTGAAGGGTAATCCTCGCCGACCTCCCGCGCCCGGCCCCCACGCGGTACCCGGACACGACCCGAAACGGCGTACGGCCGCCTCGTACGGCATGTCGGTGGTTGACCATTCCAGCCAAGGTTGGGCTCGATTCCGTATCTCTCCGAGACCGTCGCCCCCAAGGCAATTGACATGGTTTGCACCAGGTGATGACCGGATTCAGGGCTGTCCGACCCCTAGGAAACGGATGTCTACGCAGGTCATGGCGGTGGGGTCGGTGTGGTGTGTGGGGCGTTTCACAACACGACACGGTGGAGTGACCTGGGGGAGAGTCGTCGCGGCCCGCTCAAGAGTGCGGTACCGTCCAACGTCGTGAGCCCTGTACGTCGCTGTTCGCGCACCGCTTGCGGCCGTCCCGCCGTCGCGACGCTGACGTACGTCTACGCCGACTCGACCGCGGTCCTCGGCCCGCTCGCCACCTACGCCGAACCCCACTGCTACGACCTGTGCGCCGAGCACTCCGAGCGCCTCACCGCCCCGCGCGGCTGGGAGGTCGTCCGGCTCCTCGACGGCTCCGCGCCCGCCCGGCCCAGCGGGGACGACCTGGAAGCGCTTGCCAACGCCGTGCGTGAGGCGGCCCGTCCGCAGGAGCGCGCCGCCGAGGCCGGCGGAGCCCGCCGGGCCGACCCGATGGAGGTCGCGCGCCGCGGCCATCTGCGGGTCCTGCGCTCTCCCGACAACTGACCCGTTCCTTGTGTGCGTTCGGTGCGCGTTTCGCTCGGTGACGCACGCCCATTGACGGGTCGTTGGCGCGGACACGACCATTCCGTAAGCCGAAGTGAGATATCGCTTTCCGCATGACGGAATCGGGGAGGCGCCCGTGTACGTCCAGGAACTCGAACCCGTCGCGCACTCGCTCGGGCTGTCCGCCCTCGTCGCGGCCCTGCCCCTCGTGATCGTCCTCGTCCTGCTCGGCGGCGTCCGCATGAAGGCGCACCTGGCGGGCCTGACCGGCCTCCTGGCGGCCGCTCTGGTCGCCCTGCTCGCCTACGGCATGCCGCTGGGCCAGACCCTCTCCAGCGCCGCCCAGGGGGCCGCCTTCGGCCTCTTCCCCATCCTGTGGATCGTCGTCAACGCCCTGTGGGTGTACCGGATGACCGTCCGCACCCGGCACTTCGACATCCTGCGCCGCTCCTTCGGACGGCTCTCCGACGACCCCCGCATCCAGGCCCTCGTCATCGCCTTCTGCTTCGGCGCGCTCCTGGAGGCGCTCGCCGGGTTCGGCGCCCCGGTCGCGATCAGCTCGGTCATGCTCGTCGCCCTCGGCTTCGACCCGGTGCGCGCGGCGGTCGTCGCGCTCGTCGCCAACACCGCGCCGGTCGCCTTCGGCGCCATGGGCACACCCGTGGTGACACTCGCTCAGGTCACCGGGCTGCCACTGGACGACGTGGCGTCCGTGGTGGGCCGTCAGACACCGCTGCTGGCCCTCGTGGTGCCGCTGGTGCTGGTCTTCCTGGTCGACGGGAAGCGGGGCCTGCGCGAGACCTGGGTGCCCGCGCTGGTCTGCGGAGTCGCCTTCGCCGTCGCCCAGTTCGCGGCCTCCAACTACGTCTCCGCCCAACTCGCCGATATCGGCGCCGCCCTGGCCGGCGCGGGCGCCCTGGTCGCCGTCCCCCGCGCGCGCGTGGCGGCCGACGAGACCGTACGCGCCTCCGTGCTGACCGGCGCGCGCAGCGAGGACCTCGACGAGAGCGACCCGCGCGGTGAGGTCCTGCGCGCCTACGCGCCGTACGCGCTGATCGTCGTGATCTTCTCCGTCGCCCAGATCCCGCCCGTCAAGGACTGGCTGGCGAAGGCGACCCGGACGTACGACTGGGCCTTCCTCGACGTCGTGAGCCCCGACGGCGATCCGGTCGGCGGCAACGTCTTCACCTGGCCGGTCGTCTCCACCGGCGGCACCCTCGTGCTGATCGCGGGGATCCTCACGGCCCTCGTGCTCGGCGTGCACGCGCGCGTGGCGGTGCGTGAATGGGCGGCGACCGTCCATGAGTTGCGGTTCGCGATCCTGACCGTGACGTCCGTGCTGGCGCTCGCGTACGTCATGAACCTCTCCGGACAGGCCGCCACCATCGGCCACTTCGTGGCGGCGGCGGGCGCGGGCCTGGCCTTCCTGTCGCCGGTCCTCGGCTGGTTCGGGGTGGCCGTCTCCGGCTCGGACACCTCGGCCAACGCGCTCTTCGGGGCGCTGCAGGTGACCGCGGCCCGCGAGTCCGGGCTGTCGCCCGAGCTCCTGGCCGCCGCCAACAGCTCGGGCGGGGTGCTCGGCAAGATGATCTCGCCGCAGAACCTCACGATCGCCTGCGCGGCCGTCGGACTCGCGGGTCGCGAGGGGGACCTGCTGCGCAAGGTGCTGCCCTGGAGCCTGGGACTGCTGCTGGTGATGTGCCTGATCGTGGTCGGGCAGAGCTCGCCCGTCCTGGACTGGATGCTGCCCTGACCCCCTCCGGCCCGGAGAAGAGGGCCGGGCAGAGGGCCGGGCCTCCACTCGGCTCCCGCACCCCGCGCTGTCAGTGGCTGCGGGTAGTTTGTGGTGACCGACAGGACTTTCAGAAGGGTTGGCCGTGGCTGATCTGTCACAGCTCGTGAAGGCGTACGACGTACGCGGAGTCGTCCCCGACCAGTGGGACGAGACTCTGGCCGAGCTCTTCGGCGCCGCCTTCGTCCAGGTGACCGGGGCGAGCGCCATCGTGACGGGTCACGACATGCGGCCCACGTCCCCCTCCCTGTCGCGGGCCTTCGCGCGCGGTGCCGCCGCCCTCGGCGCGGACGTCACCGAGATCGGCCTGTGCTCGACCGACCAGCTGTACTACGCCTCCGGCGCGCTGGACCTGCCGGGCGCGATGTTCACCGCCTCCCACAACCCCGCGCAGTACAACGGCATCAAGATGTGCCGCGCGGGCGCGGCCCCGGTCGGCCAGGACACCGGCCTCGCCGAGATCCGCGAGCTGGTCGAGCGCTGGAGCGAGACGGGCGCCCCGGCATCGGCGGCCGCGACGGGCACGATCACTGCGCGGGACACGCTGGAGGACTACGCGGCCCACCTGCTCTCCCTCGTCGACCTGACCTCCATCCGCCCCCTGAAGGTCGTCGTCGACGCGGGCAACGGCATGGGCGGCCACACCGTGCCGACCGTCTTCGCCGGGCTGCCCCTGGACACCGTCCCGATGTACTTCGAGCTGGACGGCACCTTCCCGAACCACGAGGCCAACCCCCTCGACCCGGCCAACATCGTCGACCTGCAGAAGCGGGTCCGCGAGGAGGGGGCCGACCTCGGCATCGCCTTCGACGGAGACGCCGACCGCTGCTTCGTCGTCGACGAGCACGGCGACCCGGTCTCCCCGTCCGCCGTCACCGCCCTCGTGGCCGCCCGTGAGCTGGCCAGGAACGGCGGCGAGGGCGTGATCATCCACAACCTGATCACCTCCTGGTCGGTCCCGGAGGTCGTCGAGGAGAACGGCGGCACACCGGTACGCACCCGCGTGGGCCACTCCTTCATCAAGGCCGAGATGGCGAGGACCGGCGCGATCTTCGGCGGCGAGCACTCCGCGCACTACTACTTCAAGGACTTCTGGAACGCCGACACGGGCATGCTGGCCGCCCTGCACGTCCTGGCCGCCCTGGGGGGCCAGGAGGGCCCCCTGTCGTCCCTGGTGGCCCAGTACAGCCGCTACGTCGGGTCCGGTGAGATCAACTCCACGGTCGCCGACCAGGCGGACCGCCTGGCGGCCGTCAGAGCGGCCTACGAGGGCCGGGAGGACGTCCGGCTCGACGAACTCGACGGCCTCACGATCGCTGCCCCCGACTGGTGGTTCAACGTCCGCCCCTCCAACACCGAACCCCTCCTGCGCCTGAACGCGGAGGCGAGGGACGAGGCGACGATGGCCAAGGTGCGGGACGAGGTGCTGGCGGTCATCAGAGCCTGACCCGGTGCGGGGGCGAGGTGCCCCGACCTCGCCCCAACCCCGGCGCCCAACTCTCCCCGGCGGTACCCTGACCAGGCACATCCGCACATGCAGCCGTACCGCCCCCGAAGGGAACCCCCATGCCGCTCGAAGCCGGCCTCCTGGAGATCCTCGCCTGCCCGGCCTGTCACGCCCCCCTCGAGGAGCAGGACACCGAGCTGATCTGCACCGGCCAGGACTGCGGCCTGGCGTACCCCGTCCGCGACGGCATCCCCGTCCTCCTCGTCGACGAGGCCCGCCGCCCCGCGTAACCGCTCCGCAGCCGCAGGCGGAACGGCGTCCCGGCCGCCGCAGGCGACAAC